>CAJXOW010000036.1 GCA_913057825.1 uncultured Balneolaceae bacterium | reverse complement strand
GTCGTCATATCGATCGCCGTGGTACCCACGGAAGGCAGTTCCTGCTGATTATCGATCGTCACATCCACCAGCTTCTCAAACTTTCGCAGGAATTGTTCACGTTCCATTTCCTGAAGCTCCTCATCCCCAACGCCTTTCTTCTTGGCGGTAATAGCCAGCAATGGTTCCCCCAATTGATCGACGATATTCTTCACAATGGGATAGTCCGGCACCCGAATACCGACCGTTTTTTTCTTGGGATGGATCAGCAGCTTGGGCACCTCTTTGGTAGCGGGTAGAATAAAGGTGTACGGCCCCGGAATTAATCGCTTCATAACCTTGAAATTCGCATCCGAAATGTGAGCGAATTTTGCTGTACCCGACATGGAATCGCACATTAGACTTAAATGCTGATCATTTCCCATATCCCGGATTTGTCGAATACGATTAATCCCCTGCTTGTTTTTATAGGAACATCCCAGCGCATATTGACTATCAGTCGGGAAGAGCAACACTTTCCCCTCCTTAAGATAGTCTGCAATTTCAAAAACCCGTTTCATATGCGGTGTTTCCGGATGAAGTTTGATTCGTTCAGCCATGTAACGCTCCTTCCATTTTGAATGATTATTGTTCAATTTCGTAGCCTTTTCCAACCAGTCTTAACCTCCTTCCATCCAATTATCCCAACTTTTCTTTACACTATTCGCAGCAAGTTAAAAATAAGCGAGTATCCCATCTTTCCATTGATTCAATTATCAAAATCCAAACAAGTGTACTGTATTTGAAACTGAATCGATGGACACAATGTTATACAATGTTGATCAACCATTATTAATTGATCAACATAATGGGGATGTTCATGCAATTCAATTTTATTATATGACGTGGACTTTCACTTATAACCCTCAATTTCAGTATTCAGTTGACGCATGCATTGATAGAAGGAATATTCGCAAAGTGGCACGGGAAAATGTTTTTCAGCAACCAATAACTATGATCAAGCGAATACTTAAGATATTTATTTTGTGACGCAATCAATAGTATCAATTTCTAATTAAAATTTTCATTGTCATGGATTCACAAATTGAAGCTTTCTGGTTGGGGCACTCCGCCTTTAAATTAACCAGTCCTAACGAAACCAACATTCTCGTCGACCCTTTTCTTTCCCAGAATGGCACCACGCCCGAAGAATGGAAAAAACCTGAAAATATTGATCACATTTTATTGACACATGGCCACGAAGACCATGTCGGGGATACCGTCGAAATTGCTAATCGCACAGGATGTACGGTAACCTGTATTGTTGAACTAGCCGGTCTTCTTAATAAAAAAGGAGTTTCAGACGACCAGACCGTTGGTTTCAATAAAGGAGGTACGGTAGAATACGACGATTTTAATGTCACCCTGACTTCTGCCAATCACAGCTCGTCTTTCGGTGGAGAATATGCCGGTGATCCGGGTGGATTAGTCATCCATTTTGAAAACGATATTACGCTCTATCATCTCGGGGATACCAACATTTTTGCTGATCTTGAACTGTATGGTCAGCTTTATGATCCTGATATCTGCTTTGTTCCAATGGGAGACCATTTTACCATGGGGCCCGAAGAAGCGGCACATGCGACCGGTTTGATAGATCCCGGCTATGCCGTCCCCATTCATTATGGTACCTTCCCGGTTCTAACGGGTAAACCGGAAGACTTCCAATCGGATGTTGAGCAAATCTGTGATACCGAAGTGCTCATACCTGAGGCAGGCGAAAACTTCATTCAATAAAAAAGCCATTAACTGCCGTCGTCTTCTACGGCGGCGGCTGTTAATCACAACCCGGGTCATGCTATCAGCTTATCATAGCTGCCCGTCCACAACATAAACAGGTAGACGACCACGCCTGTCAGCGAAACATAAATCCAGATTGGCCAGGTCCAACGAGCGATACTTCGATGCCTGGCATACCTTCTGCGATAAGCTCTGTACAGGGTTATCGGAACCAAGGGGACCATCGCCATTGCCCCCACTATATGCGTAATCAAAATGAAATAGTAGGGATACGTAATCCATCCCTTTCCCTCAAATCCTACGGACCCCACTTGATAATGGAAAGTCAGATAACTCACTAGAAACAGCAACGACGTTAAAAAAGCCGACAGCATCATACGAAGATGCAAGTCAATTCTTCCCCGTTTAATCCAGTAAAATCCTGCCAGCAGGAGACTCATTGCAATAAAATTCAGCACCGCATTTACCAAGGGTAGATAATAGTAGAACATAAAAATAAACTAATATGATTTGCCAAATCGAGACTCAGTCCAATGAATTTCGATCTATAATTGAAATTTGTCACGCTCAAGCTCAAAAATATTGTTAAATCTTCTTGCAATTTTATAGTTTTGAGCAGTCAAAAACAATGGATGGATCGGTTGTAGCATAATCTCAACCCACATCCCTTCATAATTTAAATTTAATCTAAATAAGATAATTAAGTTTTTCAGGGTTCAATAAAACCAAGATTTTGCATACATTCTCCTCGTTCTGCAAACGAAGGGGTTTACCTGAAAAACGCTATAATAATTAACATAATTAGCGAGCGACATGGCTCAGATTTTTCCAAAATGGGTTGATCGGATCCCGCGTCGATTACTGGTCGGCATCATCGTTATTCTCAATGCCGCAGTATTTGGCGTTTGGTATTTCTTTTCTCCGGAATACACCGACGTAGGGTATAAACCCGAACAACCGGTACCTTACAGCCACAAGGTACATGTTGGGAAACTCGGAATGGACTGTCAGTATTGTCATACGCAGGCTTTTGATTCAAAACAGGCCAATGTGCCGGCCACACAAACATGCATGAATTGCCATGACCAGGTTAAAACGGGAAGTGACTCCCTGAAACTGGTTCGCGAAAGCTGGGATACGGGAAAGCCCATTGAATGGGTGCGCGTTCACAATCTGCCAGACTATGCTTATTTCAGTCACAAAGCGCATGTAAATGTCGGCGTAGGCTGCGAGTCTTGTCACGGTAGGATTGATAAAATGGAGGTCGTTCGACAGACCGAACCGCTCAGCATGAGCTGGTGTCTCGACTGCCATCGCAACCCTGAACAATATGTTCGACCGGTAAGTGAAGTAACGACGATGGGCTATGATCCGAAGAATCAAAAGAAAATGGGACAACGTCTGGTTACCAAGCAAAATATTCATCCCCCTACGTACTGCCAGGGATGTCACTATTAAGTACAGGCCATGTTAATTCCGGCGATATCCGCAAATTCGTAATCAACGATTACATCAATTCATGAGCACGGAGAAAAAACAACCTAATTACTGGAAGAGCCTGAACGAGCTGGCTCAGAACGAGGAGTATAAGAAATACCTGGAGCGCGAGTTTCCGGAAAATGCGACAGAGTTGAATGACGACGTTTCGCGGCGGAGCTTTTTGCGCGTGATGGGGGCTTCCATTGCTTTAGCCGGTTTCGCTGCCTGTCGAAGACCTGTTCAGAAAATCATTCCCTATACCAAACAACCCGAAGATCTGGTTCAGGGCGAACCGCTCTACTATGCCTCGGCAATGCCTTTTAAAGATAGTCTGACCGGTTTATTGGTCGAAACACATGAGGGGCGTCCCACCAAGATCGAAGGGAATGACCTTCACCCTGCCAGCCATGGAAATACCAATACTTATCAACAGGGAGCAGTCCTCGGACTCTATGATCCCGACCGATCCCGATACGTTCGCAAACAGGGTAACCGTTCTTCCTGGAATGATTTTGTTTCATATTGCAAGGAACAGTTTGCAGATACCAGTCAACGTATTGCTTTTATTTCGGAAGCCAACTCTTCCCCGACATATCAACGGCTGAAAGAAGAAGTGCTTGATAAATTTCCCGAGGCCGAATGGGTCACATACGAACCGTTTGGAGAGGAAAACCGCCTCGAGGGGAACAAACTGGCTTTCGGGCAGAAAGTCCGCACCGTACGGCATTTTGATCAATGTGACGTTATCGTGTCACTGGATGATGATTTCATGAATCCCGCTGCCAATAAAAACAACGTACAGGATCTGCGACGCTACACTCAACGAAGGACCGTAGCCTCCAATGATGGCGATATGTCGAGGCTCTATGCGGTGGAAAGCACTTATTCGCTTACCGGGTCCAATGCAGATAATCGGCTGCGGCTGAAGTCAAGTGAATTGCCCAAGTTCACCTATGCCCTGGCTGCTCAGTTATCGCGTAAAATTGACGGTTTGGAGGCGTTCAGTCAGTATAGCAACGAATTTTCACAGCATCAATGGATCGAGATATTAACCGATGAACTCCTTGGCAGCCGCGGTCGATCGTTGGTAACGGCGGGAAATGAACACTCGCCGGAAGTCCATGCTGCAGTCGCTGCCATCAACTACGCATTGCAGAATAACGGAACAACGGTCACCTATCACGCTGTACCGCATATCGACGAAGAAAATCAACGTACTAAGTTCGCTCGAATGGTTGATGAGATGCAAAACGGCCAATTCGACGCTGCGGTTCTAATAGGTACCAACCCGGTTTTCACAGCATCGTCCGACCTTGATTTTAAAGAAGCCCTGAATAATACTTCGGCCACCCTTCATCTTTCGAACTATTACAACGAGACCTCTCGTGAAGTCAACTGGCATGTCAACCGAACCCATTTTCTGGAGTCCTGGGGCGACGGTTACTCTTTCGACGGAACACGTACTCTCATTCAACCCGTTATAGCCCCCCTGTACTCGGGCAAAAGTGAGCTGGAGTTTCTTGCTGCTATCGGTCGTGGGGAACAGACGAAAGGTCACGACCTGGTTCGCCAAACCTGGAGAAGTTTTTACTCAACCAATTTCGAGAAGAAATGGAAAACCGCCCTGCATGACGGAGTTGACTCCGAAGGACATTTTCCTGAACAACAGGTTCGACTTGCAGCTGACTTCGCTTCCCAGGCACAGCAATTTACAGCTAATCTGAAAGATAGTAATGGCGGCCTTGAATTGGTCGTTCGACCCGGTACCACCATCTACGACGGTCGATTCGCCAATAATGGATGGCTCCAGGAATTACCGCGCCCCATGACTAAGAACACCTGGGATAACGTGGCCCTGATGAGTCCATCAACAGCCGAAAAACTGGGTGTAGAAAACGAAGATATGATCCAAATATCTACCAGTGACACTCAGATTAAACTGCCGGTCTGGAAACAACCCGGTCATGCCGACAACAGTATTACTACTACCGTCGGTCAGGGTCGCAGCAAACTTGGTCGCGTAGCCAATCAAGCAGGCTTTAATACATATCCGGCAAGGACCACCGATCGTCCCCTCGTCCGTCACGACATTTCGGTCAAAAAGTTGAATGAAACCTATTCTATTGCGAATACCCAGGATCATCACAGCATGGAGGGACGGGCGTTGATCCGGGAAACAACTCTGCAGAATTATCGTGAAAATCCGGATTTTGCCTCCTACGAAAATGCATACGATGGTGCCAAGCTGCCCGGAAAGAAATTCGCCAAGGAGAAGGGCGAGAAATTTGCGATCCCTTTATTTGACGAGCAGAAGTATCCCGATTATGAACCTCAGTGGGGGATGTCGATCGATCTGAATGCCTGCATTGGTTGTGGAACTTGTACTATTGCCTGCCAGGCTGAAAACAACATTCCGGTGGTCGGAAAGCGAGAAGTCAAGCGCGGCCGTGAAATGCATTGGATTCGCACGGACCGCTACTTCAAAGGCGATGACGAGGAAAATCCGGAAGCGTATCACCAACCGGTGCCCTGCATGCATTGCGAATTGGCTCCCTGTGAACAGGTTTGTCCGGTAGCAGCGACGACACACAGCGACGACGGCATGAACCAGATGACCTATAACCGGTGCATCGGTACCCGCTACTGCTCCAATAACTGTCCGTATAAAGTTCGTCGCTTCAACTTCTTTAACTACACGCAGGAGTTCCTGACGTCCGGATCTGACCCCGAGATTGTTCAGATGGCGATGAATCCCGACGTTTCGATTCGTTTCCGCGGTGTCATGGAAAAATGCACTTACTGTGTTCAGCGTGTTAACCGAGCCAAAGTCATTACCAAAAAGAAAACCGGATCGGTCAAACCGCCGGACGGAATGGTCAAAACTGCCTGCCAACAGGCTTGTCCGACCGATGCCATCTCCTTTGGCGATTTGACAGACCGAACCAGCGAAGTATCGGAAGAAAAAATGAATGAGCGCACGTATCTGTTGCTCGAAGAACTTAACACGCGTCCGCGGACCTCTTACATGGCTAAGCTCAGAAACCCGAACCCCGAATTGGCTTAAATAGAAATACCATCTACACATGAGTACCACTTACGAATACGTACCTAAGCCCGCATTGGTGAAGGGGGATCATGATTTCGGTGATATCACTGACATGATATGTGAAACCCCGCTCCAGAAAACTCCCCCACTATGGTATGTGGCATTTGGGGCTGCCAATATACTTCTTCTAGTCATGTTGGCTCTCATAGGATACCTTTTCTGGGAAGGTACGGGCGTCTGGGGGCTTAACGTTCCGGCCGGATGGGGTTGGGCTATTGTCAACTTCGTCTGGTGGGTCGGTATCGGTCATGCCGGAACATTGATATCAGCTATTCTCTTTTTATTCCGACAAGACTGGCGTACTGCCATTAACCGTTTCGCCGAGGCCATGACGATATTTGCCGTCATGTGTGCCGGTGTCTTTCCCGCTATTCACGTAGGCCGTATCTGGTTTATATATTGGGTTTTCCCCATTCCCAACCAGATGGCGATGTGGCCCAATTTTACCAGTCCCCTGCTATGGGATGTCTTTGCAGTAAGTACTTATTTCACTGTTTCCGTTCTTTTCTGGTACGTCGGACTCATTCCCGACTTTGCCACCCTGCGGGATAAAGCCACTTCGAAGCTTCAAAAAATAACGTACGGAATATTTTCGCTCGGATGGACGGGTAGTTTCAGAGACTGGTGGAATTATGAGAAGGCATACATGATCCTGGCCGGTCTCGCCACGCCGTTGGTACTTTCCGTTCACACGGTAGTTTCATTTGACTTCTCCGTTTCTCTTATCCCGGGATGGCACAGCACGATTTTCCCTCCCTATTTTGTTGCCGGGGCCATTTACTCGGGTTTTGCCATGGTACTTTCATTGATGATTATCGCCCGGAAGATTTATGGCTTGGAAGATATTATGAATGTGGACATCATGGAAAAAATGAACATTGTGATGATGGCCACAGGTCTCCTTGTAGCTTTTGCTTATCTGATGGAAGGCTGGACGGCCTGGTACAGCGGATATATATACGAACAGGCCATATTTAAGCTTTATGTGGTCGGTCCTTATGACTGGGGTTTCTGGATCCTGATGTTCTGTAATGTCGTAACCCCGAATTTCTTATGGTCCAAGACCGTGCGGCGCAATGTGACACTCACCTTTATTATCTCCATCCTTGTGAATATTGGTATGTGGTTTGAGCGGTTCATGATTGCCGTCGCTTCGCTGTCGACCGACTTTCTGCCCTCTTCCTGGGATTATTACTCCCCTACCTGGGTAGATATATGGACTTACATTGGTACCTTCGGTTTATTCTTTACATTCTTCCTCTTGTTCTTGCGCTTTTTCCCCATGATAGCCATTGCAGAAGTCAAGGCCGTGATGCCGCAGGCCGATCCGCATTATTATGAAGAAAATGGATCAAACGATCACGGAAAGAGCGGAGATAATGAGTTAAAATCAAATAATGATTAACCAATATGGAATCTCAGCAATCTACACATAGCGATTCCCTGCACGGTATCCTTGCGGAATTCCGCAATCCGAAGGAACTGGTGGACGCGGCGCGCAAGGTTGAACAGTCGGGATACAAAAAATACGATGCCTACACTCCGTTTCCGATTCACGGCTTGGAAAAAGCCATGAATCTTAAAGACTCACCGCTGGGTTGGATCGTATTCTTGCATGGACTTATAGGAGCCGGCGGCGCCCTGCTCCTCATGATTTGGACTATGGGCTATGACTATCCCATGAATATCAGTGGGAAGCCCTATATAGATATACCTTCTTTTATTCCCGTGACGTTTGAGCTAACCATATTGCTTTCAGCATTCGGAGCCACTTTTGGAATGTTATATCTTAACGGATTGCCCAAATTCCATAACCCGCTCTTTAATTCGGATCGCTTTGACAAGGTTACCGATGATGGTTTTTTCATTGGCATCGAATCAGATGATGCCCTCTTTGAGCGGGAAAAGGTTAAAGACCTTCTGGAGGAGGCCGGTGCTTCCCATATTGAAGAGATTCATGATTAATTTGCATCTATACAAATTGACAGCAACCTGAACAAGTGTTTGAATATGCAAGCTGCTATTAAATTTATTAAATCTCATACTTTCTTCTGCCTGGCGATTATCGCCATGCTTCTTGTTTCCTGTCGTGGTCAACCATTCAACCACCAGCCGATTCACCCGGTGATGAACATGGACCAGCAGCGGCGATTCGAAGCCCAGGAGGAGAACCCTTTTTACGCTAACAATCGCGCTATGCGTCAACCGGTGGATGGAACCGTGGCCCGGGGCAAATTGAAGTTAAACAGTGCTTATTACCGGGGTTTAAATGAAGACAGCAGCTATGTAGCCGAAAATCCCATGGACCTCACCAAGTCTTTTATTTACCGGGGGAAAGATCAATATGAAGTATACTGTCAGGTTTGCCACGGTAAGGTCGGTGCGGGAAAAGGCATTATTATGGAAGGCGACTACAACTATGTTCCCGCTCCCTCATATCATACGGAGCGGCTGCGTGATATGCCGGATGGACAAATTTACAGCTCAATTGCAGATGGCGTACGGAATATGCCCAGCTATGCGACCCAGATTTCGGTACGTGACCGGTGGGCTATCGTAGCATATGTGAGAGCCCTGCAACGCAGTCAATATGCAAGCAAAGAAGAAGTGGCTCAAATGCAGGTATCCACCGACAGTCTGATGTCGGCTTACAAGGAACAACAGCAAGCAGCAGAAGCTAAAAAAGCCAAGCAGGAAAAGGCACCGGCCGAAGTTTCGGTCGAGCGAGGCAAAAAGCTGTTTGCTCAAAACGCCTGCGGTTCTTGTCACTCACTTGATGGGACAAAAGGAGTTGGCCCTTCGCTTAAAGGCCTTTATGAACATGAGGTGACCCTGGATAATGGCGAAACCGTAACGGCCGACGAAGCTTACTTAAAAGAATCGATCACCAATCCGGGCGCTAAAATCGTGCAGGGCTATCAACCTGTTATGCCGAATGTATCAGGGGGCATGAGTGAGGCAGACATTCAATCTATAGTCGAGTACCTTAAAACCATTGAATAAACCGTAAGCATTTTCCGGAAAAGTTAAAAACCCAGAACCACTTTCATATGAGTCAAGTTGATATTAAAGACCGTCTTACCCTTCCGGACCAGGTGAATCCCACACGGGGCCTGATTGCTACCGGTGTTGTGGGCTTAATAGCCAGTGCAATCGGATATTTTCTGAATCATGACCAGTTTTTCTTCTCTTATCTGACCAGCTGGGTTTTCTACATGAGTATCGCCCTGGCTGCCCTTTTCTTTGTTATGCTTCAGCATGTAACCCGATCATCGTGGAGCGTCGTGGTACGTCGCATTCCCGAAACACTCTCCTACAATATTCTTCCCTGGGCCATCTTCCTGATCCCGGTCCTTTTCGGAATGCATACCCTTTATCACTGGACTCACCATAGTGCGGTAGCTCATGATCCCGTTTTGCAGGGTAAAACTCCCTGGCTCAACTCGACCTTCTTTGTAGTACGACAATTTATATACTTTGGTATATGGGGATTTTTGAGTTATCGGTTGCATAAGAATTCGGTCAAAATGGATGAAACGGGCGACTGGGGCCTCCAAACGCTGCTCAGACGTACCAGCGGACCCGGCATATTTATTTACGCTATTACGGTTGGCTTTGCTTCCATTGACTGGTTAATGACCCTGGATCCCCATTGGTATTCCACGATTTTTGCCGTGTATTTCTTCTCGATGAGCATTCAGGCCTTTTTTGCAGTAATGATCTTGATGGTATTTTATCTCCAAAGCAAAGGAGTACTGCAGCAAACGATTAATCGATCCCATATTTATGATCTGGGCATCCTCCTCTTCGGATTCAGCATCTTTTACGCCTACATTGCGTTTTGTCAGTATTTGCTGATCTATTATGCGAATCTGCCCGAAGAAACCGTCTGGTTTCATCACCGGCTGGAACACGGCTATCAAGGTATAGCCCTGGCCTTGTTGATCGGTCGGTTTTTGATTCCGTTCCTGGTGCTGCTGCCAAAGAAGATGAAGTCGATTAAAAATGTAGTTATCCCGATTTCCATTTTGATCCTGGCCGTACACTTTTTTGAACTGTCGTGGCTGGTCATGCCGCTGCTTAAAGAACACGGCTATAGCATCAACTGGATGGATGTGACGACCTTCCTGGGTCTTGGTGGAATCTTTTTCGGCTTGTTCTTCAACAAGTTTCGTAAGCATAAAATAATTCCCGAGAACGACCCATTACTCGAACAATCGGTAAATAAACATTTATAATTTATATTGATCGCTGGCTGGACTAAAAACGTGGCAAACATCGCTTGAAAACGAGTTATAATTATGGCTGATAACGAAAAACAATCGCAACAATCCGAAGAAGTCGAAGTTACTTCTCAGGACAAAGAGTTTGTTCGTTCCGTAAAACATGGCGTAATGGAGGATGAATTAAATTACAAGCGCCTGTTTTTCTGGACGGGTTTTATTATCGTTATGGTTGCGATATTCCTGGTCGCCCTGATCGAGATGTACGGGCATTCATCATTTATACTCAATGAAGAGGTACAGGATACCACGACCTATAACCAGATCAGAAAGTTGAATGAACAAGGTACCCGCCAGCTCAACTCTTTCGGAGTCGTCAACGCGGAAGAAGAGGTCTATCATATCCCCATTGACAGCGCCATCCATAAAATGGCACAAGATTCTGCCAAGTAACACGTTTCAGTGTTTGAGTTACTCGGTCGCATTCTGTTAATTCCATAGGGTACCGCGACCAAATAGGAATTCTGATAGTCATCTTACGTATTAACCTGTAAAATTCGATTGATTTATGGCTCAGAGCTCATCGGCTACAACCCATAATAAATTTGTGGATCATCACTTTATTGATGCCGACCAACAACTGGATACGGCTAAAATGGGGATGTGGATATTCCTCGTGACCGAGATCCTATTCTTTGGCGGCCTGTTTGCAGCCTACGCCATCTACCGTATCTGGTACCCGGAGCTTTTTGCTGAAGCTTCGACTGAACTGGATCGTATCATGGGAACTGTTAATACGGTAGTACTTATTTTAAGTAGTTTGACAGTGGCTTTGGCTATACGAGCCGCGAAACTCGACTACCAGCGACAACAGATTATATATCTTGCAGGGACGATTCTACTCGCTTGTGTCTTTATGGTGATTAAATACTTCGAGTGGACCCACAAGTTTCATCTCGGAATTTTTCCGGGTGAATTTTATGCGTTTGAAGGAATTGAGCATCCCAAGGCTCCCATATTTTTCAGTCTATATTACGTGATGACGGGGATGCACGGATTACACGTAGTTATCGGAATTGGACTAATGATCTGGCTTATTATCGGAGCTTCCAAAGGCAAGTATCACAGCCAGTATTATAACCCTGTGGAAATAACCGGTTTATACTGGCACCTTGTAGATATCATCTGGATCTTTTTATTTCCTTTATTCTACCTAATCGGTTAAAATTACACGTAAAAACGGTTTAAGACGATCATGGACTTACATCATATCCCATCCAAAAAACAACTCTTTGCCGTCGGCGGCGGATTGATGGTATTGACTGCACTTACAGTAGCTGTCGCTTATATTCATATCCCAAGCCCATTTAACATTGTTGTTGCATTACTCATAGCTTTCGGCAAAGCGAGCCTGGTCGCCGCCTTTTTCATGGAGCTTTATTGGGATCGAAAGTTTAATTCCATGCTCTTGATACTTTCTGTATTATTTGTCTTCCTATTAATAGGGCTTTCGCTTTTGGATATTGCTTACAGAGAAAATCTTATAGCTACCTTTTGACCGATTTTCAACGGTACTGGCCAGAAAACAAACTTAATTTGATATCCTTTAACGCTGGGTATCGTAAGGAGGTTGCCTGCCGGGCTTTTAACCTGGTTCAAACTTAACGTATTGATTGATAATGATGTGAGGTGAATGTTAAGAAGCATGCGGTCTTCGGTTAAATATATATCAAACTATCTGGCAACCGGAAAATGGGTTGCTTACTATGAAATGACCAAGCCAGGTATCACCTTTACGGTGGTGGCCAGCATGCTTATGGGATTTTTGATTGGATCAACCGGTAGTTTTTCTTACTCCCTCCTGTTTCACGCGGTCTTCGGCACCTATCTGATTGCTGCGGGTACGGCTGCTCATAACCAGTTTATCGAGCGCAAACTTGACCGCTTGATGAATCGCACCAACTCCCGTCCCCTGCCTGAAAATCGCATCACGCCCCGTGAAGGGCTCACTTTCTCGCTTATACTTATTTTCGGGGGATTAATTTACCTGGTCCTGATGGTTAACTGGATAGCGGGACTGATCTCCATACTGACTACGGCGATTTATTTAGGGGTCTACACTCCCATGAAACGGGTTAGTTTTATTAATATGATTATAGGCGCCATTCCGGGGGCTCTGCCACCGGTGGGAGGTTGGGCCGCGACGGGTGCTTCTTTAATGGAGCCCGGCGTCTGGATTCTATTCGGCATTGTGTTCCTTTGGCAAGTTCCCCACGTACTGGCAATTGCTTGGCTGTGCAGTGATGACTATCAAAATGCAGGCTTTAATATGCTTCCCCGCAATGATGAAAAAGGGTATAAAACAGCCGGATTTGTGCTGCTGTTCCTGGGCCTCCTGCTGCCGGTCGTCTACGCACTATACGCAATCAATATGGCGGGCATGATATATCTCATCGGCGGAATGCTGACGACGCTGGCCTACCTCTACTACGGCATCCGTTTCGCCCTGTCTCGTTCAAAAAATAACGCCAAACAATTGATGTTCTCTTCGTTTGTCTACCTTCCTGTTATCTGGCTCTTTATTTTGGTGGATTTGATTTTTTAGGCACCACGCTCCAGGCTCCACGTGCATTCCAGCAGGTATTGTTAGTGTGTATATACAAAAATACATTGCGAACTCGAATACACGTGGAGCCTGGAGCATGGAGCCTAAAAAATATCCGGATACTTCTTTGGATCTGCCTCATTCATAATTGAATAAATTTTGTCGAAGATATCCTCGGCATTTGGTTTCGAAAAGTAATCCCCATCGGAACCGTAGGCCGGCCGGTGTGGTTTGGCAGATAAGATCTGGGGAGCCGAATCGAGATAGAAATATCCTCCCTGTGCATCCAATACTTTTTGCATCATAAAACCGGTTGCCGCCCCCGGCATGTCCTCGTCAAGAAACAGTACGCGATTAGTTTTCTTGAGAGATTCAACAATTCGATGCTCCCGGTCAAAGGGAAGCAGGGTTCGGACATCAACCAGTTCAACGGATATGTCCACTTCCTGCAAATCTGCGCAAACCCTTTGAGCGATGTTCAATGTGGATCCATACGAGACCACCGTTATATCACTTCCCTCTCTTACGATTTCCGGGACTCCCAACGGAATAGTAAATTCCCCTAAGTTACTTGGGCGTTTTTCTTTTAGTCGGTATGCGTTCAATGGTTCAATTATCAGGGCGGGATCATCGCCCCGTAGCAAGGTATTATAAAATCCGGCAGCCTGTGTCAGATTGCGAGGTACGCAAATATGTATGCCCCGCATACCATGAATAAGAATTCCCAGGGGCGAACCTGAATGCCAGATGCCTTCCAGTCGATGTCCCCTTGTCCGTACAATTAGAGGCGCTTTCTGCCCCCCTTTAGTCCGGTAATGAACCGTGGACATATCATCGCTCATAATCTGATAAGCAAACAACAAATAATCAAGATACTGGATTTCAGCAATGGGCCGTAAGCCCCGCATCGCCATCCCGATTCCCTGTCCGACGATAGATGCTTCCCGAATGCCCGTATCACCAACCCGCAACTCGCCATATTTTTCCTGGAGCCCTTCAAGACCGAGATTCACGCCCCCCAACCGTCCGGTGTCCTCACCAAAAATAGATACTTCCGGAAACTCTTTTAACAGCATATCAAAATTATCCCTCAGAACCACGCGACCATCTACTTCTTCCGCATCATCGCTGTATTCGGGGGGAGTGCCGTCAATACGTAGGGGGCTCTTATCAGAATTGCTATAAATGTGGGAGTCATACTTATGATCATTACTCTTTTGATATTCCCGCACCCACTCCACCAGGTCATCTCTGGCTTCAATATCTTCATCACGAACAATCCGAGCTGCTTTTTTAGCAGTTTCCATGATATCTTTTCGGCCCGGCGTCATTACCTGGTCGAGTTCATTCAGAACAGCCGACAGTTGATCGGATTGACTCGATTCTGATCGCAAATTATCTATCAGAGCGTTGACTTGTTCAATCTCTTTGTTAATGGGTGCTCGTATCTCATTCCATGCTTCCCTTTTGGCTTTACTGGCCTGGTTTTTTGCTCGTTTCTCAATCTCTTCAAGCTCCTGCTCCGTAGCAAAGTCCTTTTTCAGGATCCAGGCACGCATCCGCTTGTTGCAATCATGCTCCCGTTCCCATTCAAGTCGTTCATCATTTTTATACCGCTCATGGGATCCCGATGTAGAATGTCCCTGGGGCTGAGTTAATTCCTCCACATGAACAACGACCGGTACGTGCTCTTCACGGGCCAATTGAGATGCTTCATGATACGTTTTAATCAAATCATTGTAGTTCCACCCCTTGACTGACAAGACCTCGAGCCCCTCTTGCTTTTTGGTACGCTGAAACCCCTTCAGAATTGCCGAGATACTCTGTTTGGTTGTTTGGTAGGACTTGGGAACTGAAATCCCGTATCCATCATCCCAAACTGAAAGAACCATCGGGATCTGCAACACCCCCGCTGCATTAAGAGCTTCCCAGAAAATACCCTCTGACGTACTTGAATCACCTATCGTTCCGAATACCACTTCTCTGCCGTTTCGGGAAAATTTATTCTCCAGATC
Organism: uncultured Balneolaceae bacterium; assembly: GCA_913057825.1. Taxonomy (GTDB): domain Bacteria; phylum Bacteroidota; class Rhodothermia; order Balneolales; family Balneolaceae; genus CAJXOW01. The sequence goes on along the minus strand of CAJXOW010000036.1, from coordinate 19,859 downwards.
GAGCTCTTCACGCTCACGGTAGACCCGGGAAGCAAGACCGAGTCCCAGCATCCGTCCCATTTGACCGCTAACGGGAGAAATATCTGCTGAACTGTTTTTTCGATCGACCTGGGATTTCCAATTTCCGTCTTTATCAAGGTATCGGGTGGCAAAATGGTTATTCATCTGGCGGCCGGCTGACGATGGATCCGCCTCTTCGTCGGGATGCCCGTATAGCTGAGCGAAAAACTGTTTAAGGGTTAGCTCGCCAATCGCCAGCATCAACGTTTGGTCGCGATAATACCCCGATCGCCAATCGCCTTCTTCGAAAAACTTGGCTTTGGCAATTTGAGGCAACTCTTTCCCGTCACCAAAAATTCCAAACTTTGCTTTCCCGGTCAGCACTTCCTTTCGACCCAGTAAAGAAGCTTCTCTACTTTTAACAGCCAGCTCATAGTCATCCAAAATGGTTTGAACTTCATCTTGACTTAGAGACTGTTTTCCCGTAGAGGTAGTTAATTCTGCCTGTCCCATAAATAGTAGTTAAAGTTATACAGACAATCGCCCTCAAAAATCATCCTTTCTCTACTGAAATTATAATAGTATCAGCAGCCATTTACAAAAATTGGTACCAGCCTAACCCGCACTTCTCACCAAGAAATTTGTTCGTCTGCAAGGCGACGGGGCGGCGGCGCAGGAGATGTACAGTAGTACATCGATCAAGCCGGTCGTTCCGTTAACGCCGCAGACGAGCAAATTTCGCAGCGTTGGGACAAACTGTTTCAAAAATTTCAATTAATTGTTGAAGTTAAGAACCGACTTCAAAGCAACATGACAATTTACAAAAAATTACTTGTGAGAAATGCGGGCTAAATGGCTATAAAATCTAAGAATCGATCGGGCTTGTAATCGTTTCATCTGCTTCAGCGGGCTTTGCTTCATCCCGGTCGGGTGCATCCGTTACTGCTCCTTCCGAAGCATTAGAAACCAGTCGGGCATATTTATAAAGCGAACCACTGTTAACCCGCAGAGGTGGTTGCTCCCATTTATTTTTTCTTTTTTCGAACTCTTCTTCATCCCACTCCACCGAAATCATGCGGTTAACCGCATCGATGGTAATAATATCACCATCCTCCAGAAGACCTATCGGGCCACCAACCTGGGCTTCCGGTGTAATATGACCAATCACGAAACCGTGGGTACCGCCCGAAAAGCGTCCATCGGTAATCAAAGCCACCGAATCTCCAAGACCAGCTCCCATAATTGCAGCCGTTATCTGAAGCATCTCGCGCATTCCAGGACCGCCTTTGGGTCCCTCGTACCGTATTACCACGACATCCCCTTCCTGGACTTTACCATTTTCAATAGCTTCCAGGCTTTCTTCCTCCGAGTTGAAAACGCGGGCCGGTCCCTTGAACCATTCTCCTTCCTTTCCGGTAATCTTGGCAACGGATCCTTTTGGAGCAAGATCGCCGTACAAAATCTCCAGGTGACCCGTTTTCTTAATAGGTTGATCGAAAGAAGCCATAATCTGCTGATCTTCATCCAATCCCGGTAAATCTGCAACATTTTCTTCGAGGGTATGCCCGGTTACCGTCAAGCAATCACCGTGCAAGTAACCCTCCTTCAACAACATTTTTTGAACACCCGGCACTCCGCCGATATTATAGAGATCTTCCATCAGGTACTGCCCACTCGGTTTCAAATCGGCCAGGTAAGGAGTTTCATTGCTAATACGCTGAAAATCGTCGATTGTCAGATCGACCTCTGCTGCACGAGCCATGGCCAACAGGTGCAACACAGCATTTGTGGATCCCCCTAGTATCGTGACCATCGTGATTGCATTTTCAAAAGCTTTTTTGGTCATAATATCCCGCGGCTTGATATCTTCTTCCAGCAGGTGACGCATGGCCTGCCCCGCCTGTTCGCACTCCTTGATTTTATCCTCGTGTGTAGCGGGAATAGACGAGCTGTAAGGCAGACTCAATCCCATCGTTTCAATTGCAGAAGCCATCGTATTGGCCGTATACATACCGCCGCATGCGCCCGCACCCGGACACGCATTGCGCAATACATTATTAAGTTTTTCTTCGTCAATTTCTTTGGAGATGTACTTGCCATATGATTCAAATGCTGAAACGATATCCAGCTTTTCTCCTTCATAACAACCGGGGCGAATAGTCCCCCCGTATACCATGATGCTGGGCCGATTAAATCTCGCCATGGCAATAACAGCTCCCGGCATATTTTTGTCGCAACCTACTACCGAAATGTTTCCATCATACCACTGGGCATTCATTACCGTCTCGATGGAGTCGGCTATTACTTCACGAGAAGGCAGCGAAAACTTCATACCTTGAGTACCCATCGAAATTCCGTCGCTCACCCCGATCGTATGAAAAATAAAGCCAATCAGGTCACTATTCTGCGTACTTTGCTTAATATGCTGTGCCAACCCGTTTAAATGCATATTACAGGGATTGCCCTCCCAACCGGTACTCGCAATGCCGATTTGGGGTTTATTCATATCGTTATCATCCAATCCCACCCCATACAACATGGCCTGGGACCCAACCTGCGACCTGCGCTGGGTTAATCTCGAACTGTATTTATTTAATTTTTTATCGCTCATAAAGTTTCCGAATAATAAATGGTTAAGAATAGTTAAAGGGCTCCATGCTCCAGGCTCCATGCTCCAGGCTCCATGCTCGACTTAAAACTTGCAACACCGTCTTGTCGCTGCATATTCGATCTGAAGCGACTATGGATTATAAAACAAATTTGTCAAAACGCAACTCCAGGTATTCATCACAGGTAACATACAACAGTAGTTCTTAGCTCCCATTTAGCATCCTGGAGCCTGGAGCGTTGAGCCCGCAGGCTCGAATCATTCGAGCCGGCGACCGCTCTCCTGAATTTATGAAAAATTATGCTTGACAAACAACACAGTATTGTTTATATATCTGGGTAACTTTTTAGCGCCGTACAGCAGAGAATCGATTTTTGAAAAGAACTTACTATTGATCACAACAAATACAAATAAAACAGCTAGTGCAGTCGCGGTTTCCTGTCCCTCATCACAAGGGCCCGGTATGAAACCCGCCTTTAATGATACCGCTGCGCGAACTGCTGCACTGCCCTCCTCTGTTGTACGCTCCTTACCCAACCTTTCGATACTAAATAAACCCTCTGCCCTAGTCCTACTGGGACTATTACAGACGATTTCTATTATTGGCCTAATTCTAATCATTAATAACTAACCACCGGCCAGAGGGTTCCCCTACTACTTATGATTGTTGTCTCAAACAGGGTTCTCCTCTGGGAAATCTCTACGAATCCATCAATCCACAAATGTCATTATGAAAGAATCAACCGAATCCCAGGAAGTCAAAACTGAACAACAAGCTCAGAATGAAGCTGGTTCATCCCGTGAGATGGCCGGACATGAAATTTTTGTGGAAACCCTAAGGGATGTTGGAGTAGACACTATTTTCGGATATCCCGGTGGAGCTGTGCTGGATATTTACAATACCCTGTATGATGAAACAAAAATCAATCATATATTGGTCCGGCACGAACAAGCCGGTACGCATGCAGCCGATGGATATGCCCGTTCAACCGGTAAAACGGGCGTCGTACTTGCCACTTCCGGACCGGGCGGTACAAATACGGTGACCGGTATTGCGACGGCTTCGATGGATTCTATCCCGCTGGTGGTATTCACCGGACAGGTTCCGACTGACTTGATCGGGAATGACGCCTTCCAGGAAGCGGATATAGTCGGTATTACACGGCCCATTACCAAACACAGCTATCTTGTTAAAGACGTGAGCAACCTGGAAAAAGTTATACATGAGGCTTTTCATATTGCCAATTCCGGACGGCCCGGGCCGGTTGTTGTGGACCTTCCCAAAGACATGATCAAACAGAAAGCTCAATTTCGCGGCATTGACTCCGTGGAATTGCCGAGTTACAAACCGGTTACCAAGGGACATGAAACCCAGATTGCGAAAGCCGCCAATATGATTTCAGAGGCCGAGCGTCCGCTCTTTTATGTGGGAGGCGGTGTTACCCTGGGCGATGCTTCAAAAGAATTGACAAAACTTGCTGAAAAGTACAATATCCCGGTCACCACCACCTTGATGGGGCTGGGCACTTTCCCGGAGAGCAAATCCCAATCGCTCGGAATGCTGGGCATGCATGGCACCTGGTACGCCAACATGGCTACGACCGAATGTGATGTACTGGTGGCCATTGGTGCCCGTTTTGATGATCGGGTTACGGGACGATTGGACGGATTCTCGCCCAAATCGAAGAAAATTCATATAGATATTGACCCGGCATGCATATCTAAAAATGTCCCGGTGGATATCCCGATTGTAGGCGATGTCAAAAATGTACTCCCCACCCTGGAAAAATACATGCGTCAGCCGGAGGTGGATGAATGGTGGGAAACGCTGAACAAGTGGCAAGAGGAGCATCCTCTGGAAGTGCCGCAGAAAGATGGAGTGATTATGCCTCAATATATGATAGAGAAGCTGTCGGAGGCTACCAAAGGAGAAGCTATTGTCGTAGCGGATGTTGGTCAGCACCAAATGTGGGCTGCCCAGCACTATACATTTAATTACCCGCGCTCCATGCTTTCATCTGGCGGACTGGGCACTATGGGATATGGCTTCCCTGCTGCTATGGGAGCAGCCGTCGGCAACCCCGATCGCGAAGTGCTTTGCATAACGGGTGATGGCGGATTTCAGATGACTTCCTATGAGCTGGCCACAGCCGTTGAATATCAACTTCCCATCAAGATTGCCATTATGAACAACGGGTATCTTGGCATGGTGCGGCAGTGGCAAGAACTGTTTTATGAAAAGCGCTACAGCCACTCCACGATGAAAAGTGCAAACCCTGATTTTGTAAAAATGGCTGAAAGTTACGGGGCCGTTGGCCTGCGTGCGACCACGCCGGAAGAAGTGGATCCCATGCTGGAAAAAGCCATGAAAGTAGACGACCGTCCCGTAGTGATGGATTTTGTCGTCGATGAAGAAGCCAACTGCTATCCCATGGTACCTTCCGGGGCCGCACTTTACGAAATGATCGAAAGTGATGAAGAATAACCAACAAAAAACCGACATGGCGAATAACGCACAGAACAATGGAGAAAAGAATGAATCTCCGAAACATACGATCTCTGTACTGGTGGAACACAATTTCAACGCTCTCTCCCGTATCGTCGGATTATTCAGCGGGCGAGGGTTTGAAATTGACAGCATCAGTTTTGGTCACGGACAGGAACCGGGGCTGGCGCGCATCACGATTACCACGCATGGCGATGAGCAAATCATTGAGCAAATCACCAAACAACTTCATAAAATAGTTGATGTTCACAAGGTTACGGACCTGACCTATGAGCCCCTTGTCGAACGGGAATTGGCATTAATCAAAGTATATGCACCGCCTTCTTCCCGTTCCGAAATAATGCAGATTGTCAATGTATTTCGGGCTAAAATCATCGACATCAGCCCGGAGAAATTGACGATTGAGATTACCGGAAACCAGGACAAGGTTGACGCCTCGATTGGCATGCTCCGTCAATTTGGAATTGTGGAGGTAGCCCGGACCGGCAGCGTAGCCCTGAAACGCGAGTTCCAGGGATCCACTTGACACTTTTGATTTTAACAATGTTACAACGAACATCACTATTACCTGATTAAATCCTAAACCAACCTTTAAAAATAATTATTCATGGCTGTAACAACGTATTACGATAACGATGCTGATCTAAGTAAACTCAATGACAAAACTGTGGCGGTCATTGGCTATGGAAGCCAGGGACACGCGCACGCATTGAATTTGAAAGACTCCGGGGTTGATGTTGTCGTCGGTCTCCGCAAAGGAAGTTCTTCGCGCGAGGAAGCCGAGGCAGAAGGGCTTAAAGTGCTCGAAACTGCGGAAGCTGCTCAAAAAGGTGATATCATCATGGTATTGATTCCCGATCAGAATCAGGCGGATGTCTATAAAGACCAGATCAAACCCAACCTGAACGCCGGCAATGCCCTGGTTTTTGCACATGGATTCAATATTCATTACAACCAGATAAAGCCCGAAGAAGATGTAGATGTTTTTATGGTAGCCCCGAAAGGACCCGGTCACCTGGTTCGACGCGTATATGCTGAAGGAGCCGGCGTGCCTTGCCTGATGGCGATATACCAGGATTACACAGGTGAAGCCAAGGATATTGCTCTCGCTTATGCCAAAGGAATCGGAGGTACTAACGCCGGAGTAATTGAAACGACGTTCCAGGAAGAAACAGAAACGGATCTCTTCGGAGAACAAGTGGTGCTTTGCGGCGGGACTTCTGAGCTTATCAAGAATGCCTTTGAGACATTGGTTGATGCCGGCTATCAGCCTGAAATTGCCTATTTCGAATGCTTGCATGAATTGAAATTGATTGTCGATCTGCTCTATGAAGGCGGCATAACGCGTATGTATGATTCTGTCAGTGATACCGCTGAATACGGCGGCATGTCTCGCGGACCTAAAATTATTGATGAAACAACACGGGAACGTATGCAGGAAGTGTTGGAGGATATCCAGGACGGTGCTTTTGCCAAAGACTGGATTCTGGAAAACAAAGCCGGCCGCCCATCGCTTGATGCCCAGCGAAGGATACATAATGAGCTTGAAATCGAGCAGGTTGGACAGGAACTGCGTCAAATGTTCAACTGGATATCGGACGAAGAATAACGACCTATAACTTTCACCTTATGGCTGCAGAAAAAATACACATATTCGATACCACGCTTCGGGACGGAACCCAGGGCGAGAAAGTAGCTTTCTCGGTTGAGGACAAGCTGCGCATTGCCCATCGACTGGACCAGGCGGGGATCGATTATATCGAAGGGGGATGGCCGGGATCCAATCCCAAGGATATGGATTTCTTTGAAAGGGCGAAATCCCGGGAATTTCAGCACGCCAAACTGGTCGCATTCGGCAGTACTCAACGGTGCGGTCACAGCGCCGAGGAAGACGAGAACCTTCAGTCCCTCATCAGTGCTGAAACTCCGGCTATCAGTATCTTCGGCAAGTCCTGGACGCTTCATGTCGAGGAGGCTCTCAAGATATCCCGGCAGGAAAACCTGGATCTGATATCCAATTCTGTAGCATTTCTCAAGGAACATGACAAAGAAGTTATATATGATGCCGAACATTTCTTTGACGGCTACAAAGATGATTCCGGCTATGCCCTGCAAACTATAAAGGCTGCAGCAAATGCCGGCGCAGATGTATTGGTTTTGTGCGACACCAATGGCGGTACGCTTCCCCATGAGATGAGTCGCATCATCGACGAAGTTCGCGAAGAAGTGGATACTCCCCTGGGCATACATGCTCACAACGACGGAGACCTGGCAACAGCCAATACACTTAGCGCCATTGAGCATGGGTGCCGCCATGTGCAGGGTACGGTGAATGGCTACGGGGAACGGTGCGGAAATGCAAACCTGTGTGCGGTTATTCCCAATCTTCAATTAAAGATGGGGTTTGAATGCATCCCGAACGAACAGGTATCCCGTTTAACCTCGTTGTCTCACTTCGTCAGCGAACTGGCAAATCTGGCTCATTCCAACCGCATGCCCTATGTCGGCAACAGCGCATTTGCCCACAAAGGAGGGGTTCACGTCAGCGCTGTAATGAAAAATGCCACAACCTACGAGCATATTGAACCCGAGCAGGTTGGAAACAAACGACGGGTCCTGGTATCCGATCTCTCCGGCAAAAGCAACATTTCTTATAAGGCCGAAGAATTGGGCATTGACCTGGATCAATACCGTGAAAGAGTACCCGAAATTGTTGAACGCCTCAAAGAACTCGAAAATAAGGGATACCAGTTTGAAGCGGCCGATGCATCCTTCGAATTATTAATCAACAAAATCACGGAAAACTGGTCCGATTATTTTCAACTGGAAGGTTTTCGGGTGATTATCGAGAAAAATGCATCCGAACAGACCCGTTCCGAAGCTACTATTCGGGTCAATGTGGACGGGCAAACCGAACACAGTGCAGCCGAGGGAAATGGGCCGGTTCATGCCTTGGACCAGGCTCTGCGAAAAGCACTTTACAAGTTCTATCCCGAAATCAGCAAAATGCAGCTTACGGACTACAAAGTACGGGTTTTGAATGAAAAAGATGGAACCAGCGCCAATGTACGCGTTCTGATCGATTCAGCCAACGAATACACGAATTGGGGCACCATCGGAGTTTCATCCAATATTATTGAAGCAAGCTGGCAGGCGCTCAGCGATAGCGTATGTTACTACATGGCAAAACAAACCGACCGTAAACCGGGCGGTAATCAGCAGAAGCTCGAAACCGCTAAATCAGAAGTAGAAGAAGAATAAAACGCATAATCATTAACCGTCTTGTTAGACGGAAATTCAACGATTGATCCTTAAATACAAAACATCACTGAAATCATGGAAGACCGCATTCAAATTTTCGATACTACCTTGCGCGACGGGGAGCAATCTCCCGGGTACAGCATGAACCAAGAGGAAAAAGTTAAGCTGGCCCTGCAACTAGAGCGTCTACAGGTAGATGTTATCGAAGCCGGTTTTCCGATTTCCTCCGAAGGCGATTTTAAAACCGTTAAAGCGATTTCCAACGAGGTTCAAAATTGCAGTGTCGCGGGACTTTGTCGAACACGTAAGCCCGACATTCAACGTGCTGCCGATGCCTTGGAAAAAGCGGCTCATCCACGTATTCATACGTTTATAGCCACTTCCGATATCCACATGGAACATAAGCTGCAAAAATCCAGGCAGCAGGTCTTGGAATATGCGGTCGAGGCGGTTGAATATGCTTCCTCATTATGTGAGGAAGTTGAATTTTCGGCCGAGGATGCTTCACGCAGCGATCCGGAGTTTCTCTATGAAATTTTTACGGAGGTCATCAATGCCGGAGCCAAAGTCATAAATGTACCTGACACCGTAGGTTATGCACTTCCGTGGGAATTCGGCGAGTTGATACGGGGTATTCGGGAAAACGTTCCGAATATCGATCAGGCTACTATCAGTGTCCACTGCCACGACGACCTCGGGCTGGCCGTGGCCAATTCTTTGATGGCCATACGAAACGGTGCCCAGCAAATCGAGTGTACCATCAACGGCATCGGGGAAAGAGCCGGTAACGCTTCGCTCGAGGAGATTGTAATGGCAATTCAAACACGCCAGCAGGAATTTGATCATTATACTACGATCAACACAAAGGAAATCTATCCGACCAGTCAGCTCCTTACCGATGTTACCGGCAAGCAAGTTCAACCCAACAAGGCAGTGGTCGGTGAAAATGCTTTTGCACATGAAGCCGGCATCCATCAACACGGGGTACTGAAGAACCCGATGACGTATGAAATTATGACGCCCCAGTCGGTCGGAATTAATAGCAACAAGATCGTTCTGGGCAAGCACTCGGGTCGATATGCGTTAAAAGAACGTATTAAGGAACTGAAATATAAATTGAACGAAGATCAGATCGAGCGCGTTTACCAAAAGTTTACAAAGCTCTGCGACGATCAGAAAGTCGTCCGTGAAGATGAGCTGATAGAACTCGTTGAACGCGTGATTAATCAGGAGTCCGATCAAAAGATGAATAGAACGGCTTCTGAAAGTGAAACGACCAAATCTTACTCACACCAGAAAGTTCAATAACATTTAAAACAGAAACAGGAGTACTTAATTATGGGAATGACGCTGACTGAAAAAATCATTGCACGTCACAGCGGCAAGTCCGAAGTAGTCCCCGGCGAAAGCGTCTGGGTTGATGTCGATGTACTGATGACCCACGACGTTTGCGGCCCGCCGTCGATTGGAATTTTCGAAAAGCAGTTCGGAAAAGATGCCCGGGTCTGGGACAAGGAAAAGGTTGTTATCATACCGGATCACTTTATTTTTACCGAAGACAAGTATGCTAATAGAAATGTCGACAAGCTGAGAGCTTTTGCGGCAGACCAGGACCTGCCCTACTTCTATGACGTCGGCACAGATGAATACAAAGGCGTATGTCACGTCGCCCTGCCGGAAGAGGGCTTTACCCGACCCGGAGAAATTTTATTCGGTACGGATTCCCACACGTGCACAGCCGGTGCGTTCGGGCAATTTGCCACGGGTATCGGCAATACGGACGCAGCTTTCATCATGGGTACCGGTAAGCTCTGGGTCAAAGTTCCTGAAACGATGAAATTTATCTTTCACGGTGACGACATGCCCGACTACCTGATGGCCAAAGACCTGATATTGAAAATCATCGGCGACATCGGGGTCGATGGTGCTACCTATCGTACCATGGAATTCAGCGGAACCGGTGTTCAACAAATGGATATGGAATCACGCATGACCCTGACGAATATGGTTATTGAAGCCGGGGGCAAAAACGGTGTTGTAGATCCGGACGAAACCACTATGGAATATGTTCGCAAGCGCACCGACAAGGAGTTTACTCCCGTATACAGCGACAAAGACGCCGATTACCACAGCGTTTATGAATACAATATGGAGGATATCGTCCCGATGGTTGCCAAACCTCACAGTCCTGATAATAAGGCAACAGCCGAAGAACTTGAAGGCACCGAACTTGACCAGGCCTACATCGGTTCCTGCACCGGCGGAAAGCTGTCGGACTTTAAGGCAGCCGCCCGGATAATACAGGGACGAGAGTTGAAGATGGATACTTTTGTAGTTCCGGCGACCACCGAAATTGCCAATGGACTTCATGAAGAAACCGTGAACGGTCAGACGCTCTACGAAATCTTTACGCAGGCCGGTTGTCATATTGGTAACGCCTCTTGTGCAGCCTGCCTTGGCGGCCCTTCTGATACTTTTGGTCGGCTTCAAGACAAGGAGGCGTGTATCTCGTCTACCAACCGGAATTATCCCGGCCGTATGGGGTCAAAAAATGCTGAAGTCTACCTGGCCTCACCTTATACAGTAGCTGCCTCTGCCGTCACCGGCACGATTGCCGATCCCAGAAAATTTATTTCTAACTAAAACTTGATTTTATAACTGTGGCTCAAACAGCAACTAAAGACAAAGAAACCACCGACCCATCCTCTACCATTATTACGGGTAAAGCGTTTGTTGTTGGTCGTAATGTAGATACCGATCAGATCATCCCGGCCGAACATCTTGTGTACAGCCTGGATGACCCGGAAGAAAAAAAGTTTTACGGACGTTATTCCCTTTCCGGCGTCCCGGATAAACAATCCGGTCTCCCCCAGGGAAACATCCCTCTGGTTGAAGAGGGAGAGTTTGAATCGGAATTTGATATCGTGATCGGCGGACCCAACTTCGGTTGCGGTTCTTCAAGAGAACATGCTCCCGCTTCCATGCAAATTGCGGGCATACAAGCGATCATAGCACCAACATTCGCCCGGATTTTCTACCGAAATGCTGTGGATGGAGGATTCATCATTCCGTTTGAAAGCGAAGAGGATCTCAGCCAGATCATTGAAACCTATGATGAACTGGAAATTAACAAAGAGGACCAAGTCCTCATTAACCACACCCAGAATAAGACACACAACTTGCGTCCCCTCGGAAGCGTTGAAGATATTGTAATGGCGGGTGGTATTTTTGAATATGCACGAAAAACCGGAATGATTGAATAATGCCTACTTACCACATAGTCTCACTACCGGGCGATGGAATCGGCCCGGACGTTACCAGAGAAGCACTAAAAGTCAGTAAAGCGATAGGCCAATATTACAACACTGAAATTGATATTACGGAATATCTCGTCGGCGGTGCCAGTATCGACGAACACGGCGTGCCTATCCGCGATGAAGTGCTTGATAAAGCCAAAAAGGCCGACGCGGTATTTCTTGGTGCAGTTGGAGGTCCAAAATGGGATGATGTTGCCAAAAATAAACGCCCTGAAGCAGCACTGTTAAAGCTTCGAAATGAATTGGGGCTTTTTACCAACTTGCGGCCGGTGCGGGTTTATGAGCCATTGATCGAGACGTCAACTTTGAAACGTGAAGTAATCGAAAACGTGGACCTGCTGGTCGTCAGAGAATTGACCGGCGGCATTTACTTTGGGAAACCTCGAATTACGGAGAAACTGAGTTTCGGGGAAAGAGCCGTGGATACCATGGTCTATCGTTCGTCCGAAATCGAACGTATTGCAGAGGTGGCTTTCAAAGCCGCACGCAAACGACGCAAAAAACTGACCTCTGTCGACAAGTCAAACATCCTGGACACTTCCAGGCTCTGGCGTAAAACCGTGGATCAAGTTGCCCGGAAATACGATGATATTGAGGTTTCACACATGTTGGTAGACAACTGTGCTATGCAGCTGGTTCGTGATCCATCGCAGTTTGATGTTATACTCACAGGCAATATGTTTGGTGATATTTTAAGCGACGAATCCGCCATGTTAACGGGTTCTATCGGAATGCTGCCTTCTGCCAGCCTGGGTAAAGACAGTGCAATGTACGAACCCGTCCACGGATCTGCTCCTGACATTGCCGGTTCGGGTAAAGCGAATCCTTTGGCAGCTATAGGGTCTGCAGCTTTGATGTATCGATATTCTTTCGACAATAATGATGCGGCCACCGATATCGAACAAGCAATTTATGACGTTTTGGCCGATGGTTATCGAACGGCCGACCTGCAAAGCGGTGGCTCGAACGAAAAAGTAATCAGTACCGCTGAAATGAGTAACGCTATTATCGATCGTATTAATCAGAAACAGGAATCAACTACCAATGCCTAAGACTGCTACAACAGCCCATAACGAAAAGGAAACTACATCCACCATCAACATTGATGCGAAGCCGGTTGAAAAAAGCCGGGTCGACGAGGTAGATCTCGATAACCCGGGGTTTGGAGAAGTTTTTTCAGACCATATGCTTTCTGTTCAATACAAGGATGGAAGCTGGCAACAACCCGAGATCAAACCATACGGGACATTTGAAATTTCTCCCGCCATGTGCTCCCTGCATTACGGCCAGGCAGTTTTTGAAGGGTTAAAAGCATTTAAAAACCAGGATGGTTCCATTAAAATATTTCGACCGGAACAGCATCATAAGCGCTTTAACCGCTCCTGCCAACGCCTTTGCATACCGGAAATGAGTAAAGAGGTTTTCATGGAGGGATTAAAGCAGCTTATTGAACTGGATCAGCAGTGGGTGCCGCAGAAACAGGGTAATGCCTTATACATACGTCCCTTCGTATTTGCGACCGACAACTATCTTTCCGTTAAGGCTTCCAGTAGCTACCAGTTTTTCATCATCACTTCACCGGTTGGCGCTTACTACGAGGAAGGCATTGACCCGGTTAGTCTCATCACCTCGGATAAATACGCTCGTTCTGTTCCGGGTGGAGTTGGACACGTTAAAACACCCGGCAATTATGCCGCCAGTTTGCTTCCTGCTAAAAAAGCCAAACAAAAAGGTTTTACCCAGGTTCTCTGGCTGGATGCCAACGAACGGCGCTATATTGAGGAAGTCGGGACTATGAATATCTTTTTCCTGATTGATGACGTACTGGTTACCCCTCCCTTGAAAGGAGCTATCCTTGACGGTATAACCCGCAGATCTGTCATTCAGCTTGCTCGTGACTGGGGCATTACGGTTAACGAACGACCCATAACCATCGACGAAGTGTTTGAAAAAGCAGAAGCCGGCCACTTGAGAGAAGTTTTCGGGACGGGGACTGCGGCAGTAATATCACCCGTCGGTAAAATCCAGCACAAATGGCAATCGATTACAATAAACGATCATAAAATCGGTCCCTTCGCCCAGAAACTCTACGATACCATTACCGGAATACAGGATGGGCGTGGAAAAGACCGATTTAACTGGATGACTACGGCCGTTGAATAATGCAATACACGGTATTGCTTTCAACTATCTTCAATTAAAAAAGGCCTCTCACCTAGCCCGATATACTGCAGGATGAGAGGCCTTTGGCTTGTAAACGGACTTAAGACCGTTTTTTAATTCCCTCATAAGATTAATTATCCGAGACGGCTATTCCATAAAACCACCGCGGGTCATTTTAATAGGGTCTAAGGCCTGATCGAGTTCTTCATCGGAAAGATCGGTCATTTCACGCGCCACTTCCTTCACCGGCCGTTCCTCGGTAAAAGCCTTCTTGGCAATTTTCGAGGCCTTATCATACCCGATCAAAGGATTCAATGCGGTGACGAGTACCGGGTTTTTCTCTACCATCTTCTTGATACGCTCCTTATTTACATCAAGCTGACTTACCGATTTCCTGGCGAAATTGTAGCTCACATTGGCAAGCAATTCGATCGACTGCAAAAGATTATGTGCAACAATCGGGAACATAACATTTAACTCAAAATTACCGGCCTGTCCGGCAACCGACACAGCACTGTCATTGCCAATAACCTGCGCACAGACCTGGGTAACAGACTCTTCAATCACCGGATTAACCTTACCCGGCATAATAGAAGATCCCGGTTGGAGCGCTTTCAACTGAAGTTCGCCTATGCCACTGTTGGGCCCCGAATTCATCCAGCGCAGATCGTTGGCAATTTTCATCAAACTGGCGGCTATTGTCTTCAATTGACCGCTTAACTCAACCGGAGCATCCACCGAAGACTGAGCCTCAAAATGATTCTGCGCTTCGTGGAAATCATAGCCGGTGGCATGCGACAATTTTTCGGCGAACTTGCGACCGAAGTCGGGATCCGTGTTTAGTCCCGTACCGACTGCTGTCCCTCCCTGGGGTAGTTCAGCTACTCGCTTCAACGCATCTTCAACACGTTCAATACCCAATTTTAACTGTCGCGCATATCCGCCGAATTCCTGTTTTATCGTCACAGGCATGGCATCCATTAAGTGGGTGCGACCCGTTTTAACTACATCTTCAAACTCCTCGCCTTTTTTCAGGAACGCCTTGCTGAGTTCCCAGAGGGCGGGAATCAATTTTCTCTCGGTCTGTAAGAGTGCGGCAATGCGCAGCGATGAGGGAATAACGTCATTCGAACTTTGTCCGAAGTTTACATGATCATTGGGATGAATGCCCGGATCTTCACCATATTCTTCTTGACCTATTTCATTTGCACGCTTGGCAATAATCTCATTGGCATTCATATTCGTGGAAGTGCCCGAACCGGTCTGGAAAATATCAACCACAAACTGATCATCCATTTCACCATCCACTACTTCCTGAGCGGCTTTTTGTATACAGTCGGCCATCTTCTCATCCACCCGGCCCAATTCCCTATTCACTTCAGCTGCAGTTTTCTTAACTAAACCAATAGCTTCTATAAATGCACGATTAAACCGCAAATCACTGACTGGAAAGTTGTTTACAGCCCGCTGCGTCTGTGCTCCATAATAGGCATTGGCCGGCACTTTAACTTCACCCATAGAATCCTTTTCAATACGATAATCACTCATAATACTGTATGTTTAATTCAGAATTAATAATTTATTCAGTAAATACTATCTGTCGTTTCGAATTCAAAAAACACTTGATATAAGAAGTTCTTGAAGGACCTCTATAAAATACAACCAGAATCGCTGATAACACATTCCTTAATAATACTGGATAAATCCTACCGATAAGCCCGATAGTGGTTTTGCAAGATCAAGGGTTACTGTGTAATAGCAATGGTCACAAGTCTACATGAATTAACATAACCTATATATTCGGCACTATTTGAGTAAATCTTCCCGACGAGGTCCGGGTATCACTTATGGCATCTTACTTGACTTTGAATGATATAACCGCAGGAAATAAGATTCATTCTAAACTAACGGTCGGCATCGCAATTAAAAAGCTGCTGGAGCTGCAACTCTTAATTTACCCAAGAGATTTGGTATACATACGGTAGGTTTTTTCCCGCTCCGCTCCCAGACGTTCGGCCACTCGAATCATTTGAGTGTTACTTTCCAATATCCAACTCAACTCCGAAGAGTAGTACCCCTTTTCCCGGCCCACTTCAATCGTTCGCCGGTGCAGCAAGGCATCTACCCCTTTCCCTTGGTATTCGGGAATAATCCCCATTAGAGCCGTCCGCACATGGTCGATATGTCGCCGGTAATACAGCAGTTTGAAAATACCTGTAGGAAAAAGAGTGCCATCCATATGCTGAAATACCTGATTGTAATCCGGCAGGCTGATTGAAAACCCAATCGGCTCCCCGTCTTTTTCGACGATAAATGCAATATCTTCATCTACAATCAATTTCAAATCCTTTCCAAGATCTTCAAACTCCTCTTCGGTTAACGGAATAAATCCCCAGTTATCGGACCAGGCCCGATTGAAGATATTTCGAATAATATCGATCTCACGATCCATTTTTTTCAGATTGACATTTCGAAACTTTAAGCCGGGAATACGGTGACGCACTATTTTTTCCGCCCGCTGCAAACGATCGATATCTACCATATCCTGATTCAGATTAAAGGCCAACAGGTCTATCTGTTTGTCATAACCCGCCTCCCGGATCAGCCGATCATAATAGGGTTTATTATAGGGCATAAGCAGCGAAGGATATGCATCAAAACCGTCAACCAAGGTCCCGATTTCATCCATCATGCTCGGATTAGCAGGACCCCAAACTCTGTTCATACCTTTACTATTAAGCCAATCTTCAGCCGCCTTGAATAACCAGCGAGCCAATTGCGGATTCTCTGTACACTCAAAAAAACCAAAAAACCCCGTTTTGGTATTGTGATATTCATTAAAACGGTGATCTACAATGGCGGCAATACGACCGGCCGTCACTCCATTGTTCTCTGCCAGAAACATTGCTATTTCAGCATTATTATAGAAGGGATTCTTGTCGGTATCGATCAGTTTCTTCTGATCCATGTAAAGAGGCGGGACCCAATGAGTATCCGAATCATAATGGTGGTAGGGAAAGTTCAGAAACTCTTTGCGTTCTTTTTTTTCAGTTACAAAAGATACGCCGTTAATGACCTTGCCCTCCCCATTAGCTAAGTTAGAGTCAGTCAATGTCGAGCAGTGAGTGACCGTTTTTATCGATTATGCCGTTATTTATGCCCACTTTACGGAAAGCTTCCAGTATTTGATTCAGTTGGTCATCGGTATGGGTAGCCATATAACTGGACCGGACCAGAGATTGACCCTGAGGTACAGCCGGGGGCACCACGGCATTTACATAGACGCCTTCTTCAAACAGATCCTTCCAAAACTGGAAACAGTCAAACATCTCCCCGATTACAACGGGTATAATAGGCGTCTCGCTGTTCCAGACATTAAAGCCCATATTGCGGAGTTCCTTTCGCATATAGTCCGAAACTTCACGTAGTCGCTCCAACCGCCAGGGTTCTTCCTTCAGAATCTCCAATGCTTTCAGTACAGTAGCGACGTTAGCAGGAGGCATAGACGCACTGAAAATATGCGCGGGTGAATTATGGCGAATATACTCAATGACATCATCCTCACCAACAATAAAACCGCCGAGAGAAGCAAAAGATTTAGAAAACGTGCCGCTGATCAAGTCAACTTCATCCAAAAGATTGTAATAAGAAGCGGAACCTCGTCCACCGTCTCCGATAACTCCGATGGCATGAGCGTCATCCAGGTAGAGACGGGCACCGTACTCACGTGCGAGACTCAGCAGCTCCGGTACTTTGGCAATAGTGCCCGACATCGAGAAAACACCGTCACTGACAATAAGTTTGCCGGCTTTCTCGTCGCTGCGCTCGAGCTGCTTTCGCAACTGTTCCATATCGTTATGCTGAAATCTAAACGTCTTGGCGTTGGAAACAAGCGTTCCCGTTACGATGCAGGCATGATTATCCTTGTCAGAAAATATTACATCCCGGCGGCCGGCAATGGTCTGGATGGAACCTTCATTGGTTTGATATCCGGTACTGAAAAGGACACATCCCTCTTTGTTCATAAAATCGGCCAGCTTGTCCTCCAGTTCCAGATGCAAATCCAGCGTTCCATTCAAGTACCTGGACCCGGTACATCCCGTACCATAATCCTTTAGTGCTTTTTGAGCTGCCTTAATCGTACGCTCATCATTGGTAAGCCCCAGGTAATTGTTCGAACCGGCCATTATTACTTCGTTACCGTCAATTTTTACCAGCGTTCCATCATTCGCTTCGAGAGGCTTAAAGTACGGGTAAAGGCCGGTGGACTTGACCTCTTCCACCTTCGTATACTCGTACGCTTTGGAAAATATGTCGTTCGTTTTAGTATCGGGTTTAGTATCGGCCATTCCCAATCTTTGTTCTACTTGGCAAAATTATCTTAATAGTTACAAATATAGGTCATATTTGCGATCAATCAAATTCTGACCGGCGCGGTACGTTGTGAATTTACGTAATTTTAGATCTCTGTACAATTTCTCTCAAAAACTCTATATATGCTCCGGCTACCTTTTCCCAACTGAAATGTTTAATCACAAATTGGCGGGCTTGTCTGCCCTTATTCCGCAAGTTGCCTTCTGATATCAGTCCATCAATTTTCGCTGAAAATGCCTGGTTATCTTCCGGCTTAATCCGATACCCGTTCTGACCTTCTTCTATAACATCCTTAATGCCTTCAAGGTCGGAAGCAACCGCCGGTGTTTCCGCCAGATTAGCTTCAAGCAACACTATCCCAAATCCTTCCATATCTCCTTCAACTGGAATATTAGGCATGATAAACAAATCGGATGCCGCGTAAGCACTGCGAAGCATCTCGTCGGGTTGTCGGCCTGCAAGTGTAACGCGATTCGACTGACCCGTGTCTTCAATCGCTTTTTCAATCATGTTATATTCGGGCCCGTCACCAATGATCAGATAATGTACTGTTTTTTTAATTGATGGTAAAACGCGTCGGATAAATCGCTCATGCCCTTTTCTTTTAACCAGCCGTCCCACCGTCAACAGCAAGTATGATTGCTCCAGGTCAAGATTCCAGTCATCCGCTATTTCATTACGTGCAACTTCGTATTCCGGATAAATATCCTGATCTTTCTTATCGAATCCATTAGCCAGCGCCCTTACTTTATCCGACTTCATGCCTCGTTCCACACAGGCTTCTTTGGTAGCACTGGAAACCGCAATCACCCCGTCTATACGACGGAATACAGCTGGAACCAGCCCCTGGTAAATTTTTGAAGGGAGGGTAACATCCTGTCCATGGGTAATCGTAACAAGGGGAACAGATACCCGACTTCGAATCAGCAGTGCAGTGGAGGCCGTAACCATCGACGAAAATAAGACCACATCCGCATCGAAATGACGGATCTTTTTGGGCAGGGTGGTTATTAATTTTGCGAGAAAACCCGCCGTGTACCAACCTATTCCCTTCCAGGGCGCATGCAATATGATTGAATCCAGGTGAATATCTTTACGTCGCTCGAATTCACGCTTCAGCTGCATGCTTACCCGTTGCATACCTCCCAAATTCTCAAGGGGACGATTCTTGGGAGGATGCAGGTGAGATACATACAAAATGCGCAACGGAGATTTCGTCATGAAACCTAAACCAAATACCTTAGAATTTTAGTTCGGGTCGAGGCTCTTGTAAGGCGTCCCAATAATTATTTAGCAGGTCCTGGTTTACCTTGTCCCAGTCATAGGCCATCGCTTTTTGACGGGCCGCCTTTGACATCTGCAGCCGTTTGTCGTCATCACTCAGTATCTCCATGACACATTCGGCAAATTCCTTTGGCTTTCTGGGCGTAGCCAGGTATCCATTCACCCCCGGCTCGACGAGTGACTTGCTTCCGGTTGCATCGGCCACCACCACCGGCAAACCACAAGACATCGCTTCCAGGGTCACATTGCCAAACGTTTCAGTATCCGAAGGAAAAAGAAAAACATCGCTACTGGCATATGCATGGGCCAATTGCTGACCCGTTAAAAATCCGGTAAAATGCGCCTC
>CAJXOW010000035.1 GCA_913057825.1 uncultured Balneolaceae bacterium | reverse complement strand
TTTCTACGAGGCGGTGGGATGTGAAAAATGCAACGATACCGGCTACAAGGGCCGAACGGCTATTATGGAGGCGCTGTATTTTACCCAGGAAATCAGCGACACAATTTTGCAGTCGGGAGATGAAATCGACGAAGACGCCATTCGCCGCAAGGCGATGGATAACGGGATGTTGAGTTTACGCGGCTCCGGACGGGAAAGAGTGAAGGAGGGGGTCACCACCCTCGACGAAGTGGCCGCTATTACGCTGGAGGACGAGGAATAATGCTTTCTTATGATTTCTGCTAAAATTACTTACATTAATGGAAAGGAATAAATAGGCGATATTATGCAGGGAATGTCTCAAGTCATACAGGTAATGGGGGCCATGGTCATTTTTTCATTGATTCTGATGAATATGAACCGTTTTATGGTTCTTAATGACCTGGCACTGATTCAGAATGAATACGACCAGGTGGCTATGGCTGTCGGACAGAGTTTGATTAATGAGGGTAGAGTGCTGAACTTTGATGAGGATGATGATCCTGCACAATTTACCGGTCCGTATAGTCTCGGACCCGGATGGGATGAAAGCCGAACGGATCCCTCAAAAGATCCCTATGATGATTTTGACGATTTTAACGGGTATAACGTCACAAAAAATATTAACGGAGTTGATTACCAGGTAGATGTTGAAGTTTGCTATGTGCAACAGTCGGACCTGGACCAATGTTACTACGGTTCGACTACTTTTCACAAGCTGATGACGGTAACGGTAAACAATACCTATATGGATACCCCGATTCAGTTGCAAACGGTCAAAAGCTACTATTAATAATGTAATTCAATTATCACCATAATGCTGGGTATCGAAATGGAGTGGTTAATATGAATAACGACGGTAACACAAACAGGGAAGCATTACCAGATTATATTCGAAAGTTTCTCCAGCAGCCGCCGCAATTGCTGAAGAATTTTCACAATGAGGATGTACTGGCTTATTTGAACCTTGGAGAAGAACAGCACTATGTGCAGGACGATGTCATCCTCAATGAGGAACAGTATGTAAATTCTTCCTATTTAATTGCCGAAGGACGTGTTTGTATCTGGAAGGATAATATTCAGCTGGCCACGTTAAAAGAAGGGAGTTTTATGGGGGAAACCTTTTTGTTCAGTAAAAATAATCGTATTGCAAACGTCGTTGCGGAAGAGGAATCATTACTGCTGAAGTTCGACCGACATGAGGTGCTGAATTTTTTCAGACGTAAACCGGAGAAGCTGTTTAATATTTTTACGCGCAATATCATTGAGATACAACAGAAAAAAATAAGTAATATGAATATGCAGCTCCTCCAGCTGAAAAAACGCTTATTGAATGAAAATCTAGGCAAGGATTTCTCATGAACCTTGGAATGGTTACAAGTACGGTGATCGGGGGACTTTTGCTGTTGGGTATTCTTACTTTGAATACGCGAATGGCCAGCGAGTCGGACTATTCCACCATGAATCAAATAACAAAATCCAATATTGGAGCGGTCGCCGACTTTGTAGAGTATGATTTTCGAAAGGTGGGGTACAATGCCTCTGATCCCAAGATTATAACTGCTGATTCTACGGAATTCGTGTTTAAAGCTGATATTGACGACAACGGTACAGAAGATCAGATACGGTGGGAATATACAACCAATGGCGTAAGTGCCACCAAAAATCCCGATGACCGCTTACTGGTGCGTGTCATGAACGGGGATCAGACGGACATAACCAGGGGAGTTACCGATTTTGATTTGACCTATTACGACAAAGAAAATAAAGAAACTAATACTCCCACTGATGTAAGTGATATTGAGGTTTTTATCGAAGTTCAGAGTCCCGCACCTATTGACGGGGAATATATAACCACTTCATGGCAGAAGCGTTTTGCTCCATGGAATATTCAGAACTGACTAGTCAGTGTTTTAATTAAGCTTGAATAGTAATGGGAACTTAGACTAAATGCTAATTAAAACTAAATTGCACACATAATGGGAAGGGGCTTATTAATAACGGTTACGTTGATTGTAGGGGTGTATAGTCTGATTGTGATATCTATGCAGGAGCGTAAAACCCAGATTGTTCGTCAAAACGTGGATAGAGCAAGGGAAATTCAGGCGCGCAATGCAGCCTACTCGGGGGTAGACCTGGCCATACATGACCTAAAAGAAAATAATTGGGATTATAACAGCTTCGGTAGCCAGAGACGCTATAAGTTGGGGGAGAGCAGCGTTTCCATCCAGTTGAATACTCCCCTTAATTCAGCGGTTGCTTATAATCAATTAAGAGTGATTTCAACAGGGATTTCCGGTCAGGTCAAAAAAGATGTGTCGGCCTTGATGAATACGAATATGCCTACCCCGCAAGCTGCTATGGCGTTTTATGGCAATAACGATGTAAACTTCAATGCCAACGGCAACGCCTTTCAAATTAATGGCAATGATACAGATCCGGATGGGGGATCCGGCACCGCTCCGTCTATTCCCGGGGTGGCGGCACAGGACAGCAATGCGTACCAGGGATTTCAAAATGGACTGCAGGGAAATCAGGGAAATAATATAAAAGGTAAGGGTGGAACGCCGAGTATGGCTGTTGAGCCTACTATGGACCCTAAGAGCCTCCAACAAGAAGTGAATAATTGGACCCAAAATGCGGATAATACGATTGGAAATTCAAATTCTAACAATAACAACAAGAAAAAGAAAGGTCCACCCTCTAAGGGTAAAAAAATGAACAGTGTTCAATGGGGCGATGAAAATGACCCTGAAATTACGGTGGTTAATGAAGACATCGAGATTGCTGGCAATAGTGAAGGCTATGGGATATTGGTGGTTAGAAACAATGCCTCCATAACGGTGAAAGGAAATTTCAATTTTAAAGGATTGCTTCTTACAAATGGTCAAGATATGGCACTAGACGCACGCGGTAATACCAAACTTTATGGTTCGGTCATTTCATTGCCTGACCAAAATTGTGGAACCACCGAAAATGGGTGTAATACCAGTGTTTCTCTCAGTGGTAATATTGATATGTTCTATAGCAGTGAAACTTTGACCAAAACCCAGTCAGGACTAAGCAACCAACTGAATATTGAATACACGAAAGCGAATATCTACGACTAAAATTGCTTAATTAATATGTACACATTATGTTGAGTTGCACGGATCTTAATAAAATTAAATTTTTATAATAGTTGTAAATTTCGCTTATTGAAGGTATAAAATGCTAGAATAAGCACTCATTCATGATAGAAACAGCTCAAAAATCGGATGTATTGGAGCGGTTGAATCCGTTGATCGAACAGGTGCCCGACACCTTGACGGGGATCGAACGTCATGTGAAGATCGGAGAGATTATGGAATCCCAGCCCGATGATTTTCGTGTAGAGCTTAGAGAGTATTTTGAGCAGTTCCTGCTGCAGATGAATGAAAATGAGGCGTCGGACATCGATCTCGGCGGACCCGGATGCGCAGGACACGTCTGGTATCGTGTGCATGGCGAGAAGTCCCCGGCTACAGATGATAAAATGTTTGAACTGGAGCAGACCGATTTTCTGCTGCATAATATCTTGATGCCGAGTCAGCGGGAGTATTTACTGGAGGATAGAAATGTGGA
Organism: uncultured Balneolaceae bacterium; assembly: GCA_913057825.1. Taxonomy (GTDB): domain Bacteria; phylum Bacteroidota; class Rhodothermia; order Balneolales; family Balneolaceae; genus CAJXOW01. Next base: position 32,717 of record CAJXOW010000035.1, on the reverse strand, counting down.
TTTCTCCTACAGCATGAAGATGGGGGATGGAGTATCCCAGCGGTTCAGGGCGGATATGTATTTTGACATGGAGCATGTGGCACTGAACATGAGGAAGATTGATAATGAAATCCGTCCCTTTAAGGGATTGGGACTGCATTCTGAAATTGCCAAAGCACTCAGCCTCTCTTATTACAAATATGGACTCACCCTTATTACCGGTATCACCGGTTCTGGTAAGTCCTCGACCCTGGACACGATTATTGATGCCAATAATCGCACGGTGGATGCTCATATCGTGATTATCGCTTCACCGGTTGAGTTGATTCACGAACCGAAACGGTCGATTGTCCGACACCGTGAAGTGGGGCGTGACGTCAAGTCGTTTAAAGAAGGGGCCGTCCAGGCGCTGCGACAAGACCCGGATATTATCATGATTGGAGAGCTCCGGGACCCGGAAACGATTATGACAGCGCTGGAGATTACCGATTCGGGACACAAGACGTTTGGAACGCTGCACACTTCTTCGGCTATGGAAAGTATTGACCGTATTATCGGTGAGGTGCCGAGCGATGAGCAAAATCGTGTGCGAACCCGACTGGCGGATGTATTAACGTGTGTAATGAGTCAAAAATTGATTCCCAGCTTAAACGGGGGACGTGAGCTTGCCAAAGAAATCATGTTGAATACACCGCCAGTTCAGGCTGCTATCCGCAACGATAATGTGAGTGAGATCTACCAGATGCTGATGGAAGGCAGTAAGCATGGTATGATGACGATGGAGCAAAGTTTGCATGAACTGCACCAGGCGGGCAAGATTTCAAAAGAAGAAGCGATCAATAACGCCAATAACAAGAAGCGTATTAAGCAACTCCTCAATAAAACCGATTTTTAATTTTAACTAACCCCTATGTTCGGCACCAATGAATTTATAGGAATTACGCTGGAAGAGGATTACCTGAAGTATGCCCATATCGAGGTGGATGGGAATGTCGTACGACTTCTTGGCCTGGATCGGGTTTCTCTCAAAGAAAAAATTGAAAGTGAATCGTCTTCTGACTTCGATATGGAAGAGTCGGAAGAGGAGGACTCCGAGGCTATTTTCGGATTAGAAGAGGAAGGGGAAAGTGGAGAGGAAGAAGGAATCGATAAAGATCTGATGGAGGGGGAGGAAGACGATGAGTTGATGGACATGACGGTTGAAGCCGAAGGTGAAGAGGGCATGGGTAATGGTCTGATGTTGGCCAATTTGATGGAGGATATAAATCCCAGCCGAGTTGATCTGGGAATCAATGTCCCTGCCGGACAGACAATCGTTCAGGTCCTCCGAGATACAGATTATGAAGAGGTCAAGAAAAAAGATCTCAGGGAGATCATTGAGAATAAGCTGGAATCTATCTATGGTTCTCAAAAATCTGAAGAATTTTACGAGTATGAAATACGTGATGATGGCGCACTGATTCTGGCTTCCGTTGAACAATATGCCCCTCTGCTCCAACTCGTCGATGAAGCAGCGGAATTCTATGATGGAAAGACTTTTATTCACGACGTGGTGCCCGATGAATCGGCGCTTGTTGGACTGGTGCGGACCCATTACGATCTGGATGAAGCGGAAATAACAGCTGTGATCCAATTTGAGAATCAGCATTGCCGAATTGTGTTTATGAAAGGGGATCAGATATGGCAGGTTTCTCCCATGATCAACGAGGGAACCAGTTCAAATAGCCTGCTTAATACGGTTTTCAGTAAATTGCTCTACCAGCTTGATACCGGAGAAGTTCCCAGTCTTGACAGGATTTTGCTGGCAAATAATACGCTCGGCTATGAAGCGGTGGAGTTCTTCAATGAAAACTTCCCGGATCTTGAGGTCAGCGAGTTGAAATTGAATCCGGATCGATTTGATGCCAGCAACTTTGAAGATTCGGTTGTCAATGGTTTTACGACGGCTATTGCCTTGGCCTGGTGCGTCTCGGGACTTGATGAAGAGAAGTTCCCCTCGCTCACTTTTCTGCCGAACTATGTTGCTGAACGGCAAAAAGTATTCAAGCTCCAATGGCACGGGATCGTTTTGCTTTTATTAATTGGTCTGTCGCCCATTGTTCTTAACTATTTTTACCAGGCCAATGCCAGTAAAATCAGTCAACTGGAATCTCAGATAAATTCCAAGGAACAGCAGATTACGGAGGTACAACAGACAGTGAATTCAGTGAACAAGCTGGAAAATGATTTTAGATCGGTCCGCCAGAACTTGACGCTGGTTGACACCTTGATGGAAGGATCTGAGAAGTGGTCAACGACACTTGATATGGTAAACGGGAGAATTCAGAGAGTAAATAGCCTATGGATAACTTCACTTAATACGGTGGGAGACGGGCTGCGTATCGAAGGGATTAGTCTATATCGTAATCGCATAACAAGCTTTGTTGATGTTTTTCATGAAGCCATGCTTGACCAGGTTAATCTGACTTCTGTCAGGGAAGAAGACCTGTATCAATTTACGATTACGGTTCAGCAAATTGTTGAGGATGAAGTGGAGTTTGCACCTGACCAAAATCAAAAAATTAATGAACTCATTAGTCGACGTTAACCGGAGACACTAGTATGTCCTACGGACTTAGAAATACCATAATACTATCGGTTGTACTGTTGCTTATACTTGGCGGCGGAGGATCGTATATTTATTATTGGCAGGAAAACGAAATCGATACATTAACGAAAACACTGGAAGAAAAAACAAAGACCCTGGAACAGAAAAACCAGATTGCAGCTCGTTATGAGCCCATGCAGAAACGCTTTCGGGAAGCACGACGTATCCTGGCCAACCTGGCGAAAGGGTTGAATGACTACACGACGCCGAACCGTGTTTACGACTACCTGGACGAAATGAACCGGGGGGTCTCAGATGTAAAAATCAATTATACTTTCCGCGATTCGGTACATAATAATCGTTATGGGGTGATCAGGACAGCTATCCAGGGATATGGTCCCTATGCAAACCTCAATAATTTGATCATGAATATTGAGCAAAACCGTCCGCTGCATAAAGTGAGAAGTCTAAACTTATCACCGAATGGCGATACCCCGGAAAATAACGATGTACAGTTCAGCTTTGTCCTGGAAAGCTTTTTCAGCAGGGATACCTTATTGAAGCAGCAAAATTATGTGCTTTCAAACAGGGACTATAACATTCCCCATAATCCTTTCTTCCCATTAATTCGCGATATACCCAGCAACGAAGAAGGGTTGCCTAATGTCGAAGGTAGTAAGATTGCGGGCATCAGTCCCAATACCGTATTTTTGCTGGATCAGAATGGAAATCTAAATCGACTTCAGATCGGGGATCGAGTGTTTATGGGACGTCTGACCGATATCAACTTTAAGCAGCGAAGTGCTACCTTCACCTTAAATAAAGGTGGGTTGGTTGAAGAAATTACATTGGAGGTTACGGAATGAAACAACTTTACCACTCTATGATACGACGACTTCTATTTCCATTTTTACTGGGTTGTGTGGGTATTTTTGCCTTGACAGCGGCAACCAGCTGGGCCCAGGAAGGCATGGAGGAGCTGCCGGCTGCGGAACTGGATCCCAACAAAGTGGTAAGCCTGGAGCGTTCGCTGCCTTTCCCGCAAGCTATTCAGATTCTGAATGGCTTTGCCCAACAGTATGAGAAGCGATTCATCGTTGATAAAACCAATACGGAAGGTGCCATCAATGTCAGTTTGCCCCCGATGCACTGGAAAAAAGCTCTGAACTATATTGTGGATGCCAAGGGGCTGCAGGCGCAATACACCAAGGAAGCGATCGAGATTGTCAAACCGCAACCGGAAGCTCAACAACCCGGCCAAGGGCCGCAGCAGCCTGGAGGACCTGCTGCAGGTGGCGGCGGTAGTGAGGTTCAGCTTCCGGGCTTGAATACCCGTGAAGTGCGTATAGAAGCGACGTTCTTTGAAGGAAACCAGCAAGCGCTTAAGCAAGTGGGGGTTGACTGGTCTACCCTCACTTCCGATGCGCCGGTACAGACGGGTCAGGGCGGCGGACAACAGCAGGGGCCGCAGTTCCCGGTTGAAACGGGTGATGATTTTGTTCGCGTCGATGCCCGCGGTGCGCAAAGCGTTTCGCAGAATCTATTCAGCAGTCTGGTTAATTTCGGTGAAGTGGGAGCCGGAATTAGTGTGCAAGCCCTGTTCAGCGCATTTGAACAGGATAATATGGGACAAATTCTGGCGCATCCTACCATTAAGGTTCTGGAAGGCAATAAAGGTCGGATTCAAGTCGGTCAGGACTTTTCCGTTAAGCAAAAGACCTTTTCCGGAAATGTAACCGAGCAGTTTTTCAGCGTAGGTACCATCCTGGAGGTCACCCCGTACATCATTGAAAAAGGTGATTCCACCTTCATTTATTTGACGTTGATGGCTGAACGATCTTCGGCGCAGCCCACCAGCGCGAGTTCTATCATCAATAAACAAACGGCGACCACCAATATCACCTTGCTCGATGGAGAGTCAACCGTTATCGCCGGACTCTATCGAACGGAAAAATCAACAAGCCGACAGGGCGTACCCATTTTGAAAGATCTTCCACCTTGGTTCCTGGGACTTCGCTATTTATTCGGATATAATTCCACAAACCAATTGGTAAGAGAACTGGTGATTTTAATTGAAGCATCCATAGAACCCAGTCTGCCCGACCGGATAGCCCAAGATTCCAGGTCTACGATACCGGAACAGTTGAAGAAGGAGAGAGAATATTACGAGACCCTTACACGACCGAACAAAACGACTGTAAACAAGGAGAAGCCGCTAATTGAAACGATTCATGAAGACACTGAATTGGAATATTACATCATCGGCGGTTCTTACAAGAATGAAACCAAGGCTAATGAACATAAGAAGAGACTGAGAAAAGAAGGCTATATGGCCGATATCATTCGAAAACCAAAGTCTGATCTACTATTGGTTTCTCTCTTCCAGGCACAGACATCAAAGAAAGCGGAATTCCTCCTTGAGGAGGTACGAACGGATGTAAACAAGGATGCCTGGATCTATAAAAGAAAAAAAGCTTCTACTGCCAAAAAATAAATTGGTACGGGTGACTTCGGATTTAGTTAACTTGGTTAATTAAAGAGGATATTCGAACATACGTTTTCATGAAGCTTGTCAAGATTGGCCTGCTGTTACCTGTTGCATTAACTGTTCTATGGACAGGGTGCGACCAAAAGAAAGATGAAACGAGCAACCAGCCAAAACAGGCGACGCTGGTGTATATTCAGTGGGATGAGGGGATAGCCTATACCCATCTTGCGGCCAATGTGCTTGAAACCCATCTGGGATACGAGGTGACGTTGATATCGGCCGATCTGGATGCGGCTTATAAAGCAGTGGCCGAAACGGATGCCGATGCATTTATGGAATCCTGGCAGCCCGTTCTACATCGTTCCTTTCTTGAAAAATATAGGGATCACCTTATGGATCTTGGATCGGTTATAGATTCGACCCAAAGCGGGTTGGTGGTTCCTGCCTATATGCCCGTGGACTCAATTCGCCAATTAAGGACAGACTCAATCAAGAGTCGTTTAAATGGGACCATTACGGGCATCGAAGAGGGGGCGGGAATTATGCAGACGACCAGGAAAGTAATGAGCAGGTATGAACTTGATTATCGGTTGGTCAGTTCCAGCGGACCGGCCATGACGGCTGCTCTTAAGAGAGCCGTAATGAACCGGGAATGGATTGTTGTGACCGGTTGGAAACCGCATTGGATATTTGGAGAGTGGGATCTTAAATTTTTGAAGCAGGATCCGGATAAAAAACTTTGGCGGGAGGGAGCCATCCATATAGTGGGGAGAAAAGATTTAATGAATGATAAACCTGAATTGGCAAGGTTTTTATCCAATATGAATTTATCAGAACCCCAACTTTATGATCTCATGATAAGTATTAAAAAAAGGGGAGAAGAGGATGATATAAAAAACATAACAGGCCGGTGGATGCGAGAGCATCCGGAATTAATTAAAAAGTGGCTGCCCGATCAATAGTCTTTGGGCTTAAATATTTACTTTTACTTTTCAATTTAAGTACTGAGCCAGGCAGTGCGTCTTAGCCTGGTCATTAATATTTTTGCCTTTTTAAAATTATTATTCATCTTACTAAAAATAATTAACACTTAAAAAGCAACTTGCAGCGGGGCGCTGGGGTCGAATTAAACCAAATCTATTCTTTAATGCATTTAAATAATAATGGGACAGCAACAACTTCTTCTGGTTATCCTGGTTGTTATCGTGGTTGGCGTTGCTACTGTAGTTGCGCTGAGAGTCACGGATTCACAGTTGAAACAATCAAATCAAACAAAAGTTCGATACGATATTCAGAGTATAGCAGCTTCGGCCCGTGGATTTTATTTAAAACCTGACATTATGGGTGGTGGAGATAACAGTTTTACGAGCTTCGACTTTAGTAAAACTTCGTTTCCAAAATTGAAGATCAGTAGCAATGGTCTGAAAACCTACAATGAGAATGGAACCTACGTAATTACATCAAGATCGAACGCTCAATTTGAGATTCAAGCGTATCCTTCCAGCGACGATAAGTACGATAATGATAATCCGCTTGGTTCTACAGATGGTTCTTCCATCAAGGCTGTTATCAAAGAGGATACCGTTGAGTGGCAATAACTACGTGCCCCTTTTTGGCTATTCATCAACATATGCAGCCTCTTCCATGTGATCAATCTGTTCATTCTCCAACGACACATAATGGCCCATCAAGTTACAGGTTAAGCAAGCGTGAATAGGAAGAATGCCGACCAGATCCCCTACTTCGTAGGCATTAAACTGCTCCTTGTTGCACTTTAGAATACCATGTTCCTGGGAGAGTGAACGAAGATGGCTGTTCGACCATGGCCCGCTCCAACCGGAAGTTTCAAGGGTTACCGGCAATCCGTAGTAGGGTTGTTGATCTTTAGTCAATTCAAACTGCTTGGACAGGTGTACAGCTCCGCCGTGCAGTATTAATTCCCGGCGTTCCGGGCGTCGGGAAACGACTGGGCAGGCGAGGGCGACAGCTATTTGGTCTATTGAACAGGAACTGATGCGAAATTGATTTAAATCATAAAACACAAAATTTCCGGGATGTATACTGTGAACACCCGCAAAATTCTGGGAGATGCTGCAGGAGGGAGTATCTCCGATGGAAATCCGTATATCGGGATATTTGCCGGACAGACGTTTTTTTAGCCGATTAAGCCGGTGTAGCGTCAGGCTGTGAATTTCTGCGATCTGTTCATTGTCTGTAGCATCATAGGTTTGCCCGGCATGGGTGTAGAACCCCTTGAATTCCAGCCATTCGCTGTGCTCGAAATGGTCCAGCAGGCGTTCAATAGCATCTAACTTCTTATGGGGGATTCCGGTACGCTGGTAACCGGTATCGATTTCCGTATATACGTGTACCGGGTTACTCAAATGCTGATCCAGCTGCTGGGCAGCAACCAGATTATTGACGAATAAAGTAAGATTAATGTTTGCAGCTAGGTCATCTAATTGATCTGATTGTCGGATATTAACCGGAAATGCGATCGTAATATCTTCCCAACCGTCTTGATAGAAATAGCGTGCCATGCGAAGGGATGAGACGGTTATTTTGCCAATTCCCTCTTCCCGGAACCACGACCCAATAATGCGCGACTGGTGGGTTTTAAAATGTGGATTCAGTTCAACACGGTGTCGAGCGGCTTTATCCACCATGGCTCGTATATTTTTTCGACATCGATCTTCATCAAAAAGTAATGCAGGCTTTTTAAGCTGGGAGTAGTCCATGGAGTCTTGGTATTTATTCAGACGCTAGCGTACGTCCACAAAGTAAAGAAGAGTGATGGAAATTACAGTTAGTATAACAGAAATCCAGAGAGGTATGTACAGGTTGATCGATTCCCAAAGATATCCGGCTACCAATGAGGCGGGAAGTGCACAAATGCCTAGGGTCATCTGGTAAAGGCCGATTCCGCTGGCCTTTTTGGATTCCGGAGAAAGTTCGGCAGCTAATGTTTTTTGGACCGGCTCCAGGGCGCCGAGGTGCAGTCCGTATAAAACAAAACTGATCCATACGACTGAATAATAGGGAAACAACAAGAGTAACAAACACACCATCATCCAGGACAGTTGAGAAAACAGAAACGTGGTTTTCCGTCCGATAACATCTGCAAGTCGACCAAAAGGGAGGGAGGAGAGTGATGCCACAACGGTGAAAACCAAATAGAGCACCGGTATAAAGGCAGGTTCAAAACCAAATTGTTTGGCATAAATCAGCAGAAAAGAATAACTGAAAGTGCTCAAAGCAAAAACGGCACTTAACACAAGAAATATTTTGTAATTTCGGCTGAGCTGATTCCACGAAAGGCTGGGCAGCTTGTCGCTAACGGATCCGCCCCGTTCCTGAACCAAGAAAAATATGGCGATTGATCCTATGATGGATGGAATGGCTGCCAGTAAAAAAAGATTTTGATAGCCGATCTTTTCAAATAGCCATATGCACAAGATTACCCCGAACACCGCTCCGCCGTGATCCATCGCTCGAAGCAAGCCAAAATGACGTCCCCGGTTCGATTCGGTCGAGAGATCCGATAGATGGGCATCTCGTGGTGCACTTCGTATTTTCCCAAACCGATCAAGGATACGGAACGGAAGCAAGTGCGCCCAGAAGCTTGAAAAGGCATATCCAATGCGGGATATGGCTCCAAACAGGTATCCGAGCCAGATGAATATTTTTCGCCGGTTATATCGATCTGATAAATACCCGGAAAGAGCCTGCGAGAATGATACGACGGCAAGCCCGATGCCGTCCAATAAACCCAGCGCCGTCATGCTGCCGCCCAACATGGTCGTGACAAACATGGGCCAGACGGGATAAATCATGTCCGAACCGAGATCATTCAGAAAGGAGGCAGCTGCAAAGGTGCGAATCTCCCTCTTGGACTGATTATCGCCCGTTTCCGTCATATTTTAGTCAAGGGTTTGGTTCGTAATTTTAATTTGCTTCTTTTTGAGATAATCAACTACATATTTGAAATGTTCGGAGTGCTTAGCCAACATTTCGGGAGCAACTATGCCTTTTTCGTTTATTTTACCATCCAAATAGAGCTGTGCGATTGCTAAGCAGGTGTGCCCCGTACAGCGGGCCATCGACGTTTGCTCTTTCTCACGATCATACCGGTCAAAAACTTCAAACCTTCGATTTACAGTCGTTCCTTCCAGGTCAATACGCATATAAGTACATTCTTCTTCCCCCTTTTCAAGTTGCCATGCACGACTGAGTATCTTGCTGGAAAACTCACGTGGACTGATCGACTGTCCGCCAATTTCAAGCTTTTCTTTTTCAAAAAATCCGGAATCCCTCAATAACTCCAGCTTTTCACAGTGTCCGGGGTACCGCAGTGTTTGTTCCCGCATATTGGGAATATCCAGCGTATGGAGAAGGGTGCGCAACCCGTCTGTATTGAAGGCCTCCAAGGTACCAAGCTCAGGTGTCTCAATTAAATGATAGTCCGAGAGTGCCTCTTTCTTGATAATGGATCCATGTTCTTTAATCCGAACAGGTCGGGTATACTCCTCTAAGACGTCATCAGGCGAAAAAGGCGCTTTGTACTGCCAGGGAAGGGTCCTTTTAATCGGCAAGCCGCCTACCAGGCAGGAAAGGGATTGCAGCGACATCTTTTCTTCATAGAATCCGGCCACCATATTGCTGAAACCGGGTGCTATTCCGCTGTCGACTACAGCAGTGGTGTCGTTGTTAACCGCGAGATCCTGAAGTTTGAATGGATCTTCCGGGAAAAAAGAGATATCAATGACCGGCTTGCCCAGTTGCAGAATATTTTCAAGCACTTTAAAACCGATAGCCCCGGGAACGGCAGAGATGACCAAGCCGGCTGACCGTAAATACGACTGTAGACTCAGAGGGTCTGTTACATCTATTTGATATGATGGCAGGGAGATCCTTTCCAGTTGCTCGGGACTACTATCTACAACCCGTACGGGATAGGATTCCCCGAGCTCTGTTGCCATAAATTTTCCAATGCGGCCAGCCCCTAATATGTATATGGGATCCATGGAAAAGTTGTTTAGTTGAATTCATCAGTTAGTCGGAGCATCGGACGGCGGTTCCGAAGCATAATAATTTTCGGTATAAAAGCAACAATAACAAGAAGGGTGAATCAAGTTGAGCACCCAAACTAGCCGTTAATAAACGAGAAAAGTATACAAGCAAGGAACCGCCGCCCGATGTTCCGGTTTGCTTCTTCGTGCAATTAACGGAGATGCCTATTCCATGCCAATCGAGAACATTCGCTCCAGGTCGTGTTGCGAATAGGCACGAAAAGCGACCATTGTTTCTGTATCGAGGATGCCCTTCAGGTCAATCATTTTGTTGGTCACCAGAGTGGCAAGTTGATCATTGTCTTCCACTCGCGCTATGGCAACCAGGTCAACTCTTCCTCCGACCGAATAAACTTCTGAGACTTCATCAAAATTGGTCATTGCCTCGGCTACGTCATTAATATGTTCTCGTTCTATTTTTAGTAATATAATTGCACTTACCATAAGGATTTGCCTAATTTTTGGGATGAATATGTTTGCTCTATTTGATATTATAAAATTTATTGAGAAAAAGATGGAATTTTATAACAAATATTTTATGTTTTGTAAGACCTGAGAGAAGTGTATCATGAAAGGTCATCATTAATTTTTGTCAGAGCATACGAAATTATAACAAACCAGGTATCAGAAAAAGGTCATGCATATGAAGTATCGATATAATACGATTATCAGTTTAGTTACCATTTTTACGGTTCTTACGTTAACCTCATGCGATATACTCGATACGGGAGAAGGTGAGGTCAATGAGCTAAGCCTGCATTTCAATACAACAGAGCCGGTCGTTGAAAGCGCTGACGGAAATAACTCCATTGAGGTCACGCGTATGAAGATGTCCGTACGACGTATAGGATTTATGACTCTCAACTTTCAACAGGATACGGTGACGGTGGATACAATGTCGTTTGATGAGCAATTCCCTAAGGTTGTTTCATTCAACCCGGGTGAAGTAGGAACCAGAGTAGGCATTGGCGAAATAGATCCACAGACGTTCGATCGGGTTTTTGTGGAATTTGCTCCGCCATCCGGCGAGGTGAGTGATTCTGATCTTGGCAGCAACAACTCGATTTTGATTGAAGGAACCTATAACAATAGTTCCTTTTCGTACCGTGCGAATTTCGATACCACTGCCAGTTTCTTCATTGATCCAAGCCTGGAAATGACCGAGCAAACCGCCACCCTTGATCTGGATGTCTTGATTAAGACCGCTTCCCTGTTCAAAGGATCTTCAGGATCTTTACTCAATCCGTCAGATCAATCGGCCAAGGCGAAGATTACAGGGCGATTCTTCAATTCACTGCTTTTCGAAGAAGGCAATCGTACGTTGAGAGATTACGAGGATCTGCGCGGAAGTGAATAATAAATCCTTTTAAAAGGGTATGTTTTTTCAGTAAAATCTGAAACATAACTGCTCTTTTGAGATAGAGACTTGTATAGTAAGCCGCCGGTCAAGTCAATCGACCGGTGGCTTTTTTTATGGCAAAAAGATTAAAAGAGATCTTAAAAAACCGGACGACGGTACCGAAGTATTAAGTTTTTCGGTAATTAAATAAGAAATATATTAACGTTGATAGGCATTTATTTTGGCTGCAAATATCTAAACAAACACAAAAGCGAAAAACTTTCGAACGAGGAACCGCCGCCCGGTTTTTCAAAGGCCTCTAAAAGAAAGGATCTTGGGTTAAGGTCGGTCTACCTGTCCTGATTGCGAGGGGTAAATGGTGTTATTAGACTTTGAGAAATGAATGCTTCCTGTTGGTCAGGTAGGCATCTATGTGTCAACATCCTTTACACAGCGAAAACCCATGTTCCCGGTTGAACTGTCGGGGGTATTGGCGGTACGGGCGGCGACTCGGTAGCGGTTGCAGTAGGAGTGATGACATAAATAGGAGCCGCCACGGATAGTTTTTGCATTTCCATCTCCTGGTCCCTGGGGATTATCCGTTATTTTTAGCATCGGATAAGTGGCGCTAAACCAGTCTTGACACCATTCCCAGACATTGCCGGCTACATTATAGAGCCCATATCCGTTCGGCGGAAAACGGTCGGCCGGGGCCGTACCGAGATATCCATCTTCTTTAGTGTTTTTATCCGGAAAATCACCCTGCCAGATATTGCACATGTGCTTGCCCTCCGGGGTAAGTTCATCGCCCCACGCAAAGGTCTTCTGCTTGAGTCCGCCGCGTGCGGCATATTCCCACTCGGCTTCGGTAGGCAAACGCTTGCCGGCCCATTTACAGTAGGCGCGGGCATCATTCCAGGAGACATGGACAACCGGATGGTCCGTGCGGTTGGCAATGGAGCTTCCGGGTCCTTCCGGCTGACGCCAATAGGCGCCTTCTACGGCCTTCCACCAGGGCGTTTGGGCGGGAGATTTTAATTGTTTCTTGTTTAAATGCTCGGGGATGAATAAATGAAAGACAAACGACCATCCGAACTTTTCAGCTTCTGTTTTATAACCGGTAGCTTCTACAAATTCTGAAAACTCAGCATTCGTGACGGCTGTTTGGTCGATAAGGAAAGGATTAACCGTGACTTCCCGTATCGGGCCCTCTCCGTCTTCGGGGAATCCCTCATCCGAATCAGTTCCCATCATAAAGGATCCTCCCGGCAGCTCAATCATGCCGTTTTCGGATGCAGATTGAGCTCCGGAGGCTATTTGATCAGGTTCCTGGATAGCTCCTTCGCTGTCACGACTCGCCGTGCAGCAATGGTTGGAATCTTTCATTTGTTTAAGGGGTCAAATAATTAATTCGAGGTTTTGATCTTTATCTGATTATCCCCGGGTTTAACCGTTCGTTTATAAGTTGATTTTCCGTCGTATACCTTTAGTTCAAACGACTTGCCGGTATCTACTTCCAAAACGATATCTTCATGGAGCTTATCACGCGATTTGGCAACAAGCTTAACGGTAGTATCTCCGAATTTGAGATTTTTCAATCCCACTTCTTCGGTGGTAAGCAGATTCCAGCGGATACTATTTTCCGGAACGTTGATATTGATGCCGATATAGTTCTCGATAAGTTGTGCTATAGGCCCGTCGGCACTCCATCCGACAAAATCGGGTTTGGCAGGTGATCCGGGTTTGGTAAACTCCGGAGCATAATTCTCCCAGACGGTATCGGTTCCCTGGAAGACGGCCGCTTGATTATTCAAGTGATTCAGTACAATGTCACGGGCCAGTTTAAGTCGACCGTTGGCTTGCAGTCCCTTGGTGACCATGTGATTCGTTGGCGCCCAGATACTGCCGCGCCAATATCCGCCGGTGGGGACATACTCTTTTTGATCGGCCGCCGTGGTCGGAACCCGGTGCGGTCGGTTGAAAGAATCAGTGTCATTCAGGTGCTTGACCAGTCCCTTTACATGCTTATCTTCGGTGACCCGTCCCCACATTGGCCAGAATGAAGCAATGGTCTTGACCTTCATAAATGAACCGTCTTTGTCGATATCCCAGTAAAACTGATCTTTATCACTCCACATGTCCTGGTTGATCAGCTTCTTCATCTCGGCGTGAAACTTGCGATATTTATCAGCAATATCTTTCATGCCGATTTCTTCTGCCATCTTGGCCAGGTAATAGGCGGAGAGAGCCTCATTTCCGTCGTAATCCACCCAGCCGTAAGGGGGATAGGGCTTGGTAGGCTTGGAACGAGGTGAGTTGTCCATACCGCTGCCGAAGCCGGACCACCAGAAATGTCCGTTTTTATGTCGACGATTTCTGATACCCCATTGTGTATATTTGTCGATGATAGGAATCACTCGTTCAAACCGGGATTTATCGCCGGTTACCATAAAGTATTCCCACTCGGCCCAGGAAAAGAGGTTGTTGTGAGTAAAGGAAGGGGCACTGGGCGGCTTGTTGAACTCACCGTTTTTACGAATCACACCTCCGATTGCTCCCTCGGGAGTCTGTTGACGATAAAAGTTGTCCTGGCTTTCGATGTTCGGCATTCCACCCTGGGAGTACTTGGCCCAGGCCATGGAGAAGGAAACATCCCACTGGAATATGCGGGGGTCGAAAGCCTCGTCAACATACCAGTCCACGAAATTATTTTCATCGGTACTGTGCTCGGAATTTTTGAAGCCTAACTCCCAGCACTTGTTATACATCTTGACCAAGTCGGGCCGCATGGGTATCACGGGCTTGGGAATCGATTCCATCAGTTTTTCCAGGCTCGCATCATGCGGAAGGGCGGAGCCCTGATCATGGGTTGCGGCCTTTGACTGGTTTAACAGCACATAGGGCGCCCCGAGTGCGAGCGGCAGTGATTTAATGAATTTGCGGCGATTCCAGTTTTTGTTTGAGTCATTAGAATGGTTTTGGTCGCTCATAAATCGTCAGGAATTGTTCTCGTTTTGAAAAGTTAGTGTATGGGTCCCCGGGGTGATGCGTTTCAAATAGGTATTGTAATCGGTATGCAGCTCCAGGGTATACGCTTTGTCAGTTTTCAAGGTCAACTCTACGGGATCGTCCGGAGCTTCACGCTTCGATGCCTTTAAACTTAACGTGGCATCGCCCAGCTGCAGATTTTCCAGTCCCACTTCCTCAATTGTTAACAGATCCCAGCGGACTTTGTTGTTGGGAACATCCAATTTAATGCCGATGTAGTGTTCGATCAGCTGGGCTATGGGGCCGTCGGCACTCCATCCAACAAAATCGGAGCGGGACCACGGCTGACCCGGCCGCATGTATTCGGGACTGTAATTTTCATAAACCGTTTTCTGATCCCGGTAAACGATGGATTGGATATTGATATGATTTTGTACAATTTCCCGGGCAAGTTTGTGTTGGCCGTTTGCTTCCAGTCCTTTAACAATCATGTGATTGGTCGGCGCCCACACACTGCCTTGCCAGTAATATCCTTCCGGATGGTAGGCTTCTTCATCGGCTGCCGTGGTTGGAACCCGGTGGGGACGATTGAAGGATTTGGGATCATTAAGATGCTTAACCAAGCCCTCCACGTGTTTTTCTTCAGCAACCCGACCCCATAACGGCCAGAAGCTGGCGACCGTTTTGGTTTTGAGAAAGGAGCCGTCCCGGTCGATATCCCAGTAAAACTGATCCTCTTCACTCCACATATCGCGGTTGATTAAGGTCTTTAATTCACTATGGAGCTTTTGAAACTCTTCTTCGGTCTCACGGTCGTTGATCAGTCGTGCAAGACGAATCATATGCCAGGCGGAAAGCGCCATGTTGGCGTTGTAATCCACAAATCCCCACGGAGGATAAAAAGCGCGTGCTTTTGTTCGGGGAGAGTTGTCCATACCGCTGCTGAGCCCCGACCAGTAAAAGTGTCCGTTGGCCCTCCGACGATGTTTGCGAACCCAGCGCGAATAGTCTGTTAAAATGGGAAGCACGCGTTCAATGCGGCTGGTGTCGCCGGTTACTTGATAGTATTCATACTCACTCCAGGCAAACAGGGGATTGCGGGTGAAATTGATGGCATCCTTGGAGTGCGTATTTTCTCCGCCGGCCCCAATCACACCGTCGATAGCTCCGTCCGGATTCTGGGCGTTGTAGAAATTATCCAGGCTTTCAATGTTGGGCAGGCCGCCTTGCGAGTATTTGGCCCAGGCCAGGGCAAAACACGTGTCCCACTGAAAAATTCGCTCATCGAAGCCTTCATCGATGAACCAGTCGACAAAACCGTTTTCCTCGGTACCCAGATCCGAGTTTTTCAGACCCAATACCCAGCATTTGTCGTACATCTCAATAAGATCGGGTCGAGAGGGCAGAATGGGACGGGGAACTTTTTTAAGGAGTTTTTTGGCCGATATGGGCTTTTCGTCGAGGGGTTGATCAGAGTTTTGGGGGCGGCCTTTTGCTTCACCTGTATTTGTCAGGATGTAAGGCAAGCCCAGTGCCGCGGGCAGTGATTTGATAAAGGAACGGCGATTCCATGAAGAATGATTGTCGTCTGCTGATTTTTTGTCCATGATTTATGAATGCTGTTGAGATTGTTATCCGATATAAATATAGTAAAATCTTCAGAAGCTGTATGGGATATTCACCAATAATCTAGTCGGCAAAAGCGATTTTGTCCCATGCATAACCGACCAGAACTTGCAACTCGCTGCTTTCCAATCCGGTTGACATCTTACCGAAAAGATATCCGGAGTGGCAAGGAATCCGTAATATGTTAAATAAATACTGAATTTTGAATTGAAAAATCACAAACAACCATTCCAGCCACCCAAAACAAAAAACCAGGTCAGAGATTTTCCAGGCGAAAAAACACTTCCCCCTTCGGAGGGGGAAGGTCCATCCAGAAAAAATTTGGGATGGACAAGGGGGAGGACAAGAGTCGAGAGAGATCCGGGCGAGAAGCCTGCTGGACTTTCACAATTCTACTGCAAAAAGCCGGATTTGGGGGGCGCTCGTTGCGAGAACCGGAAAGACCGACGAATTCCTAGCTAAGACAACACTTTTTAAACTTCATCCCGCTGCCACAATAACAGGGATCATTTCGCGCCGGCCATTCATCGATAAACTGATCCGGGTTGCTGCGAATATATTCCATCATGGCGGGCAGGGGGGTATGGCGACGATATTGATCGGCAATAAACCGGAAGTAGGGAGCCGTATAGGTAAAGTAATGTTTAAATCCTTCGCACAGGTAATTGAAGCCCTCCTCGCCACCCGGGGTCTTGATGAATCGATTTTTGGGACATCCTCCCCGGCATAGTTCATATACTTCACACTGTTTACAGTAGTCGGGAAGTCCATCTCGTTTATAGCGACCGAATTCGCGTTGAAAGGGAGCGTTTACCATCTCTTGCAGGGGCTGTTCCATTACATTACCCAGGTGATGATCGGGATCCACATAGTGATCACAGCTGTACACGTCCCCGTTATGCTCGATGGCCAAGGCGTCGCCGCAGGTCTCTTCAAACAGACAGAGGCCGGCACGCATACCCAGATATCTGCGCAGAGTGACATCAAACATCTGTATCGACACACGACCCAGGTCGCGGCGGACCCACCGATCGAACATTTGCGTCAGGAAATTGCCATACTGTTCTGCGGTTACGCTATAAGGGGAAACTCCCTCCGATTCGTGGGGATTATTTTCGACAATCGGAATAAATTGCCAGTAAGGAGTACCGGATTGTTCGTGAAGAAATTCATATACCTCCAGGGGATGTCGGGCGTTGACACGATTTACGCAACATAAAATATTGTAATCGACGCCGGCCTTTTTTAAATGTTTGATACCTTGCATCACACGCTGGTGAGTATCTCGATCTCCTTTCGTTCTGCGATAAGTATTGTGAAGGTGATCAGGTCCGTCGAGACTTACACCCACCAAAAACTCATGCTTACTCAAAAATTCAGCCCATTCCCGGTCAATCTTGACTCCGTTGGTTTGAATGCTGTTGTGAATCGTTTTTCCCTCAGGTTTATGCTTCTGCTGGTACTCCAGGGCTTTCCTGTAATAGTCAATCCCCATGAGAGTGGGTTCACCTCCCTGCCAGGTAAACGTGATTTCATCAGCCGGCTGCTGCATGTAGCCCTTGACATACGCTTCCAGAACCTCATCACTCATCCGGAAATCTTCGGTGTTCGGATAAAGGTGTTCCTTGCTTAGGTAGAAACAGTACGTGCAATTCAAGTTGCAAATCGCACCAATCGGCTTGGTGATCAAGTGAAACGGCCGCTCAACCATTTGATGCTCGACAGTCATAGGCTGGAAGATTGGTTATAGATAATAATACAATAATATCTTAAATATGGGGGCAAACTGAAAATTTTGAATTATGAATTTTGAATTGATGACGTGAGTTGCGTGCAAACCACTGTTATCGGCTCCGGTCTTAAAGATTGTGCCAGCAAGCAGCCACAAGGCCGATGCAAGCTATTACCCGCATAACCGTTCGGTGCCCTCAGGCAATTCAAAATTCATAATTCAAAATTTTCAGTTTGCCAAGCGCAGCGAGGGCTCAATGTCGCATTTCACGTAATTTCTCTTCGGGAATGACACCGACGCGATCGGCCCAACTTTGGTAGAGGGACTTTAACTCTTTGGTTTTTTCGGGATATTTGGTTG
Source organism: uncultured Balneolaceae bacterium (assembly GCA_913057825.1). Classification (GTDB taxonomy): domain Bacteria; phylum Bacteroidota; class Rhodothermia; order Balneolales; family Balneolaceae; genus CAJXOW01. The sequence goes on along the minus strand of CAJXOW010000035.1, from coordinate 14,549 downwards.
CCAGATTGTTCATCTCCGTACGGTCTTTTTCCATATGGTAGAGCTCCCACTTCCCGGGCGTACCGGGTTCAATGCTCCAATTGGTTTTGTCTCGATAGACCAGTTTCAGTTCCTCCTTTCGGAGGGCCCGGTTGCCGTGATGCTCCCAGCCGATGTGGTCATATCCTTTGCGCGACTTACCCTTCAGAATAGGCAAGAGGCTTTTACCTTCGAGGGAATGAATATCGTTGCCTCGGTAGGTATTGGGATACTCGGCACCGGTGATATCCAGCAGGGTGGCCATGATATCGTTAATGTGTCCCACCTCATGGTTCATGCCGCCTTCGTTGGAAACCTTGCCGGGCCAGGAGACAATCAGTGGAGTTGAGATCCCGCCTTCGTGAATCCAGTGTTTGTATAGTCGGAAAGGGGCATTGCTCACATTGGCCCAGGGGACCCCGTAGCTCTGATAGGTTGTTTCGGGTCCGGGCATGTAATCCGGTTTATTTCCGACATGAACTTTGCGTCCGTCCCTCGTTTGGGTGGGAATGGCGGGCAAACGACTCCATGCCTCGGAAAGCCCCTCTGCGCTGCCTCCGTTGTCAGCCAGAAAGAGGACCATCGTATTGTCGCGTTCGCCCTGTTTTTCAAGGTAGTCGAGTATTTTTCCAATATTTTGGTCCATGCGGTCAATCTGCGCGGCATATACCGCCATCCGGCGTGCCTCCCATTTTTTGTTATCTGTCTCTTGCCAGTTGTCGATGCGGGGGTCTCGAGGGGTAAGCGGCCAATTTTTATCAATGATTCCCTTCTCAATCATTTTTTGATAACGCATCTCCCGCAGCCGATCCCATCCCTTATTGAAAACGCCTTTATACTTTTCAATATCCTCCTCAAGAGCATGCAAAGGCCAATGCGGAGCCGTATAGGCCATATATAAAAAGAAGGGATGTTCTTCCTTTAGATAATTATCGACATACTGCATGCCTTTTTCGGTAATTACATCCGTGAAATAGTAAGGATCCCTGCTAATGGAAACCGGGTCATTTCCCTCGTGCAAAAAGGCGGGATCGTAGTAGGATCCGGCCCCGTTAATGATACCGTAAAAGTCATCGAACCCCCGCTGCAAAGGCCAGGCATGTTTTTCATCAAGCGTATTTATATTTCGAAAATGGGAGAGGTGCCACTTTCCGGCCGCGGCCGATTTATATCCCTTTTGTTGCAGAACTTCCGGGATGGTCACGCATCGATCATTTAATTCCCCGGTATATCCGTCAACCCCAAAGTCACCGGTCATACGTCCCATGCCGGTCTGGTGCGGGTACAGGCCGGTGAGCATGGAGGCTCTCGAAGGGCAGCAACGGGCGTTGTTGTAAAACTGGGTGAAGGTAAGCCCCCGGTTGGCCAACCGATCCAGGTTGGGAGTGTCTACTAGGGAACCAAATGAGCCGAGATCGGAGAAACCCATATCGTCCGCCATAATCAGCAGAATGTTGGGGGTTTCTCCGTCGGTGGATGAAAGGGAATTAAGGAGAGAAGAAGGATTGGTTAATACCGATGATCCCAGTATTCCAGCGGTACCAAGTCCGGCTTTGCGGATAAAATCTTTGCGATCCATAGTAGTGTGACCAATTATCTATATTATAAAATTCAATGAGCTTCTACTTCACAAAAGCGCGGCGAGCGGGCGGGCGGCCCTTCCGAAGCATAATAATTTTCGGTACAAAAGCAATGATTAACTATACTGTATTAATGTGTTAAATAACAAGAACAACCGACACAGAAAGAGAAAAGTATACGAGCAAGGAAGGGCCGCCCGCCCGCTCGCCGCGCTTTTGTGAAAAGTATATGATCTAAAGATTAATTTGCAACAAAATTTCAGTTCTATTTGATTTTTATAAGCGAGATGTTTAATTCACGGATTAACTTAATATAGTGTGCTGCATACTGAAGATATTGAGATCTTTGAAAACAGACATTTTTGTTCAAAAATTTAAAACTGAGTAATTTCTTGATCACAGGATCTCGATGAAACCTATCGGATTATCACGCAGGGTAGTTGAAGTCGGAAGTCCCAGACAATTCCCGATCGGTTTTTAAAAGTTCTCTATTAATGGTTACCGTATTTCAGACCAGACATACTATTTTCAAAATTTATAAACATATATCCACAAATACGTTTTTATGAATTGCCCTCAACAAGATAACTTATCCCTCCCTGCAGCTGGAGGATTTTCAATATACTTTTTTGCTCTAATTATATTTGTCGGGCTAGCTGCCAGCCCGCTAAGTAGTTCACTTGCCCGGCAGGACGACGGGAATGAGTCTAATTCATCCGTTACAAGGCACTATCTCTCGAATTTAAACGTCGCCCCCGACGATCCGCTTTTTGCCACCTATGCGGCACCGATTCGACGTTCGGAATATATCGTCGATGAAGGGTATCAATTTAAATACTATGAAAAGGATCGGGCGATTCGTTTTGATACCGATCATGCCGGCAGCTGGGGATTGGCGGTAAGGATGGAGAATAAAATCCGGTATAAGCTGTCTGATATGCATCAGCAGCCGATGGTGACCACTTCCTACAGCGACTTGGTTAAGTATAAGTATCAACCCTATGAAAATATCCAAATCGAGGTCTTTTTCCAGGTATACAGTTCGCACCTGGCGATACAGTCCGTTAAAATTACCAATCAATCGGACGAGCTGAAATCTCTAAACGTCACTCCCTATCTGGATCTCCCGAAGAGCGCCGAAAATGTTGAACGTAATTCTAATAACCTGTTTACCTTTGTTCACCGGCAGGAACCGGACGGCTGGACCGAACGAAAGCATGACGTTCCTCATCAAACCGAACGGATGAATGTATTTATGATGGAGCAGCAGGTCGACCGAGCCGGGAAGTTTTCAGACCTTGACAGTTTCCGCCGGCAGTTGAAATCGGCTGCTGCCTTCGGAAAAAAGAAAGGGGATAAAGCAGGATTATTGGCTTTTGACCGGCAATTTCAACTGGAGGCCGGGGAGTCTACATCTTTCAGAGTTATACGGGGGGTGCGGGACATCAATGATCCGGTTAAAACTTTGAAAGACGACGCGCGTGAGCTGCTTGATTACGATATGGAGAAAGCCGTCGCCTTTAATGAGAATTTATACAAAAGTATTCCCCGGCTGGATTTTGAGGACCGGGATAAAAAATTGATGTACTGGAATGCTTTCAACCTGATTCGACAGTGTATGTTGCCGGCCGAGGCCAAAACCTCCTATAATCATTACGTGTATTCCCGGGAACCCACCTGGGGATGGGGACATGCCGGACAGGTATTCCATGAGAGTCTTTCGATGCTTGCATACGTGTTTATGGATCCGGAAAGTGCCGAAGACTCCCAGCGTCTGTATATGGAGCGTCAATGGCAGAATGGATATATCGAATACCGGGCCGGACCCTACCTGGATGCGATGAACTATGTGAATGGCGAGTTTACCAGTTCGGCTCCCTGGTTCAACTATGAAAACTGGGAGATATACAAAGTATCCAAAGATACCAGCTTTTTGCGGGAAGCTTACCAGTCCGGCACCAAATTTTATGAATGGTGGCTGGAGAACCGCGACAAAGATGACGACGGATTGGCAGAGTGGGGCGGACATGCCATCCTGGAGTCGGTCCGCGACGCCCAGGTAGCAGTCTGGAAATATGTGGGATGGCCGTCCAATTTTGAAGCACCCGAACTCAATGCCATGATGGTGAAAGAAGCAGAAGCCCTGGCGCATATGGCCGGCGAACTAGGCCTGGAGCAAGAAGCCGAGCGCTGGAAGAAAGAGGCGAATCAACGTTCCGACCGCATTAAGGAAGTATTTTGGCACCGGGAAAGCGACTTTTTCTATTATGTAGATAAGAAAGACAACGATTTTACCTTTAAAGAGCAGGACGACCTGCTTCGTCAGTCGATCGTCGGATTTATCCCCCTGTGGGCAGGAACAGTAACCGATAGCCAGGCTGAAAAACTGGTGCAGACGATGACCGACCCGGACAAATTTTGGCGTCCCTATGGCATTCCCTCCCTGTCAGCCGACGACCCCTTCTATAAGCCCACAGGCTACTGGAATGGTCCCGTATGGGTGGAATGGCAGTACCTGGTCGTGAATGGTTTGCTTAAACACGGCTATGAGAAAGAGGCTCAAGAATTGTCGGATCGGGTATTCGAGAATGTGATACATCACCTGAAGGATTCCCACACCTTCTGGGAATTTTACAGCCCTGACGAAAAATGGGCGGGACACCATCAAACTTATATATGGACCGGTATTGTGGCCCGTATGCTGTTGGAATTGAAGGGAAAAGTGGATGCATGAGATTTTAACAGCCCGCATTTCACTTGGCGGGCTCAGAGCGAAGCGTCACCCACGAAGTGCACAGAGCGGAGCGTTACCCGCGTTAGCGCACCGAGCGATAGCGATTCCCACGAAGTGCACAGAGCGGAGCGTTACCCGCGTTAGCGAAATCCGGACTGGAAGGAACTCCATACGTAAGAAAATTCATTATATAAACGAAGAATTGAAGATTAATACTCAAAAAATTATTAAACCATGGCTTATACAATAAAAGAAGAACTACAAGAGGAGCTGCAGGAAATAAAGGATGAAGGTCTTTATAAAGAGGAACGGGTGATAACGACTCCGCAGGGGGCCGTTATTGAAACGACCGATGGGAAAGAAGTGATCAATTTTTGCGCCAACAACTACCTCGGATTATCCTCGCATCCGAAAGTGATTGAAGCAGCCAAAGAAACGATCGATTCCCATGGATACGGGCTCTCTTCAGTGCGTTTTATTTGCGGCACGCAGGATATTCACAAGGAACTCGAGCAGAAGTTGGCGGATTTTCATGAGATGGACGATGGGATTCTTTATGCAGCCTGCTTTGATGCGAACGGAGGCATATTTGAACCCTTCTTCGGTCCGGAAGATGCAATTATATCCGATAAACTGAATCACGCCTCTATTATTGATGGAGTTCGGCTGACTAAAGCGCAGCGTTATGTATATGATCACAGCGATATGGATGATTTGGAAAAGCAGCTGCAAGATGCCCAGGATGCGCGTCGACGCGTTATTTGCACCGATGGCGTATTTTCAATGGACGGTGACATGGCTAAGATGGATGAAATTTGCGACCTGGCGGATGAATATGACGCACTTGTGATGACCGATGAGTGTCACGCTACCGGTTTCCTCGGAGAAAAGGGCAGAGGGGTTCCGGAAGCTAAAGGCGTGCTCGATCGGGTGGATATTATTACCAGCACGTTGGGTAAAGCCCTTGGCGGAGCATCCGGTGGATTTATTGTTTCCCACCAGGAGATTATTGATATGCTGCGTCAGAACTCTCGTCCCTACCTGTTCTCGAACACGCTGGCTCCCTCTATCACCGGGGCCTCCATTGCGGTTTTGGATCTGCTCCAGGAGACGACCGAGCTTAAGGACAAGTTGATGGATAATACCCGCTACTTCCGTGATGAAATGAAAAATGCAGGCTTTGATATAAAAGAAGGCAGTACGCCGATTGTACCCATTATGCTGTATGATGCGAAAAAATCGCAGAAAATGGCAGCCGAATTGTATGATCGCGGTATATATGTGATCGGTTTCTACTACCCGGTGGTCCCGAAAGGGGAAGCCCGCATTCGGGTGCAACTTTCGGCTGTTCATGAAAAAGAGCATATCGACAAGGCTGTGAATGCCTTTACCGAAGTGGGCAAAGAACTGGATGTGATTTAAAAATGAAACACTCGTCCCGGCTCATGATATCCGGGACGAGTTATTACTTGTATAAACTTTTGAAATACGATCAATATTTGGCTTTATGGATAAGATTTTAGTTACAGGTGCATGTGGACAAGTGGGAACGGAGTTAACCGTTAAGCTTCGTGAAATTTATGGTGATCAGCAGGTGATAGCATCGGATATAGCAGATCCAAAGGAGGTATTGCAGCAGGGTCCTTTTGAAGAGCTGGATGTATTGGACATGGACCACCTGGAGGATCTGATTCAGGATTATGATGTCACACAAGTATACCATCTGGCGGCATTGTTGTCGGCCAAAGCCGAGCAGCAGGTCGACTTCGCCTGGAAGTTGAATACCCAGGGCTTGCTGAATGTATTAAATCTGGCCAGGGACCTGGATTTGGAGAAAGTGTACTGGCCGAGTTCCATTGCGGTTTTTGGTCCGGATACGCCCGTCGACCAAACGCCGCAAGTTACGATCACTAATCCCAACACGGTTTACGGCATAAGCAAGCTGGCCTGCGAGCGGTGGTGTGAGTATTATTATCGGAAGTTTGATGTGGATGTACGAAGCTTACGGTACCCGGGTTTGATCGGATACAAGGCAATGCCGGGCGGAGGAACGACCGATTATGCCGTGGATATTTTTCATAAAGCACTTGAAGGAGAGCCATTTGAATGCTTCCTTGAGCCGGATACCTATCTCCCCATGATGTATATGGAAGATGCCGTCAAAGCTACGATCGACCTCATGCATGCCGAGGGGGAGAACCTGTCGGTGCGAGACAGTTATAATGTAGCAGCGATCAGCTTTTCCCCGGCTGAAATTGCCGCTGCGATCCAAAACGAAATTCCGGATTTCAATATCACCTATCAACCCGATTACCGACAGGAAATTGCCGATTCCTGGCCCAACAGCATCGACGACAGCCAGGCACGCCAAGACTGGAATTGGAGTCCGAATTACGATCTGCAGGCCATGAGTAAAGACATGCTGGCCAACCTCCGTGAATTAAAAGAAATTCCATCATAACCCAAATTATTACGGTTAAGTCAATAAAAAGGAAGCACTTACCCATAAATTGTTATCTTAAATACACTTTTGGCTTGATATTCATCCAATAAATTTATAGTTATTAAAGCAACACTTTTAAAATGTACACGGAATGTTAGCGTTAACATTTATGTTGAATATAGACGAGTCAATTAATTAACACCGGAATCAAACGAGGGTATAACATGTATAGAAAGCTACGGATCACTTTAGCGACGATACTGGTCTTCGTATTGGGCATTGGTGTCCAGAATGGCATTGCACAGCAGCCATTTATGACACCGTATGAACCCGATTCGAATACGGTAATGCTGTTTCACTTCAACGGTAATACAGAGAATTCATCCAACCTGGCGGTAGAGGATGCCATCCCGCATGGATCGGTAACGTACACCAGTTCCAATATTGGTGACGACTTTGGACAGATGATCTGGTTGGATAACGATTCTCCGTCCGACTCTACCTATCTTCATATACCGGATACCTCCGCGATGGATATCAGAGGTAACTGGACCATGGAGGTATGGGTTAACCTGTTGACCTACGGTACCGGTGGAGACGACTGGAGATGGCGGCCGAAGATGTTGGTCAAGCCGGGCGATCAGACCCCATCACACTCGAACTATTTTAATGTGCTTCGAGCCGACTTGCGCGCCTTCCACACCGGTTATTATTCACCTTCCGGTGGAAACTGGTTTGCAGCGACTTCTCCCAATAACTCTTTCTTTGCAGGTAAGTGGTACCACGTAGCCTATATACGAGATACGACAAACAACTTGCTGGTTCAACTGATTCACGACAAGGAAGGAGAGCTGCTGTATTTTACTACAGGTCAGTATGATCCGATTCTGAATCATCCACCCTCCCAGACTGACGCACCGGCTTATATCGGTATTAACCTTGGCCAGGGCGGCGGTTGGCTTGACGGATTTCTGGATGAAATGCGTGTAAGTAATGTTGTGCGAAGCTTTGATACGCCGCCTATATTGACAGGCGTCAGTTCACCGGGTAACCAGCAGCCGAATACCCCGACCGAAGTGACACTCAATGTCAATAATCTTGAAGGGAACACCGTTGATAATGTAAACCTTCGATATGACGCCGGAAGTGGCTGGCAGTCAGTTTCTATGGCCGAAAATGCCGAAGGCAAGTATGCGGCGGATATTCCCGGTCTGAGTTCCGGAACTACAGTCGAATATTATGTTCGAGGAAGCAATACCAATGGTTTATCAGCTACCAAGCCTTCCTCAGCAACCGATACATCCGGTACCTATTACAACTTTGCTGTAGTCGATACCGGACAGGTGGCACATCTCGATTTTGAAGGCAGCGACATGCCTCCCACGAATAAACAAGGACCTGATTTGAACATTCAGGCGATGGGTCAGCCGACCATCGATTCTGAGACGGGAGCAGATGGAACCAGCTCTTCTCTCTACCTGGAAGGCGACTCCTCCTATCTCGAGGTTTCCAATCCGCATGCGGCCTTCTTGAAGAGCCAGGAATTTGTCGTGGACTTCTGGTTCCAGGCTCAGGATTCCGTTCCGGAGTTCGGTACTCGTCTGTTGATCAAGGAAGGCGGTAGCAGCTGGAACAACTTCAACTACCAGATTTGGACGACCGGCGGTGGAGATATTACCCCGGCGTCGTATGTGCCGAATGGTACCAACCCGGTTCGAACAGGATCTGTCACCGGACTTGATTCTGTATTTACGCCGAATGAGTGGTACCGGATAGTATACCTCGCCGAAACAGACAGCCTGTATGCTCGATTCTATGGTTCCGATAACGAGCTCATTCAGGAAGTCGGCGGCGGCATTGACGGTGACATGAACCTTTCGAATGGACCGTTCCGCATCGGTGTCCATGATGGTGCACTCGGTGATACGGAAGAGCCCTTTGGAGTACCGGACGGACCGTTGTTCCGCGGTTGGATTGACGAAGTGAAGTTCTACAACACGATTCCGGATGAATATGTAACCACGAATATTAAGGAACCTTCCGAGTTGCCGCAGAAAGTAACGCTCGGCAAAAACTATCCGAATCCGTTTAATCCGGCTACCAAAATTAATTACAGTCTGCCGACAGCCAAGGACGTCAGCCTGAAGGTATATGACGTGCTCGGTCGAGAGGTAACCACGTTGGTGGATGCTAAACAGCAGGCTGGTACTTATACGGTTACGTTCGACGCCCGGCAATATTCAAGCGGCGTTTATTTCTATCGCTTGAAAACAGAGAACGTCAGCAAAGTTCGCAAGATGTTGCTGGTCAAGTAATCGTTTAGCTTGAGATCGATCCATTCAATAACGGGTTGGAGGTCCTCCAAAGACCTCCAACCTGTTTCTTTTTTCGATAGTTCGTGTTTTGCTTTCTACGTTTTATCGTTTGATGTATTAATATGTAATTGCTGAATATTATTAGCAGAATGAAAAAACTCACCAAGACGCTATTAACTCTTTTTGTTTTATTAGGTCTCAATGCCCCGGCGGTTGGACAGTTTATTACCCTGGACTGGAAATTGCATGAAGTTGGGCAAGTTATCCAGATTGTCACCAACGAGGGCCGTTATAATCAACTGGGAACGACTTACGATGGATTAATCAATACTCGCTTTCCTCCAAATACCTTCCAGGAACATACCGGGGGCGTCGGATGGTATATTGGCGGTATTAATCAGGATGGTGATACCCTTGTGACTACCCCTTATATTCCGGCATTCGGTGCCGCGGGTGAATTGCAGGGATACAGCGGTGCGCCGTGGGATTCCGTGTACAAAGTAATGCGGGGGGATACGATGGATATCGGGGATCCGGATAATCCCTATATAACAAATTATGTGGCCGGGTCGGATGAGGATATTATTACCCGCTATAATGACTACAACCAGGCCAATATAAATAACCCCCAGCACGAGCCGATGTATATCGACGTGATCCAGCGAAGCTGGGCCTGGGCATCGGAACCGATGGATCAATTTATCATTTTCAATATCGATATTATACCCCAACGAGAACCCCTGCGAGATGTCTGGCTGGGGGCAATGATAAATGCCAATGTGGGTCGTCGAACGGGATCCGGTTTTACTTTTTCCAACGACGATTACGCAACCTATCATCACGAACATAAAATGGCCATCGGGCATGATGCCGAGGGAGGCCCGGATGGAGGAAAGTACTCGCCGATCGGCATGAAATTAATGCCGCCGGATGAATATCGGGGGAAAGAAATTAGTGAGGACCACTGGGATTGGACCTGGCGTTGGAGTGGAGTTTCCCGTGAGGATAACCAGGCCCATTATGAACAGATGATCCTGGAACAGATTCAGGAAGATCAGGTGAATCCAACCGGGACCAGTTGGATCCATACGTTTGGTGAAATCGACAGTTTATCGGTGGGTGATACCCTGAGTTGGCGATTTGGACTTGTTCTTGGCAAGGACGAAGCGGAAGTGATGGAAAAATCTGAATTAATAGAGCGCCTGCTTCCCGATTTTGATGTTCCATCTCCACCTCCTTCACCTGGAGTTACCATTACTCCTACAAACCGCACGGTCAATATTTCATGGGGAAAGGATGCGGAGGATTATGTGGACCCGGATCGTTCGGACAGCGTCAAAAAACCTTTCGAAGGCTATCGCGTTTATAAAAGTACCCAGAGTGTTAACGGCCCGTGGACGTTATTGGCCGAGTATGATATCAAAGGTAATCAGTATGGGCAGAATACGGGTTTGCAGAACGAGTTCACCGATACGGGACTTATGAATAATGTGGATTACTATTATACGGTCACAGCTTTCTCCAAACCGGATACTGTTTTAAATTTCCCTTCACAGGAATCAAGTCAGCGGGCCAACGCTGTTACAGTAACCCCCGGAACGTCTGCACCCGATGACGTGGGACAGGTGGCGGTGGTTCCCAACCCTTATCGCGGGGATATAGATTATAATGCCATGGATCCGCCATGGGAGAAACCTCCAATAACCCGGGAGCGCTGGCTCGAACAGGATCGCAAAATTCAGTTTATTAATCTGCCGGCCCAAAGTACGATCAAGATCTACACGCTCTCCGGACGGCTGGTGGAAACCTTGCACCATGATGATGCCACCAAAGGGTTCGAAAACTGGAATCTGACCAGCAACGTTAACCAGGCCGTGGCAAGCGGTATTTACCTGTTTACGGTTAAAAATGAAGAAACCGGTAACGTTCAGACCGGTAAGTTCGTCGTAATTAAGTAATTGTCTTTGTAGCTTTTCATAACCCGAGATCAATCATGAATTATTCTCTTCGTTTACTATTTACATTAATAGCGATTGTTTTGATCCTCCCCGCCAAAGCACTTGGACAGGATCAGCCGGAAAGTGCCGTTTTTACGAGATACATCGAAACTTCATCCGGTGCACGTAACAGCGATGCTCCTCCGCAGGTATCGTTTACTGCTTACCTGAATGGTGATAGTACCAAAGTTTTATTTGACAACTCACCGCGATGGGACGAGGGGGTCAAGACGATTTACAGCAGCGAAGGTACCGGTTATGCCGAAGTGCGGTTGGGCAATTTCCCGGAATTGGCGCAATACGACACCGTAACCATGCGGTTTACCAATACGGCACTGGACGAACAGGGATACAGCAGTGCCGTAGTGGATACGCTGCCGTGGGACAGCCAGGCTTCGGATCCACTGGGGACCCTTCAAATGCAAAGTGTAACCTTGCCCGACCGTCCAACGAACGTTTCTCTGACAGTCAATGACAATAATGAGCGAATCATCAACTGGGATGGGCAATCTGGACTGACCTATAATGTTTATCGCAGGGCCTTACGGGATACCATCTTTACCGGAAAATCACGGAGACTCTATACCCTGGTCGGATCGGAAATAGATGGTGATACGTTTACGGACACCAATACGAATACCGACCAATCATTCGGCTATATCGTAGTGGCTCAAAATAGCGAAGGGCGGTTCAGTTCCCGTTCACGGGAAGTACTGGAAACAGGACAGATTACGGGAGTACAAACCAGCGTGACTCCTACGACCGTTACCTTATCGTGGGATTCCTACGATACCGAAATTGGGAAAACAGCCGGTTATAATATTTATCGTCGGACCGCGGACGGCAGCTATGGAAAACCCACCGATTTTACCGGGATCGAAACCCAACACACCGATTCACGTCTGGAGCCCGGTAAAACCTATTACTATAAGATACGTGCCCGGAATATGGAGACGAATGAGTTCGGGGTAAGCAAAGAGATAAAAATAACGACCAAAACGAACACCTCCGATTATTATCAGTATGCCAATATTGATGCTGCTATCGCCATCTTCAAAAATGCTGAAGGTGAATCGATTACAGAACAGCACATTAAGGATATTCAGCGCCTGTTGTATTTCACGAAGCTGTTTTTCTGGCGCCATTCCGGAATGAAACTGAACGTTAATTTTGACTTTTTTGTCGTACGCGACCAGGTAAGCCTTTGTAACAACGACGATTGGGACCAAAACGGTTGTAACGGGAATGTTCAGAACACAGGTCGTATTCTGTATGAGAAATACGGCGTGGTAGGTCGCCAGCATGATTATGTATTCCGCTTCGCAACACCGACCACTGGTTTCTGGTCGATCGGGGTCACCAACAATTTGCCGCTTCCTGATCTCGACGGAAGTGGGCGGGGAACCGGTTTTGCCCAGATTACCTGGCCTAAACTGGGGGGTGCGGGCTATCCCTTCGAATTTGATACGATTCCAACGCCACCGGCTGTTGTTTGGACGGCTGAGCATGAGATGCAGCATGTCCTCGATGCGATTTACCGTTTCAACGGACACGAAGAGATGGATCACGGGGATTTTCCACAGGACTTTACCTGGAAACCCGTGGGACGGCATTATGACTTCCAGGCGGCTATGCTCGAGAAATTTGACGCCTATACTGATCTGAATGAACAATGGGGAGAAATTCATGAGGCAAGAGATGCCGATCAGGATGGTTTTCCCGATAAAGATCCGCGAGTGGCAATGAACGAGGTGCGTTTTGGAAGTGATACGACGACTGCAGACACCGACGCAGATGGATATACCGATAAGCAGGAACAAACCGACGGACTTTATCACTATGGCTATAGCGATCCGACCGATCCGGATACCGATGGCGATGGACTCGAGGATGGCGAGGATATGTATCCGCGTTACCCGGTAAATACTACGGTTCCGAAATTTAAACCAAAAATTGACGGCACGATTGAAGATGGATGGAGCGTACTTAATGATACCGTTAGCTATACCTCTCATAATAATGGATATGCCCCCGAGTTGATGATGAGCTATGGTGCCGATTCCTTGTATGTCGGCATTAAAATGGAGCAGATCGGAGTGCCTCGCTTGTTCTTTGATTTTGAGAATGATGGGCGCTTATTCGGCGGAGGTAATACCGAGATGATTATAAACCTTAGTGAAGGCACGTTCCAACGATTCCGTACGCTTGACGGAAGTGAAGAGGTCAGAGAATATGAGAAGCAGCTTAACAATCGTCCGTCCGGCGGAAGACCCATGTGGGATACGCCGCGTAATTCCGATTATCAGGATAAATTCAATCGCCGCGTAATATATCCGGCTTCCGTGAATTTGGCCGTTAACCTGGACGTGTATGGATCGCCCGCGGTTCAGATTGAAATGGCTATTCCCCGGAACGAGTTGGCGGGAGTGAACCCGGAGCCGGGTTGGAAATTCCAGATGTTCCTCGATTATGATAAAGTGCGCAATGCGCCCGGTAAATGGGCGAATACATGGGATGAGTACAGTTTCGCCCGGTTTGAAACAGCCGGATCAACGCCTATAGCAGAGGATCCCGGGGCCGAGCAGGTCGAATCCTTCCAGCTGAAGGAAAACTACCCGAATCCGTTCAACCCCGCAACACAAATCGAATATGCTCTTCCTTCCGCCGAGCAAGTTACTTTGAAAGTGTATGATCTGTTGGGAAGGGAAGTGGCCACGTTGGTTAATGAGAAGCAGGCATCCGGACGCCATAAGGCGACTTTTGATGCTTCCGGACTTTCCAGCGGCATCTATATCTACCGATTGAAAGCGGGCGATTTTAGCAAGACGCGAAAAATGATGCTGATCAAATAGCAGAAGGTGGAGCGAGATAACTGACGAAAATTAAAGCCGGCGGGTTTATCGACCCGCCGGCTTTTTTAAGTCTGACCTTGGCCGGCTGACAATTATGTAACGTATTCAGTCATTTACTGATCTAATTAAAAAGGATGAACTGAACGATTTATGGTTATATTGGGTTATTGTAGTTTGATAAAATATACCCCGGTATTATTTAGTCCGTTACACTAAAGCGTAATCAGTAATGTTGAAATGAGGCATTAATTTATTATGCATTGGGATTGCCGGTTATGTAATTCTTTGCCTTTAGAACTATGGTAATCACAATTTGTTTGGAGCGCTTGATTTTAGATCCTATATTTAATAGTTACTAATAACAGTTGGATCCATTTCTAAGATGTTTAATTCAGCATTCCTGCCAACTTTTGCAGGTATTCATAAACTTTAAAACTAAATTCAGGGTGAACCTTATGTACAAACGGTTACAACATATGCTGACCCTTGTTCCTGCGTTACTCATATTCGCAGGCATGAGTGTCGGTTCGACTTTTGCCCAGCAAACAGAACCGATAGGCGGTCCGTATACCTCGGACTCGGCGACGGTGCTGTTGCTGCATTTCGACCA
>CAJXOW010000034.1 GCA_913057825.1 uncultured Balneolaceae bacterium | reverse complement strand
TCTTCGGTTGAATGCATTGAACGGTTAATCGCCCCTGTATACGATTACCGTTATTACTGCCTGCTACCCAGAAAATTATTATGCTTCGGAACCGCCGCCCGGTTTCTCAACGACCTCTTATATAAGAAAATATCGCCGTTTTTATGGACTCATCCTGCTGAATTGCTATACTATTGGATGACGAAGGGATTCCAGCAGCCCTTCGCATTTATCCTACAAATAAATACACTAATTCAAAAAATGATTCCCGATCGATGCTAAATTACATATGGGCCGGGCTGATCATCCTCAGCCTGGTATTTGCCACCGTGCAGGATAGCTACGATCTGATCCATAACACCTACAAAAACGGGATTGCCAAACCGGTCCAGGTTGATTTTCCCGACAACCGGGAACCCGAACAGAAACAACGGGTTTCTTATCGGATACCGGATCTCGACACCACGTTCCGGGCGACCTGGCGGCCCAGCAAGCAGCAGTCCGAGTTGATTATTCCCGTTAGCGGGGGACATCCCGATTTGTGGCGAAAAGTTGCCAAAAATCAAAAATCGGATAACAAGGATACCCTGAGAGCGACTATTGTGGAGGCCGACTACCGGAGCGGTGCGACGAAAATCATGCTCCCGCGGGTACGGTTTGTTAAAATGCGGGCGATTACGGAGGCTGCCTTTAATATGGCCGAGTTTGCCGTGGACCTGGTTATCGGTCTCATCGGCCTCATGGCGCTTTGGCTGGGACTGATGAAAATTGCCGAAGAAAGCGGCCTCATACGTGTGCTCAATCGGGCGGTTCAACCCGGGCTCAAATATCTATTTCCGGGAATTCCGGCTGATCACCCCGCTTATGGAGCCATCAGCCTGAACCTGGCCGCCAATGTCCTCGGACTCGGCAATGCCGCAACACCGTTGGGCATCAAAGCGATGGAAGAACTGCAGAAACTGAATGACAAACGCGAGCAGGCCACCGACGCGATGTGTATGTTCCTGGCTATCAACACCTCCAGCGTACAATTGCTACCCCCGGTTACCCTGCTGGCGATAATGGGCACCGAAGTCAACCAGATCATGGTCACCATCATCATGGCTACCACCGTGTCCACTATCGTCGGAATCGCTGCTGCCAAATGGCTCGCATACCGGCATCGCAACCAATAAACGATATTTAAATTTCGATCGTCATGCTAGAAACAATTTCCGTTTTCATTCTTCCGATTTTGATTGTCATTTTTCCTCTTTACGGCCTAATCAAAAAGGTCAAAGTCTATGAGGTTTTTGTCGAAGGCGCCAAAGAGGGATTCGAAATCGGGGTTCGCATCATTCCCTATCTCGTCGCTATCCTGTTTGCAATCGGCATGTTTCGCGCCAGCGGGGCGATGGACTGGTTCATCCGCTTGCTGGATCCGGTGCTCGGACTTGTCGGGTTTCCCGCTGAAGTATTGCCCATGGCCGTCTTCCGGCCGCTCACCGGCAGCGGCTCGCTGGGCGTGTTGGCTGATATGATCAAAACCTACGGAGAAGATTCAATCTTCGTCCAGATGGCTGCGACTATGTTCGGGTCCACCGAAACCACCTTCTACGTACTGGCCGTTTATTTCGGGGCCGTCAACATCCGCAAAACCCGATACGCCGTTCAAGCCGGGCTCATAGCAGACCTCGCCGGCATCATCGCCGCCGTCGCGTTCTGCTCCTGGCTGTTTGGCTAAAAAGTCCGTCGGAGCGGACTTTTTAGCCGCTGGAGGTTCGAAGCTCGAGGCTGGAGGTTTGTTTCCTGCCGTTATTCATGGCCACTGCTTACAAATATTAATGTTGGTGAGGCAGCTTCTTTTATAATGATTTCAACTATTAAAAACGCATACAACCACCACTTCATAAGTAACTCTTCCTTTACACTGGAAAACCCGCGGGGTAACCTCGAGCCTCATCCCTCGAGCCTCGAGCCGCTGGATCGAATAGCCCGTATTCGTTTCAGCGTCGGTGGATGTGAATAGTTCAACGTAACGTAGAAGGGATGGGGCGTCAAGTTGCTCAGGTTATCTTTTGACAAGCGCTTCAGGGCTTGCACCATATTCTCCGGGTCTTCGATTAGCCGTGCGGCGAATGCATCTGCCTCGTATTCATGTTTGCGGGACAGCACCTGCATGAAAAACGAGAGTATCAGGTCGATCGGGGTATAAAGCAATCCGAAAAATATAAGTCCGGCGTAGACCGACATCTGCTCCATGTAGAAAGCTTCAAAGAGACCCTGGCTTTGCAGAAAAATCGAAAGCAGTCCAAACATCACGCCGGTCTGCAGTATGCCAAGCACCATATTCTTGTGAATATGCTTCTTCTTGTAATGCCCTATTTCATGGGCCAACACCGCAACCAGCTCCCGGACGCTGTGCTTTTCAATAAGCGTATCAAACAAAGCGATGCGCTTGTTTTTACCAAAGCCGGTGAAAAAAGCGTTAGATTTGCTCGAGCGACGTGAACCATCCATTACAAAAACGCCCTGGAGCGGAAATTCGGCCCTTTCCGCCATCTTTTCAATCGACTCGCGCAGCTCCCCGTCTTCCAATGGTTCGAATTTATTAAAAATCGGCATGATCCAATTCGGAGCAATGTACTGCATAAATAATGTATAGGCCGTAACGACACCCCAGGCATAAAGCCAGGCATACGATCCCCCGTACATGAAAAAGGCCAGGATGCCGGCCAACAGGGGACCCCCCAGTAAAATACCCAACCCAATACTTTTCAGCGTATCCAGAATAAATGTTTTAGGGGTGGTGCGATTAAATCCAAATCGTTCTTCGATGACAAAAGTCGAATAAATGCTGAACGGCAAACCAATCAGCATACGCGCGATACCCAGAATCCCGATATAGATCAATCCATCCCAAATCCGGGCCAGCTCAAGATTCCGAACCCACTGATCGAGCTCATTAAATCCCCCGGCGAACCAGAATATCAGCACAACGGCCAGATTGAAGGATGAGGTCAACAGCCCGAATTTCGTATTGGTGATCGTATACTCCTGTGATCGCCGATAGGTTTCTTCGTCATACGTATCCGAAAACTCCCCGGGCAGCTCGGTCTCCAGGTGACGAATATTCAACAGGTCGGCTACCAGGTTCAACCCGAATTCCAATAACAAAGCACTTAAAATGATGACAGCAAATATATTCATAGAGCTTTTAAAAAACTTTCATTTAGATAATTCCACGGAACAATTAACATTAAAATAGATACTATTGGAAACCGTCCTTCTCTCGCATATCCCACCGATTATCGGGAAACTACGGTCAAATATTGCTCATCCGTACAATTGACTGTTCTGACAGCCATCAGAACACAAAATTCCCGGTTATCCAACGGTCTCTAATAATACAAAAATAAAGCGCCATCTCTTCAACCAGTCATAAAATATATTGATAGCTATGGCAGTAAATGTTATCTTCGCAGCAAATATCAGCACTATTAACTTGAAGATAAAAAGCCAGTTGACTTATATCTACAACATTACTGGCTGAAGGGCGGTGACTTGCCCTTAACCTTGAATCAATATATACTGCACGGCCTCTTTTGAGTTTAACGTTAATTTGCTTACTTTTTCTTTGATCTTTTGAGACCGTCATTGAGCGGTATATTTAACAACGAAAAGCAGGGAATACCTTTTTATATGGATCTTTTTGACAAGCTTGAAGGACGACCTGGTCCTCTTGGTGAATTCACATCCGAGGGATATGGGTACTACACCTATCCCAAACTGGAAGGACCCATTGGACCCACCATGCAGTTTAACGGCAAGGAGGTAGTCGTATGGAGTGTAAATGACTATCTGGGCATTGCCAACAATCCCGAAATCCGGGATGTTGACGTTAAAGCTGCCCGGGATCATGGCTTCAGTGCTCCCATGGGAGCCCGACTCATGACCGGAAACTCCGACGCCCACGAGGCGCTGGAGGATGAACTGGCAGCATTTGAGCACAAACCCTCCGCCTTTCTGTTGAACTATGGATACCAGGGCATTATGAGCATTATTCATGCGCTGGTGGACCGGAACGACTTTCTTATATACGACGAACTAAGCCATGCCTGCATTGTGGACGGGAAACAGCTGGCCATGGCCGACAAATCGGTCTTCAAGCATAACGATATTGAAAGCCTTGAGAAACAACTCGCCCGGGCCAAACGCAACGCCGACGAGAACTCTTCCACTCTTGTGGTAACCGAAGGCGTGTATGGAATGACCGGCGATCTGGGCAAATTGCGTGAAATAGTAGCTCTCAAGGATAAATATGACTTTCGGCTGTTGGTAGATGACGCGCACGGATTCGGTACGATGGGCGAAGATGGATCCGGCACCGGTACCCACCTGGGTATCCAGGATGAAATTGATCTCTATTTCGGGA
Source organism: uncultured Balneolaceae bacterium (assembly GCA_913057825.1). Classification (GTDB taxonomy): domain Bacteria; phylum Bacteroidota; class Rhodothermia; order Balneolales; family Balneolaceae; genus CAJXOW01. Next base: position 32,414 of record CAJXOW010000034.1, on the reverse strand, counting down.
CATTTGCCAAGGCAGTGGCCCTCATTGGCGCATTTGTAGCAACCGAACCTCGCGTTGTCGAATTTTTAAAAGCCAATGTGCGCAGCCAGATATTTGCCAAGTCCCTGCCTCAACCGATTGTTGACTCCGCCCGCGAACGACTCAAGCTTATCGATGAACATCCCGAATGGCGTGATCAGCTCTGGGATAACGCACTTAAATTGCGGAAAGGTTTGAGAGACATCGGCTATAACGTTCTCCCCTCCGAAAGTCCGGTTACCCCGGTATTAACGCAGGGAAGCACAGAGCTGTGCACCGACATCATGAGAAAACTCCGCGAAGAACACGGCGTGTTTGTAAGCGGCGTCGCTTATCCGGTCGTTCCAAAAGGAACCGTACTACTCCGGCTAATACCGACGGCCAGTCATACCGATGAGCACATTGAGCAAACCCTGAATGCTTTCAGCGCCATCAAGGATTACGTATTTGCACGCGGGGCTGAAGTAGAAGCACAAGCTTAACCAGAGCGGGTTGTTCCGGCTCAATCAAACAGTTTTTTGACGAAACCAAACAGCCCCCCGGACTCTTTATCTTTGTCCTTTTCCTTGCCTTGACGGCCACCGCTTAACTTATCATAATTAGGCTGGGGCAGTTGAAGGTCGTCGCCTTTCCGGGTTTTCTTGCCCTTCTTCTTTGATCCTCTCTTCGGTCGTTGCCTTTTATCTTTGCCTCGCTTGTCCTTGCGGCTTTTACCGGAGCCTTTCTTGCGATCTTTTTTCTTGCGGACCTCCTCCGGCAATTTCCATTCATCGGGAGTCGGGGAAACCTTGTCTTTGATTTCATTAATATCGTCCTGATCCTGTTTAGAGACCAGCGAGATAACCAGTCCGTTGCCCCCGGTTGTAACGAGGCCGGATCGTTCGACATACACCTTGACCTCATTCGGTACATCGTAATTGATAACTTGCTGAACCTCGTCAACCCCGAGCTCATTGGCATGCAGATCGGCAACCACTAAATAATTGTAATTGCCTTCCCTGAATCCTTCCAGCCGTTCATCCTTTTTCTTCTTGGATAATTTACCAAAGACACTGGTGACATTTTTGTTATTCTTCCGCAGTACCTTGTAGAGCCGGTCTGTACCCCGCTTGGAAGCAGTAAATATTACTGTTGGGCCTTCGGTTGACTTTTCCAACTGGTTCATCAATGTGGATATCTTGGCCCGGCCGGGGATGTGGATATACCCCTGCTTTATCTTTTTCAAATAGGGGGGAGCGAAATCATCGGCTTTGCCGCTATCTTTAGATGACTTATTATCTTTGTTTTTCTGTTGGGATCCGGACTTTTGCTTCTGGTCCTTCGACGATTCCACCTTGTCAGGCTTTTCCTTGTCTTCATGGCCGTTTTCCCGTTCTTCCTTCTCCAGGCCCATACTCTCTACATCATCCAACTCCTCCACATCCTTGAATACGTCAAAGCCGATGTAGATGGCTTCTCCCCGGACCGGAAACTTGGCCAGTTTTTTGATGTCTTCCGAAAATTTAGCGGAATAGAACAAGGTCTGCGGTTTACCACTTACCCGTTTCAATATTTGTTTCACCTGGGAGATAATACCGATCTTTTCAATGGTCTCAGCCTCGTCGATCACCAGGATCTCGACGTCTTTCAATACGAGACGGTTATTCGACAAGATATGCTCCAGTCGGCCGGGATTGGCAACCAAAACAGTTGGTTCCTCTTTTACCGCCTGCGTCTGTTCTTCTTCATCTCCTTTCATATCCACCACGGCACTTTCGATCTGCGCATGGTATCCAATCGCCCAGATCATTTCATCGATCTTTCGGGCGCTATCCACCTCGGGGGTAAGAATAAGGGCCCGCGTGCCTTTTTTATCAGGAGATTTGGCAAGCCGCTGCAACACCGGAATGATAAATGAACCATTCTTACCCATTCCGGAACGTGCTTTCACAATGAGGTCATTATCCTCCAGCGCAATGGGAATTACAGACTTTTGCAACGGCGTCGGTTCCGTATACCCAACATCCTTTAAACCTTTTACAATCGCATCATCAATACTAATCTGATCAAATGTCAATGTGCTCACAACTAAATTCTACTCTTTTTCAATTTCAAAATTCCATTTCTTCTATATTCACAAAGATACCCATTCAACCCTTCAATTCTACCAGGAAGGGTGGCATAATATAAGAACTTCATCAAAAGTACACAGGTACCTTACCTAATATAAACGATAAATCTCTATTCATGTTATAAACCGCTCATTTTCACGGCTCAATATTGGAATCATGAGAATAGTTATAGAAAATGCCAAAAATTCATATTTTAATGTAGTCCTGCAAACGAAAGTTTACAAACCAGGGGGGATATGATTTTTTAATGTATCCTTTGTCATTTTTCTTTTAGCCAAAACTTCCAGGCTTTCGACAATGTCCTTAATCTACTGACATCGAAAATAGCCTTTGACGCAGTCATAACAAACTGTTACCTGATGACACACTCGAAACAGCATTAAAGAGGTCTTTGTTAAACCGGGCGGCGGTTACGAAGCATTAAAATTTTCTGGATCAAAAGCTTTAATGACTCTGAATGGCATATTAGCAAGTAACCATACCTTGCTATAAAACGAAGAAAAGTTTACGAGCAAGGAACCGCCGCCCGGTTTAACAAAGACCTCTTTAATCCATTATTACCTTAACGACATAAAAGTAATACATTATGTGCGGACGATATACCCTGCATTCTCCCAAAGAAGACGTTGAAGAACATTTTGAAGGAAAAACTGAACACAGCGGCGATCTGTTTGAACCCCGTTACAATATTGCCCCCGGTACCATCAATCCTGTAGTCGTACGAAGTGATGCCGGTCATCGAATGATTACCGGATATCGATGGGGCCTCATTCCTCCCTGGGCCGATGATGAGAACACGGGTTACAACATGATCAACGCCCGGGCCGAAACACTGCAGGAAAAAAAGACCTATCAGAAACCTTTTCAATATCGCCGCTGCATCATTCCCGCGAACGGCTTTTTTGAATGGAAGACGGAAGAACGGGAGAAACAACCTTTCTACATACGGCTGCTTTCTGAAGAGTTGATCGGATTTGCCGGCTTATTTGAACGGTGGGCCCCCAAAAATCAAGAGGAGGTTTACTCCTATACGATCATCACGACCGAAGCCAATGCCCTGGTACAACCGCTGCACGACCGCATGCCGGTCATACTGAAAAAAGAAGACTACGGATTCTGGCTGGATCCCGAACAACAGGATCTGGATGAATTGCAAGCACTGCTCAAACCGTATGATGAAATTTCACATATGGCCACCTACCGGGTGACGGACGAAGTCAACAAAACCAAAAACGACAAGCCTGAATTGATTCAACCTATTCCGAAGTAGAAGTATTCGGCGGACCTGTTTGGTGCTTGCCTTCCGCCCGGTTGTCGTAGTAACGAATGGTGGGATAGGCAAGATCGATATCGGAGGCTTTTCCAAATCGCTTTAAAATATCCTCCTGCAATTCCTGCTGGGCACTTCTCCTGCGGCGCGGGTTGGTAAGGTGCCTGATTGTCAGCAAGACCCCGCTGTCCGCCACATCTGTATAAACAATGGGCGTTAATTTTCTATAGTAAATCAAATAAGATTTGGCAGCTCGTTCAATCTGTTGCTCGGCCTGTTGCTGGATCTCCTGCTGATGAGCGTCGGCGACCTCCTGGAGTATTTCTTTCGCCTTTTGCCAATTGCTTTCAAACGTTATCATGACCGGAATTTCATTCCATATAAACTGAAAATCACGGGTATAGTTGGCGATGGAATCGTTAAATATCTTATGATTCGGAACGTGAATAACCCGTCCCGTACTCTGGTCGGCATGCACCCAGTTTCCGATCTCCAACACCGTGAATTTAAATATCCGCAGGTCTATCACATCCCCCTTGATATCGCCGATTTGTATTCTGTCGCCGATGTAAAAGGGTCGTCTCCACAACAAAAACAACCAGCCGGCAAAGTCCGAAATCGGATTCCGCAACGCTATAGCCAGACCGGCCGTTAACAACCCCAAAAAGGTAGCGACCGACTCAAATCCCTTGAACCATATTCGTCCCACCAGGAATACCCCGATAAACGCAATAATATACGTCAGATTCTTACGCCAGCTGTACTGGGCACTGACATCTTGTACATTATGTCTAACCAAATACAACGCGAACAGGCGAACGATAACCAAAAATACTATAACCCCCAGGGTTAACGTTAGCTGGTAGGTGGTCTGGGAGGTACTTATCGTATCGCCTAGCTGTTGTAAGATCTTCTGTATTGACATAAATCCAATCCCTTGAACTGCTTGGGTTTTTGAAACGAACGCTTTAAAGTAAGAAAAAAAGTCAACCGACGGAAACAACCGGTTGAATACTACAGGATATTATTCAATGTCCTATCCATTGAATAATCGTTCGATTATATGTATCTTTCTTGACTGTATTTTGTAACCACACTTTATATTCTTGATATGATTTATAACATAATTGTTGGCATCATTGTTCTAATTTGCGTTTTACTGACAATCGTGGTTCTGCTTCAAAGCGGACAGGGACAAGGTCTGGCCGGCGGTTTGGCAGCCAGCAGCGGCTTTGGCGGAACCCCGATGGGTGCACGTCGTACGGCAGATATTCTTTCCAAGTCCACGACGGTGCTGGGAAGTGCCTTCCTCGTACTTTGTGTTCTGGCCAACTTTTTCATCTATTCGGAACAAGCCAATGAAAGTGCTGTGCAACAGAGTACCACGGGCCCCCAACCCACCAACACCCAGGCACCTTCACAATCAGCCCCGGCCGTTCCCCAACAACAGCAGCAATCCGGCCAACAGCAAGGCCCCATCACCCCACAGCAGCAACAACCTGCCCAACCCCCTGCTAACCAGGGCGGCGGAAATTCCGGTGGTGGCGGAAACAACAGCGGCGACGGCGGATCTCCTTCCCCCTAAACGCAGTGTTGCAGCTTTTTTCTTAATTGCAGAATTACAAGCAACGATGCCCCCACTATATCCTACCTCGTAACACGCTTCGAGCCTCGAGCTTCGAGCTAATCAAATGCTTTTGGAGCATTTGATTATTTCCCGATGCAAAATCGCGAGAAGATGCTGTCGAGTACATCCTCGTTGGAGATTTCACCGGTGATAGTCCCCAACTCATTGAGGGCCGCCCTGAGGTCTATCGAAAGGAAATCGCCGGTCATGCCATCATGCAGCGCCTGCAAGGCGCTCTGAACGTGATCCTGGGCTTTCTGGAGGGCATCACGGTGACGACTCGAAGTAACCAACAAGCTGGAGGCATCGTAATGCTTGTTTTCGAGAGCGCGCTCCTTGAGTAACTTCTTGAAATCCTCAATGCGCTCTCCCTCGAGAGCCGAAATTTTCAGGTCGAATTCCATACGCTCTTCCCGGTCCCCCGACTCGATATCTTTCTTGGTTCCCACAAGCACAAAAGGCGTATCCCCGGCTCGTTTCTGATACTGACCGATTTTCTCACGTTCTTTCCTTTCCAGCGGTTGGGACAAATCCTTCAAATACACTACCACATCGGCTTTGTCGAGTGCCTGTTGCGAGCGTTTTACCCCTTCCTGTTCAATTTGATCGTTGGTATCACGAATCCCGGCCGTATCTGTCAACTGAAACAACAACCCCTCATAGCTCCAATCCGCTTCGATCGTGTCTCGCGTCGTCCCGGCAATTTCGGTTACAATCGCACGGTCCTTGCCCACCAGTGTGTTTAGCAGCGTAGACTTGCCGGCATTCGGCTGACCAATAAATACGGTCCGAACCCCATGCTTCACCAACCTTCCCGTCTCATACGTCGCCAGCAGATCCTCGATCTCCCGGTCCAGGTCGGTTAACAGTTTTTCCAACTCTTCATAATCCGCAAACTCCACATCCTCTTCAATAAAATCGAGCTCGAGCTCCACCATCGCCTTCGCGTCAATAATGTTCTGGCGAAACTGCTCAATATGTTCGCCCAGGTCGCCCTCCAACTGCTGATGAGCTGCATCCACCGCTTTCTGGCTCTTGGCGTGAATCAGGTCGGCCACCGCTTCGGCTTGCGAAAGCTCCATCTTTCCATTTAAAAACGCCCGTTCGGTAAATTCGCCGGGTTCGGCCGATCGAATCCCGGCCGAGAGTACCGTCTCCAGTACCGCCTGGGTGACCAATACACCGCCATGACAGGAGATCTCGACCGTATCTTCCCCGGTGTAGGAACGCGGATTCCGAAACACCGTGGCCATGACCTCATCTACCACCCTCCCCCCTTCATTCACGATCTTTCCATAATGCACCGTATGCGATTCCTGCTCGGCCAGCGGTCCCCCTTCAAAGATGTGATCCACCTTTTCCATAGCCTCTTTCCCTGAAACACGAATCACCGCTATGCCGCCTTCGCCAATGGGAGTGGAAATGGCGGCTATAGGTTCTTTCTCGGTTATCTGCTGCTTTTCCCCGCTATTTTCATTTTCTTTACTCAATTTACCTACTTCGGTCTTTTAGTTAACGTTGTAAAAGGATTGATTTAATCGGTCATCCTGAGTACCCGGCACTGATAACCTGACAAAAAAAGGCTGTCCCACGCTTGCCGCATGAGACAGCCTTTATAACGAATCTTATATATTTCTATTTCTTTTTTGGTCCTCCCCCTTATCATGTTCCAATTCGCATTGGAACATGACCTTCCCTCCCGACAGTGGTCGGGACAGGCATCCGAAGGGGGAGTTCTCAGTTATTCTACATCTCCCATCAAGCGCTTAATGGGCGGTGCTGCAAGCAAGGCCACAATACCGCCTGCACCGACAATCATCGCCACCGTCCAGAACAGGGAGCTGGGGGCCTGCGTTTCCAGCTGTCCGGCGACCAACCCGGCAAACAGATTGCCAAGGGCCGTGGCAACAAACCAGATACCCATCATCTGACCGACGCGGCTCTTGGGCGCCAATTTCGTCATCGAGGAGAGTCCGACGGGCGACAGACACAACTCGCCGGCCGTATGCAGGAAGTAGGTTACAATCAACCAGACGGGCGCAACCGTCCCGGCAGCGGCATTCACGGCACCCCATGATATCACGAAGAAACCGGCGGCAAGACCAAAGAGTCCCAGAGCAAACTTGACGGGAATCGAGGGATTGGCATTGCGTTTCGCCAGCCAGGTCCAAAACCATCCGAATACCGGAGCCAGCAGTACAATGAAGGTCGGGTTAATATTCTGCAGCATACTGGCGGGCATCGTCCACTCGCTCATCATATTAAATGAGAGGTAATAGGTGAAGCCCAGGATCAGCAGGGTAAAAGTGGATACGCCCGCTTTACCAACCCACCAGAGGTTCTCACGCTTGAATAGCCTGAAATTTATATACGCCAACGGCAGACCCAAAAGCACGGTCGGAACCCAGGGACCCACTTGCTGCAGGAATCCATAAGGTCCAAATACCCGATCTGTTAATTCCTTGGCGAATAAGTTCAATGACGAACCGGCCTGCTCAAATCCGGACCAGAACAGGGCCGCCAATATAAACAACCAAAAAATAACACCCAGGCGCTTCTGCTCCTCGCGGTTATGTCCGCCGAAAAAGATAATGTACACAAAGAATAGCATCGTAATACCTACTGCAGCGTATCCAAGGTAGCCGGCCAGGGCCTGCAGGGTGATGCCGAAAAATCCGGCATTAAACATAATGGTGAATATTCCCAGCAAAGCAGCAAGGATACCGGTGGTGGTATAAAAGTTTCGCTTCTTCTTTTTCAGCAGCTCTTCATCCTTCACTTCCAACAAGCCGGCATCTCCCAGGTTGGAGGATCCCAGTTGATAACTGATTAATCCAAACAGCATGCCGAATCCGGCGAGCGAAAAACCCCAGTGCCAATTATACCCTTCTCCGACCACACTGCAGAGGGTAGGACCGAGGATGGCGCCGAGATTGATCCCCATATAAAAAACGGAAAAACCCGCATCGCGTCGAGCTCCTCCCTCGGGATACAAGTCGCCCACCATGGTACTGACATTGGGCTTAAGCAACCCGGTTCCCACTACAATTAAAGCCAGTCCGGCATAAAAGAAGGCGGTCTCCGGCAAACCGAACATCGGCAGTGCCATACTGAAGTGACCGGCAGCAATAACACAACCGCCAACAAATACGGCGCGTCGCTGTCCCCAGATATTATCCGCGATCCAGCCGCCCGGTAGCGAGAGAACATAGACGAAAAAGGTATAAAGTCCATAGACCGCAGTAGCCTTCCCGGTTCCAAAGTCAAGTCCCGGATTCGCGGTGGTGTGAGCGGCCGTCATATAGAGTACCAGGAGCGCGCGCATGCCATAATAGCTGAATCGCTCCCATAATTCAGTAAAGAATAGTGTTGATAAACCCCTCGGGTGACCAAAGAAATCCATGATCCCCGTACCTTGTGCTTCTGCCGTATTATCTGCCATCAGTCTCTGTTTTAATTAATTCCTGCAGTTCGCGAACGACAACAACTAACGGCAATTATGATAATCAAACAGAAAATGCCAAGCAAATCGCACACCATTTTCCGGCCCGGAAAATTCAGTGCGCTCGAGGTTCGAGGCTCGAGGCTCGAGGCTGGAGGCAACGTGCGGGTATTCCGTTACTGGACAATACCACTTACTTGATTGCCGGCAGTTAGCAATTATAGTCCTTCACATTCTCAATGAGAGCTAAAAGTGCTATCCCGCTAATGCATGCTGGTATAGGTAGGATTGGGACAAACCAATATTACAAGCAGCCAACAGACCTCGAGCCTCGAGCTTCGAGCCTCCAGCGATAAATCAATGATCGACAGGCGATCATTGATTTATCTTCCATGACAATGCTTGTATTTCTTGCCGGAACCGCAGGGGCAGGGATCGTTGCGTCCGGGCTCGTCTTCGACGGTGACGGGCTGTTGCTTTTGTTGTCCGCCCCCGGACTGCGCGGCCTGGCCCTGTGCCTGGTTTTTGGCTTCTTGTCCGGCCAATTCAAAGCCCATATTGGTAGAGTCTTCATGCTGGGTCTTCATCCGGTCCATATCGGCTTTGGCCTGGGCGACTTCACGTGCTTCCTTCATATGAGACTCATCCTGGCTTTCGGGCACGGCTTTCCAGATCAAGGAGATGGCTTCCTGATTAATATCGTCAAGCAGCTGCTTAAACATCTCAAAAGCTTCCCGCTTGTATTCAAGCAATGGATCCTTTTGTCCGAATGACCGCAGCCCGATACCCTCTTTGACCGCGTCCAATTCTCGCAGGTGCTCCATCCATTTATCATCGATGGTTTTCAGCACAGCCGTGCGTTCAAGTGCACGGGCCACTTCATGTCCCTCGTTGTCCAGGGCTTTCTGAACATCAACAATAACCGGCAGTCGACGAATTCCGTCGGTGAACGTAATTTGAATCTTCTCCGGCTTGTTTTCCTCGTCGGTCTTGTCGATCTGCTTCAGCACATCATACAACGGCTCCGCAATAAGATCCTCTTTTTTGTCGTATACCTCATAGGCTCGCTCGATGATGTGATCGATCACCCGGTCTTCCCCCATCTCACCAATTTCCCGATCATCGAGCTCAATATCCACAGCCAGGAATCGCATAATTTTCTGACGCAACCCCTCAAAATCCCCCTCGGCAAATTGCTCCTCAACGGTTGTCTCGATCAGATCGGCCAGCATGTCAAAGATATCAGCTTTGAGTTGGTCGCCGGAGAGGGCATGTTCTCGCCGCTTGTAAATGACTTCCCGCTGGTTATTCAATACATCATCGTATTCGAGTTGACGCTTACGAATACTGAAATTGTTTTGCTCAACTTTTTCCTGGGCACGTTCAAGAGACTTGGTAATCCAGGAGTGCTGGATTACTTCCCCCTCCTCGAAATTGAGACGGTCCATGACATTGGCGACCCGGTCGGACCCAAACAACTGCATAAGGTCGTCTTCGAGAGAGACAAAAAACTGCGACTCGCCAGGATCCCCCTGTCGGCCGGCACGTCCACGCAGCTGAAGGTCAACGCGCCGCGACTCATGGCGCTCGGTACCCAATATGGCCAGTCCGCCCTTTTCCTTAACGCCGGGAGCCAACTTAATATCGGTTCCCCGACCCGCCATGTTCGTGGCTACCGTCACTGCACCCGGCTGACCGGCATTGGTGACAATCTCACTTTCTTTCTTGTGCTGTTTGGCATTAAGAACATTATGCGGCACACCCTGCCGCTTAAGCATGCGACTGATCGTCTCCGATACATCGACACTGGTCGTTCCTACCAATACCGGCTGTTTTCGCTCGTAATATTCCTGGATTTTCTCTATAACCGCATTGTACTTTTCTCGCTTGGTCCGGAACACCAGGTCTTCCTTGTCATCTCGAATGACCGGTTCGTTGGTGGGAATAACGACCACGTCCAGGTCGTAAATTTCATCAAACTCCCCTTCTTCTGTCGCAGCCGTACCGGTCATACCCGAAAGTTTATGATACTTTCGGAAATAATTTTGGAGCGTAATCGTCGCATAGGTCTGAGTCGACTGCTCCACCTTTACATCCTCTTTTGCCTCCAGGGCCTGGTGGAGCCCGTCCGAATACCGCCGCCCATGCATAACACGTCCGGTATGTTCATCGACAATCTGAACTTTCCCATCCTGGACAATGTATTCATCTTCACGCTCGAAGAGGGTATAGGCCTTCAGCAACTGGTTAACGGTGTGAATGCGGTCGCTCTTCTCCGCGAAATGCCGGTGGAGCTCGTTGTATCGTTTTTCGCGCTCCTGCTCAAGCTCCTGTTTCGCTTCTTTTTTCTTTCTTTCCTTGTAATCGTCGCTCCATTCCTCTTTTTGCTCAATCTCTTTCAGGCGCTCTTGTTTTCTCTGCTCAATTTCTTCTTCGATTTCGGAGGTTTCGGTTCCCAGGTCCGGAATAACAAAAAACTCTTCATCCTCATTCTCCTTGGTAATAAATTCACGTCCCTTTTCTTGCAGCTCAATGGTATTGGACTTGTGATCGACGGCATAGTACAGCTCCTCATCGACGATATGCATATGCTTGGCATTGTCCTGCAAATAGTAGTTTTCCGTCTGCTGCAGAATCTTCTGGTTTTTCGGGTCCTGCATCAACTTGCTGAACTTACGGTTCTTCGGGAACCCGTGTTCGGCCCGCAGCAGGGCCAGCCCGGCTTTTTCTTCATCCCCCTCTTCCAGGTAATTTTCGGCGTCTTTAACTATTTTAGCGACCAATTGTTTCTGAGCGTCCACCAGCCTCTTTACACGCGGCTTCATCTCGTCATACTTATGAGACTGCGTATCCTGGGGCACCGGACCGGAAATAATGAGCGGCGTACGAGCTTCATCGATCAAAATGGAGTCCACCTCGTCAATAATAGCAAAATGGTGTTTGCGCTGGACCATTTGCTCCTTGCTGATCACCATGTTGTCCCGCAGATAGTCAAACCCGAACTCGTTATTGGTACCGTATGTAATATCAGCCTGATAGGCTTCCCGACGCTGCTTGGAATTCGGTTCATACCGGTCTACGCAATCGACCGAAACGTCGTGGAAATTAAACAGGGGTTTCATCCACTCGGCATCCCGTTTGGCCAGGTAGTCGTTAACTGTAACAATGTGTACTCCCTCGCCGGCCAGAGCATTCAAGTAGGCCGGGAATATAGCTGCAAGGGTCTTACCCTCACCCGTTTTCATTTCGGCAATACGCCCCTGGTGCAACACAATAGCGCCTACAAGCTGCACATCATAGGGGACCATGTGCCATTCAATATCATGACCGGTGGCCGTCCAGGTTTCCCCAACAAAACGTCGACAGGTTTCCTTAAGGACGGCGAAAGCTTCAATCATTAAATCATCCAGCTTACTTTCTACGGCTTCACTCCATTCTTCCTCAAGGGTATCCAGATCTTCCGCAAAATCGCGTCGCTCATTGATCGAGAGATCTTCATTTTCCAGGCGTTCATTCAACTCCTGTATCCGCTGATCCACATCGGCTGTCGCCTCCTTGATTTCCTGCCGGAATTCGTCGGATTTACCCTTCAGCTCTTCGTCCGACAAAGACTTCATCTCTTCCGCCTTTTCATTAATTTCCTCAACCAGCGGCCAGAGTTTTTTTAGCTCCTTCTCACTTTTTGAGCCAAATATCTTGCCGAGCAGTTCTGTAAATTTTTCAAATAATGTATTAAGCATGGTAACCGGCTAACTTGCGTACTTATTTTGAAAGTTCCCAATTCATTCTACATAACGCAGGCATCCCTTAACAAAACGTGTCACGCACCCATTATTATAATTAACCTCACTTAAAATAGGAGATTCCGTTTCATATTTGGGCAAATCCTTAACGAATAGCTAGGCGAATTAGCCTACACTAATTAGTATAAATATCAAAAAAATATCCGTATTCAACCACTTTTTGAGTGGAAAGTAACAGACCCGGCCCAAGTTGTACAATTATGATTCTTATTTTACGTTTTTGTTTGTTAAATTGTGGGTCTGCATAAATTGACACAGCAAAAGTTAAAAAAGTACGATACCAATTTATGAAGCGTACGTATCAACCAAGCAAGAAAAAGCGTAAGAACAAACACGGATTTCGCAAGCGCAACAATTCGAAGAACGGCAAAAAAGTTCTGAAGCGTCGCCGCAAGAAAGGACGTAAGAAAGCCTCGGTGAGCGACAATCGCGGTCCGAAGTAAAATAAATGGGCACCACATCTTCAGGCAATGATAACCGCTTACCGAAGAGCCGTATACTGCGCGGCAGTAAAAATTTTAACCGGCTCTTCGAGCGAAAAGGCGTCAAGATTTTTAACGCCCGCATGCTCAGTTTTCGCTTTCGACTTTTACCGGGTCAACCTGAAGAAGGCTGCCAGATTGGATTTATTGTTAAAAGAACCCTGGGGAAAGCATCCTACAGGAACCGAGTTAAGCGTCTGATGCGTGAGGTATATCGCAAAAACCAGCAACAGCTCTGCGACACAGTCGCAGACAACGGCGTTGGTTTTCACGGGGCTTTTTCCACCCGAACCCTAGATCTAGACTATGACCAGGTACGCGACGACATTACGCATTTGCTGGATAGGACGTCTCAGTTTATTGATTCATCGAGCTCTAGTTGACTGACCCATGCGACATGTTTTTATAGCTCTTATTCGTTTTTATCAGCTTGTTATCTCTCCTCATACTTCCCGTAGTTGCCGCTATTCCCCAACGTGCAGCCACTATGCTATTGAAGCTCTTGAAAAACACGGCTTTTTTAAAGGAAGTGCCCTTGCTATCCGCCGCGTCTTATCCTGTCACCCGTGGAGTGACGGAGGATACGACCCGGTCCCCGAATCAACTAATCACAATAACGAACGACTTAAAACCAATTAAGGAGTACCATTGGATCGTAATACGGTAACGGGCCTAATACTGATATTTGTCATCATGCTGGCCTGGTTTTATTTCATGGCCCCCAGCGAAGAAGAACTGAAACGTCGGCAGGCAGAACAAGTCAAGCAAGATAGTATTGCTGCCGCCCAGGCCGATACCAATCAACCCGATGAACAGGCTGCCACCCCGTCGCCCACTCAACAACAGCAGCAAAAGCAGCAAAAGGTGGAAGAGCAGAGCGATAAACCGCAGGTGCCTGAATTATTTGCCAAGGTTCAGGCAAAAGACACCAGCCGGGTAACCATCGAAACTCCCCTTTACCAAAGTGAGTTTACCAACCTCGGGGCGGGACCCAGCCAGTTTACCCTGAAAAAATACTCCCGCTGGGACGATACGCCCGTGCAGATGTTGAATGACACGACACAATCTGCCTATTCGCTGGGCTTTATCACGACCGGCAATATGAATGTGGAGACCTCCGATCTGCTTTTCCACCAGCAGACTTCCACCGATCGCATTCAACTGGGGGAAAATGAGCAGAAGCAGCTGACTTACAAGTTTACGCTCGAAAACGGTCAGACGCTCACCTATACCTATACCTTCTACGGAAACTCATATCGCATCGACCTGTCGATCGACCTCGACCGGCTGACCGAGCAAATTGCCGGTAATAATGTGGACTTTCGTTGGAATCCGGCCTTGCGTCATACCGAGAAAAACAAATCCCAGGAAAACCAGTCCATGTCAAGCTATGTTTTCATGGGCGGCGAAATGATTCGATTCAAGCAGGAAGAAGCCGGTCGTCAGCAGAAAAATTACAACGGAAGTGTTCGTTGGGTCTCTTCCCGAAATAAATTCTTTACCCAGATTATTAAACCGACCACTTCCACCGACGGAGCTCGACTGACCGGCGAGGTGAGCGGCAATCCGGAAAAAGCCACCACCGAGCATCGTTATAGCACCACGATCCGATCAGACATTCCGGATGATCGCGTCATAGGATATCAGTTGTACGTGGGACCGCTGCATTACCAGGATCTTAAGACGTTTGACTCCCATGCCTACGACATGGTTAATGTAGGCTTTTCATGGATTCGTTGGTTTTCCGATCCCCTGGTTCGGTATATCATTATTCCCTTCTTCTCTTTTCTCAGCAACTATGTCGGCAATTACGGACTGATTATTATCCTGTTCGCCGTGGCCATCAAAGGGGTGCTTTATCCGCTGACCAAGAAAAGTTTCAAAAGCATGGCCGCGATGCGGGAACTGCAGCCCGAGCTGAAGGAGATCCAGGAAAAATACGAGGACAATCCCCAGAAGCAGCAGAAGGAAACGATGAAGCTGTACAAAAAAGCGGATGTGAATCCGCTGGGCGGCTGCCTGCCGACGTTGCTTCAGTTCCCGGTTCTCATTACCCTTTACCGCTTCTTCCAAAATTCAATTTTAATCCGGCAAAAATCATTTCTTTGGGTTAATGACCTTTCAGCTCCCGATATGTTGATAAATCTGCCCTTTAGCATTCCCTTCCTGGGCGATCACCTTGGAGGATTCGTAATACTGATGAGTGCTAGTATGGCCGTACAAACCCAGATGACCAGCGGTGCAACGGGCGGCGGCGGAGCCGGCGGACCGTCCATGAAGTCGTTTCAATATATCCTGCCGTTTATCCTGCTATTTGTATTCAATAACTTCGCGGCCGGACTCAGTCTTTACTACCTCTTCTTCAACGCGCTGTCCATCATCCAGCAATTCTGGATCAACAAGCAGCTCGACCAGGAAAAAGTGCACGAAAAGGTGGCTACCAATAATTAACCCGCATCGTCTGTTTCTCAAGTATTGGAAATTTAAGATTTAAGATTTAAAATTATTGGACGCGCTTTTCCAGGCGCAATACCTCTAAAGAGCAACGGCGGTAAACCTTAGTTCAATGGTATTGCCACTCCCCTCCATCAAAACCGTTGCCGGCAAAACCAAACTGCCATCTATTGACGTCCATAATTTTAAATCGTAAATCTTAAATTATTAATTACCCCGCAGCCGCGGAGCCTATGGCTGTATCAGGTCCGAAAATGCTAAAATTGGCACATAATGATGAACAGTCTGGCTCGATTTCATTATCCTTACTTGGTTTACCGGGATGAACAGAAGAAACTATGGGATCCGATTCATAGTAAAACATTGAAAGTTCGACCCGAAGAACGCGTACGCCAACGGCTGTTGAATTGTTTTATCCACGAATCGATCTGTCCCAAATCCCGTATCTCGACCGAAACGCCGGTCCAACTGTCCCGGGCAGAAACCGTTCGGCGATCTGATATCCTCTGCTACGACAAATCGTTTAATCCCTCATTGCTGGTTGAGTGCAAATCCGAGCAAGTCCCCCTGTCCGAAGAGGCCGCCACCCAAATTGCCCGCTACAACCGGGAAATCGGGGCTCCCCTGATTCTTTTGAGCAATGGTCACACCGACCGGTGGTTTGATGTTTCGTCGGATCAGGTTCAAGCTCTTGAAGCCCCCCCCGCTCCCTATCGCATTGAAACATCTCGCACTAAAACTGCCGCATACTGGGTGGATCGCGGATTTATCGGAAGCAGATCCCCTGATGAACTTCGACAAACTCTTGGCCGGCTGCTCAATTTGTACTGGATCGAAGCGGAAAAACAGGAACCCTCCGTGACTTTCTTATCATTTAGCCAACACCCCGACCATCTGCTGCTGGATCACTACTACCATGTGCAACAGGTTCAGGACTCGCCTCGCGTTCGAATAGCCCTGGCTTTTATGGCCTCCCGGGATCAGGATTCGCATTTAAGCTGCGTGATTAATCGAGAAAAAGAAAATATTGGGTTCATCGATATAAATTTTAACTTGCTTTTTGATCGCATTGAAAAGAATATGCATGTTTACACAACGGGTCATATACATTCATTTGATGCGCAGCGTCAATTATCGCTGCAAGCCCGGGAAATGACGCAAGAGACCTTTAAACAATTGCCCGACCGGCTCTATCACTGGTTTGAGTCGATCGAAAATCATTCATAATTAACGACCATTTTTATTAGCTATGCACGACTTACACCGCAAAAAACTTTATTCGCTATTTGAAGACGGACAAGACAGCCTCGTTTACCTAAAAGGGGGCGAAATCATGTATCGGTACGACACCGACTTTGAGTTTCCATTTCGCCAGGAATCCAATTTTTGGTATCTGTCCGGAGTAAACGAACCGGATTTTCATATGCTTTTGGACCTGCAGCGGGAGGAATACCATCTATTTGCCCCAAAACGGGATGATCAGTACGCTGTGTGGCATGGATTCATAAAATCGCAGCAGACTTATCAAAACGAGTACGATCCCGATCACCTGCACTACGATAGCGAACTGCCTTCGGTACTTAAAGAATTCGATCCGAAAACCATCTACTGTCTCAACGAAGAGCATGTTGAGTTCCTGGAAGAGTTGTATAATGATGCCGAGTTTGACACCGAGGCTTTGCCCGATGCCATTACCTATTGCCGCTCCCTGAAAACCGACTGGGAACTTGACCAACTGCGCGAAGCTTCACGTATTAACAGCATAGCCCACCGGGCAGTCATGAAGTCGGTGGAACCCGGCCAGTATGAATATGAAGTCAAAGCGGTATTCGACTACCATAACCGCAGGCACGGCTTGTTGCATGAAGCATATAACGGCATACACGCCAGCGGGAAAAACAGTGCTGTCCTTCACTATGTAGACTGCACCGACCGCATCGATAAAGACGATCTGTTTCTGATCGATGCCGGCTATGAATATAATGGATACTCGTCAGACTTCACGCGTACGTTCCCGGCAGATGGCAGCTATTCGGATCTCCAGGCCGGTATATACCAGGCCGTTCTCAATGCCCAAAAAGAAGTGCTAAACAGCACGAAAGCCGGGGTCAAAATGGAAGATCTCCACCTGCAATCGGCCCGTGTAATCATGCAGGGACTAAAAGATCTTGACCTGGTGTATGGAGAAGTTGATGAACTGATGGAAAAAGACATCTTTGCCCTGTTTTATCCTCACGGACTGGGGCATTTTCTCGGACTCGACACCCATGATGTAGGGGGATACCCGAAAGGGGTTGAACGCATAGATCGGCCCGGGCTCAAATACCTGCGTGTTCGCAGGACCCTCGAACCCAATATGGTCCTGACCGTTGAACCCGGTTGTTATATCGTCCCCGCCCTGCTTGAACCGGCTTTTGAAAATGAGGACAAGGCTTCCCATTTAAACGAAAGCAAACTCAGGGAGATGTTTGAGTTCGGAGGCGTGCGCATCGAGGATAACATTATCGTGACCGAAGAGGGATATGAAAACATGACTGATGTCCCCAAGGAGATCGAGGAAGTTGAAGAAATCATGCGGGGATGATATCGTAGCAACACTCGCAGCCGATGGAAATTATACCAATTGTAAATCAATATTCTCACGCATTTTTTATATTATTATAATGTATTCAGGACAACTTAAGATTTTCCAACCCAACGCACTGTAGTATGAGCGATCAGTACCGGGCACTAACACGAAAGTATCGACCTCAGTCATTTGACGAGATTGTATCGCAGCGGCATGTGAGCAGTACGCTCAAAAATGCTCTTCAGCAAAACCGCCTTTCCCATGCCTACATGTTCAGCGGCCCGCGGGGGGTCGGCAAAACCACGATGGCTCGCGTGCTGGCCCGCGAAGTCAACCAAATAGGTGAAAACGTGGATGGAGAGGCTCTGAATCAAACCCTGAATGTTATTGAAATCGACGCAGCCTCTAACAACAGCGTCGAAGACATCCGGGAATTACGGGAACGAGTTCGCGTACCACCTCAAAACGGCCGATACAAGATATATATCATTGATGAAGTTCACATGCTCAGCAAGTCGGCTTTCAACGCTTTTCTGAAAACGCTGGAAGAGCCCCCTGATCATGTAATATTTATCTTCGCTACAACCGAGCCCAACAAGGTGCTGCCCACCATTCTCTCCCGGGTACAACGTTTTGATTTCAAAAGACTCAAGGTTGACGAAATCGTAGATCGGCTGCGGACTATATCGGACCGTGAAAATATTGAGATTGACGATGAATCTCTGCACGTCATTGCCAAAAAGGCGGATGGGGCCCTCCGGGACGCCCTGGGATTGATGGACCAGGCCATTTCGTTCTGCGGTGATACTATTCAGCACGAAGAACTTTTACGGGCTCTTAACGTGGTCAGTACCGATCGCCTGTTCGACCTGACCGACGCCGTTGAAGTTCATGATGCCAACCGTGGTCTGGACCTCGTTAATGAAGTGCTGCGGGAAGGATATGACATCCAGGAATTTTTGACCGAACTGTTGGAGCACCTGAGAAACCTTTACGTTGCCAAGAACTCCGAACAGCTTTACCTTGTCGAAGCCTCCGAGAACACCAAAAAGCGCTACCGCAGCAAAGCGGAAGTCTTCAGCCGAAATGACTTGATGCGCATGCTGCACATCGCCAGCGAAGCACAACACAACGTAAAAGAGGCCCAGCAGCCACGCATCCAGTTTGAAGTGGCCATTCTTAAACTTATCCACATGCAGCGAAGTCGAACGCTGCAAAATCTCATTAGCGGGCTCGAGGAATTAAAAAAAAACTATAGTTCCTCAAACGGATCCGACCAAACCACCTCCTCCTCCCAACAATCCGAACGGGTAACCACCGGGTCCTCGTCGGACCGTTCGTCCGGGCATTCGGTAGAAGAGCAAGGCGCATCCAACGGCACCTCCGGTTCGACCACGGCAAAAAACATGCAAAAGGAGCCTTCAGAACCGACCGCCCCGTCGTCACCGGCCGATCCATCTACCCAAGCAGACGCTGACTCCAACGGAGCACCTAATGCATCAGCAGATTCTACTGCCGACCAAAAAACGAGGGAACAGGAAAATCGGTACAAAAATCACGACTTCTTCGGCAACTCCTCGCTCAACAAATATCAAAGTCAACTGGATCATAAACCGCCCGAAAAGAAACATCAGCCAACCGCCAGACCCGATGAAGAGAAACAGCAAAAGCCCGAACAACTAAATGTGGCGGATTTAAAAGAATCGTGGAACAAATTCGTTAAACAATTCGAAGATGAAGTCTCACAGATGCTTTTCCTTCAGCTGGAGCGGATGGAACCTGTGGATCTTAGCAACCGAACCGTTATATTACGGTGCGAGAATTCATTCGCTCAAAAATTGATTCGTGAACATCGAAGGAAGGTCACTCGCGGATTCAGCCAATTTGTAGGCACCGGTTTGCAGATAGACTCAAAAGTGGTCAACAGCGAATCATCAGAAGAACGCTCCAAAAGTCCTTATGAACGATTTAAGGACCTTCAAAACAAGGATCCAAAGATAAAAACGATCGTCGAAATGTTTGGAGCAGAACTGGAATATTGACCTTTTCCATATTCCAGCCGTTCGATCCATGAACTCTTTATGATCAACCCAAAAGCTATCAATTTATGAGTAATCAAAATCAGAACATGGCCGATATGTTCGGCAAGCTTTCCGAAATGCAGAACAAGATGAAAGAGATACAAGACAACCTCAAAAATGTCGAGGTTGAAGCGGAAGCAGGCGGCGGCATGGTGAAAGTCAAAGCCAACGGCAACCGGGAGATTGTCAACATTGAGTTAGACAAGGAGGTCATCGATCCGGAAGACCAGGAAATGCTTGAAGACCTCATCGTTGCCGGTGTTAACAAAGCCCTGGAAAAAGCGGAAGAAGCCAGTAAAGAAAAAATGCAGGAAGCGTATAAGGATATGCTTCCCGGCGGCGGAAATATTCCCGGCATGGATCTCAGCAACCTGGGCTTTTAACCGCATCCTATATCTATTTTGCAGGTAACTTCCGAAATACTGGAACGAGCTATCGAACAGCTTACCAAGCTGCCGGGTACCGGTCGTAAATCGGCCCAGCGCATCGCTATGCACCTGCTAAAACAAAGCGATGACTATGTCTTTAAACTGGCCCAGGCCTTGATCGACCTGAAGGAGTCGGTGGATCATTGCTCGATCTGCCATAATATTTCTGACCAGAATCCTTGCTCCATTTGCAGCAGCGTCAAACGTCACACCGGGATTATTTGCGTGGTAGAGGATCCCAAAGATGTGTACACCATCGAAAAAACCGGCGAATTCAACGGGCGCTATCACGTGCTCGGCGGCACTATCTCGCCGCTCGATAACATCGGTCCGGACGACATTCGCATCAAGGAGTTAATGGATCGGGTGCATGACGAGGAGGAAGAGGTTAATGAAATTATTCTCGCTCTGAATCCTGATTCAGAGGGCGAAGCCACCTCCTATTATATCAACAAATTACTCAAGCATCATGAGATTGATGTAACCCGCATTGCTTACGGTATTCCAATGGGAACCGAACTTGAATATATCGACGAAGCTACGCTTAGTCGCGCCTTCAGCAGCCGTAACTCGTTCTAATCGATTTTTGATAAACCGGGCGGCGGTTCCTTGCTCGGAAACTTTTCTTCGTTTATTGGCAGCTAACACCTGATTGCCCTACAAACTTTAACAGTTATTTCAGGCTTATACCCAGAAAATTTTAATGCTTCGGAACCGCCGCCCTGTTTTCAAAATCTCAATATTATCCATAACGGGCTTTACTCTATCCCGCCTGCGTTATAAGTTTGTCCAAAACTTTCATTCAACGAATCCTTAATCCACTCATGCTACGTAAAGGTTTACTTTTTGCTGGTGTACTTTCATTTACTATTTCGTTTTACATCCTAACAGCAATCCCTCTGCATGCCCAGGAATCCGGCTATTGGCAGCAGCGCGCTTCCTATGATATGGATATTGAGCTGGATGTGGAAACCCATGAGATGAAGGGCAGCCAAAAAGTAGTCTACACCAACAATTCCCCGGACACGCTTCACCGTATCTATTACCATCTTTATTTTAATGCCTTCCAACCCAACAGCATGATGGATAAACGATCCCGCCTGTTGCATGATCCCGACTCACGCATCGGGTCCCGGATCCTGCATTTGTCCGAGGCCGAACAGGGATATCACCATATCAACAAACTGACGCAAAACGGTCAAAAGATCGAATATCATATTCAAAATACCGTTCTTGAAGCCGATCTTGCCAGTCCAATTCCACCGGGCGGGCAAGCCACGTTCCGCATGAAGTTTGACAGCCAGATCCCGCTCCAGGTACGTCGTTCCGGCCGAGATAACATGGAAGGCATCGATTTTTCAATGACCCAGTGGTACCCCAAAATTGCCGAATACACCCATGAAGGATGGGAAACCCATCCCTATGTACAACGGGAGTTCATCGGAGTATGGGGCGATTTCAACGTATCAATCACCCTCGACTCAGCTTATACCGTTGGCGGAACGGGATACCTGCAAAACCCACAGGAAGTAGGGCATGGATATGCTGATTCGGATCAACCCCTCGATCGTCCCGACACCGGGAAGCTGACCTGGCATTTTTATGCTCCCAATGTGCATGACTTTGCCTGGGCGGCCGATGAAAACTATACGCATGATACCTACAAAGTACCCAATGGAGGTCCGACCGTCCACTTGCTTTACGTTGATCGCCCGCAAACCAAGCACTGGGACATCCTCGGTGAAAAAACCGTTGAAGCCATTCAATATTTCAACAAGCATATCGGCACTTATCCCTATAAACAATATACAGTGCTGCAGGGCGGTGACGGAGGAATGGAATACCCGATGAGCACCCTGATCACCGGTCACCGCTCAAAAGGCAGCCTGGTCGGTGTTATGGCCCATGAACTTGCTCACAGCTGGTTCTATGGCGTTCTGGCCACCAACGAAAGTCGTTATCCCTTCATGGATGAGGGATTCACCACCCACTATTCCAGCAAGGCCATGCAAAAACTCATGGGAGGCTCTCGTGATGCGATACGGGGACACTACCTGAGTTATCTGCAAATCAAATATTATGATCTGGAAGAACCCTCCATCACCCATGCCGACCGATTCCGTACCAATTACGCCTATGGCGTTTCATCCTATTCCAAGGGATCCGCTTTTCTTGAGCAGCTTTCCTATATCATTGGAGATGAAACCTTCTCCGAGACGATCCGGGCCTACTACGACCAGTGGAAGTTCAAGCATCCGACGCCTCAGGATTTCAAACGAGTGGCCGAACAAAAATCCGGGATGCAGCTCGACTGGTATTTTAATTACTGGTTGCACTCTACCGATGAAATTGACTATGCGATCGAGGAGGTCTCCCGTACAGACGATCAACTCGACATCACTTTACGCCGCCACTCGGAAGCAACCATGCCCATAGATGTTCAAGTGGAATACGAGGATGGAAGCAAAGAACTGCACTACATCCCCCTGGGTATCATGCGAGAGCGAAAACCGCCCCAGCAGGAGTACGGGAAACGCGTGAATCATGAAGATTGGGCGTGGACCCATCCCCGCTATCAATTCAGTGTCGATCTTGCTGGAAAATCGGACATCAAGGAGATTACGCTGGATCCAAGCATGCACCTGGCAGATGTTAATCGTCTAAACAACAAAAACAAGTTCCCCCTCGATGTCCACTGGCTGAAGCCGGTCCGTCCCGGCTGGGATGAATACGAAGTTTCGGCCCGACCTGCGCTATGGTACGGCCAGGAAGCGGGAATGCGGATTGGATTTTCGTCTTCCGGCTCCTACCTGTTTGGCGACCGTGCGTTGGCGCTCGACTTCTTTCTGACAAGCGGTCCCCTGGATGACTACGGGGCCGATCAAACGGATGTCGACTACAATATTAACTATCGAAAAAAACTGGACCAGTTCGGAAAAGAGACCTACCTGGAAGCTTCGATGCGTCGTTATTACGGTGTATTTGAGGAGTATGTGGAACTGGAGAAACGACTGGGACATTTTGGTATCCTTGAAGAGAAAAACCGCAGGATCTCCCTACGAGCCTTTCATCATTCCAAGACAGCCAACCGGATGGAACCGCAGTTTGTTGGAAATTGGGAAAGCGGGGATGTCTTTGGATTTGATGTACGCTACACCCATGGCAATGCATCAAGCAATGGCTTCCAGGTTCGATCGGTAGCCGCCACGCATCGCGACCTGTTTTCTGCTTCCTTTACCGAATTTACCGGCAACAAGACGCATAATTGGTCAAGCGATTTTTCAACCCGCGTCGGTCTTTCCTTTGGCCTCGGCACGCAACAATTGCCCAGGCAATTCCGCTGGAACCTCTCCGAGCCCACCACCGTCCAACTCTGGAATAACGAAACGTACACCAGTTTCTTTAACATGGTGGGACAGGAAACAGCCCGCCAGGACCTGAATCTGGTTGCAAATGGCGGGAACGGACTAATCGGATACGGTCTCCCGGGTATCGGAAGCCCCGACCTGCAAAATCCCGAAAACTGGAACAATTACTGGTCAGCTACTATCTGGAACTCCTGGACTCCCCTGCGAGGTGCTCCTCTGACCCTTGAACTCTTTGCCGGTACCGGAAAAGCATGGGAGGGCGTCTTCCTGGGAGATATGCCCGTTATTGCTGATGATCAAAACAAATCTCTGCTGGCAAGTGTGGGCACCGGTATGACATATGATATTTCCGAGCTGGACGCCCTGCGCCGCTGGACCGCTCAGAGCAAATTCCTGCAAAAAATGCAACTCAGTCTACGGGTCCCTTTCTACATGCACGACCTGAACAATGGACATGATGAGTTCAAGGCGAGATTCCTCTTCGGGATAAGCGAGAGCTTCTAAAGATTCAACCGGCTCTGCCGTTTTCGACGGTTCACAAAAAGCATCTCTTCGTCAAATGATTGATCATAAATTCGCTGGGAAATACCCTTCAAGGCTTCTTTGCCTTCGTTGGTGATCGTGAGCCGGCTATCATCATCCTCCTTCACAAAATCAAACTGTTTCAGATCGTTAATGATCAAGTAGCATAACTTGGGACTGATGCCGCAGCTTTGTTCCACGAAACTTCGAAACGGCTCGGTATCGCCCGGCTGAATCAAAGTTAACCCAAGCACATTCAGTTCAACTTCCGTCAATGGAAAGCCATTGCTGCCGCGGGTCAGCAGTCGATCCCAGGCATCCTGGCTGTAATATAAGCCAAACCACCATTTTCCCTGCTTGATTAAGCGCTGCGTCAGGGAACAGGCAAAGTAGCTGCCCGGCGTAGCCGTCCTGGGCTCTCCTCTTGAGCGATACATCGACACCAGGGTAGCCAGATCCAATTCGTGCATGTTCGGAGGGTATTTGAAATACTGATCGGATTTTCTATCCATGGAGCACGGTTTAGTCGGCTAAGAAAATGTGTAGGATGTATATTACTTTTTATTCGACTTTTGGTCAATTATTTCCGTTGCCTGTTCCAGGGTAAGTTCTTCCGGATCCACGTCGTCCGATAAACTGATATTCTTCTTGCCGTATTTAATATAGGGCCCGTAGCGGCCATCCATCACCCGGATAGAACGTCCATTTTCGGGATGATTGCCCAGGCTCTTGATTTCCCGGCTGCTTTTCTTCTTACGCTTCAACAACTCAACCGCCCGATCCAGCTCCACGGTTAAAACGTCATCCTTTTTGGTCAACGATTTGAATGTACCGTCATGAAAGACATAGGGACCATACCGCCCTATTCCAGCCTTCACTTCCTCACCGGTCTCGGGATGTTTACCCAGCGTACGGGGCAGCGATAATAAATCAAGTGCAAGTTCCAGATCCACCTCTTCCGGCTTCATCCCTTTGAGCAGAGAAACCCGCTTGGGTTTTTCATCCGAATCACTTTCTCCCAGTTGAACATACGGACCGTATCGACCGGTTAACACATAGACATTTTGCCCGGTTTCCGGGTGCTGACCGATCGGTTTGGGCCCCTCTTCCGCGACTTTGATCAATTCCTTAAGCTTGTCCGCGGTGATATCCCCGGGATTTAAATCATTGGGCAGCGAGGTTTTAATTTCTTCTCCATCTTTATTCTGCTGGACATAGGGTCCGTACCGGCCAATAAACACTTGGAGCCCGTTGAGCCCTTCTATTGGCAGGTTCAGTTTCTTCGCTTTGCGAGGATCGATTTTGTCTTCTTGCTGTTCCACTTTTTGTTCGAGTCCTTGTTCCCCCTTGTAGAACGACTGCAGGTACTGTTTGGGATCCTCATTGCCTCGGGCAATTTCATCAAGTCGATGTTCCAGTTCCGAGGTAAAGTCGCTGTCTACCAGTTCCGGGAAATGATTTTCAAGCAACTCGGTAACCGCAAATGCCGTGTAAGTGGGAATTAGCGTCTTACCCTGTTTCTCCGTATAACCGCGGTCCTGTATGGTACTTATAATCGTGGCATAGGTACTTGGACGACCTACTCCTTTTTTCTCCAACTCCTTAACAAGGGTAGCTTCGGTGTAGCGGGACGGCGGCTTTGTTTCATGATCGTTCGCCGTAATTTTATTGCAATTCAAGGCTTCCTGCTCCTCCAGCTTGGGCAGCCATTTTTCCTGGTTTTCGATTGCCTCATCCGGATCATCACTGCCTTCCACATAAGCACGGAAAAATCCGGGGAAGTGAATTTTCTTGCCGCGGGCCTTGAACAAGGCATTGCGCTCATCGGTATTGGCTTCGATCGTTACATTAATAAACTCCAGTTCGGCATTTCGCATCTGGGTGGCAATCGTGCGCTTCCAGATCAGGTCGTACAATTTAAAACTTCTACCGCTCAGCCCCGTTTGTTTGGGCTTCAAAAAGTTACCGCCAGCCGGTCTAATAGCCTCATGGGCCTCCTGGGCCGTCTGCGATTTGGACCGATAAGTCCGCACGCTTTTATACAAATAATCTTCCCCATACATGTTTTCGACCGCAGAACGGGCCGCATGGATCGCCTGGTTGGACAGGTTAAACGAATCGGTACGCATGTACGTAATCAATCCATTCTCATACAGTCGCTGGGCAGTCTGCATCGTCTGCTTGGCCGACATACCGAACTTCCGGTTGGCCTCCTGTTGCAGTGTGGAAGTAATAAAAGGCGGGGCCGGCGATCGCTGCTTAAAATTCGAATCTACCTTTTTAACACTCCACATGGCCTTGTCCAACGCTTTTCGCAAGGCCTTCGCTTTCTCATCATCCAGCAGCTCCACCGACTCGGGCTTCTTCAGCTTCCCGGTATTTTCGTCAAAATCCTTGCCGCTGGCCAGGCGTTTACCATCGACATAGGTCAGTTCGGCCTGAAACTTTTTCTTCTGGTCTTGTTTATTCAGATAGGCCGTCAGATCCCAGTATCGCCCTTTTTTAAACCGCATCCGTTCCCGCTCGCGAAGCACAAGGAACGAAACAGCCACCGACTGCACACGTCCCGCCGACAATCCAGGGGCCACTTTTTTCCACAGCAGCGGCGAAATGGTATAACCGGCCAGCCGATCCAATATGCGTCGTGTTTCCTGGGCGTTTACGAGATTCATGTCAATATCACGAAACTTCTCCAGTGCCTTTTCAATTGCTTCCTGGGTAATTTCATGAAAAACCATTCGCTTGACCGGCACATTCGGATTAAGCACCTGGGTCAGATGCCATGAAATAGCTTCACCTTCGCGATCTTCGTCAGTGGCCAGGATGAGTTCGTCCGAATCTTTGAGCTCTTTCTTTAACTTTTTTACCACCTTTTTCTTTCCATGGGGGATCACATAAAGCGGCTCAAAATCATGATCTACGTTCACCCCGAGATTCGCCCAATCTTCCTTTTTGAATTTGGTGGGGATCTCTTTAGCGGATGCCGGCAAATCACGGATATGTCCCATAGAAGAGTCCACCGTAAACGTCTGTCCGTTTTCCGGCAAATATTTTCGAATGGTTTTCGCCTTGGTCGGCGATTCTACAATGACTAACGATTTCATCTACAACCTTACCAGCTTTTAAGATTCTGAAATGGTTTCTATGACTTCTTTTAACTGATCAGCATGATTTTTGGTATTCACTTTTTCGATGATGGAAAGCACCGTACCATCTGTATCTATAATGTAGGCCGATCGTGAAGGAGCTTCAAACGAATTACCGAACATATTCTTTTCGACGATCGAATCGGTTGCTTTTGCAAACTTATAATCGGGATCGGAAGCCAGGATATAGTCAATTCCCTTTTTCTCTGCATAATTCTTGTGTGAACCACAGGTATCCTTGCTGATCGCTATCAGCTTGTATCCTTTCTCGAAAAAATAACTCGATTCACCGGCCAGGCTTTCATTTTGCTTATCGCAGCCGGGAGTATTATTACGCATATAGACCGATACGACGGCCGGGCGATCCAGCAAATCACCGAACTTAACCTCTTTTTCTTCCCCATCCTCTACAATATTCAAGGTGAAATCGGTATCTATGCGGTCTCCTTCTTCAACCATAACTAAAAGTCTACTTTAAAATTAATGAAAAAACAGAATAGAACTCTACATCTTACGCTCTTATTAGATAGGCTTCAAACCAGAACATTACAAAAATTCTTTAAAAGATATTCGTAGACGTCCCTGAAGTTCATTCTTCTCGCAAGCTTTCTTCGCTCCTCCCCTCCCGAAGAGTTTCGAATGAAACAGGTTTTAGTTGTTATTCTTACAGGGCCTTCTCCCTGTCCATTCCTAAAGTGGTCGGAGCCTGTCCCAATTAGCTGTCGCAGCCTGATTCGACTACGGTCGGGGAAAAGGCACCCTAAGGGGGATGTTAACTCTTTCACCTTTCGGCTTTCACCCTTCACCTTCACGAGCGCAGCGAGTGATTGGTCCTCCCCCTTGTCCATCCCAAAAATCTTTTTGGGGATGGACCTTCCCCCTCCGAAGGGGGATTTTTTACCAGGCTGCTAATGTAATTTTTCGTAGCTGATCATGAAAAAGTCCAACAGGCGGTTAACTCCGCTTAAAGGCCTGCTGCATATTTTCGGTACTCTTTTCAAGGCTGTCGCAGACGAGGTTGCATAACTCATGAATGGTTTCATCTTCAATAAAATAGAACACATGAAGGCCATCTTTACGACGATTCACGACCCCGTCATTCATTAAAAGGGAAAGATGTTTGGAGACATTGGCCTGCCCGGCCCCGGTTTCTTCCACCAGATCCTGAACACATTTCTCTCCATCTTTTAAACATGACAAAATACGAAGCCGCATTGGTTCACCCAGCAGCTTAAAGCGATAGGCTACATGGTCAAGTAATTCGTCCGTTAATTTGTCCATAATGAATGATCTCCTCGTTGCAATTAATCTTGCGGCAATTATCCAACTTATTCGCCGCAAATATATTACGTAATCAGTTATCGTCTCTATACCGTCCCGTCGGATCCTGTCGTCTTGCAAAGTCGACCTGCTTCAACCCGCCTGTGAACGGCTGCTATCCATAATATTTCTATCTGGTTATTTAATAATATAACAATAAATCGACTGTAATTAAATTAATCCCGGTATTCCCTTCACCCGCCGCCTTCAGGGGGGCAATTGTCCCGAACTACCGCCGGACATTAAAAACCTGATTAAATCCAGATTTGTTATTTACCCTTTTTCCCTTCGATACAACATATAACGAGCCGCCGCCGCTACCACCAGGGCATGGTGTATCTCTCCGTTTTTTACCCGCTCAAAAAAAGTATCTTCCGGCATCAGGTGGGTTTTGATAAACTCATGCCGGTCGGTGGAAGCCGACTGGTGACGCCGACAATCTTCGCCCCAATACATATGAGTGTAGTTGGTAAATAGTGCCGGATTCGAACTCACTTTCCCCAGGTAATGCAACCGCTGAACCCGGTAACCGGTTTCTTCCAGCAATTCACGGCGTGCCGCTTTTTGCGGATTTTCATTTTGATCCACAACTCCGCCCGGAATTTCGATTGTCGGTTCTTCTATGCCATGCCGGTACTGTTCGACCAGGATCACCCGTCCATCTTCCGTAGTCGCCAATATATTCACCCAGGCCGGTGCCTGGATCAAATAAAATGCTCCCTCCAGGTTTTCACGGTTCAAGATCGCCCGGCGGCGTTTGATATCAAAAACCGGCGTTTCGAGCAGCGTTTTCTCTTCCAGGGACTGCCAGTTTTCCACCGAATATTCAAATGAAGACATCGCTTACCCACCTTGTTTACAGTTAACTCATATCGATACCAACTAAAAATAATTGTAAGTAATGTGCTTTAGAACGATCAAACAATACCCATAAGCACTTATCTCAAACTCGAAAGTATAATATGTCAAAAAACATATCTTTTCCATCGTCTTCCTCATCCAATCGGACCGTCAAAGAAATGCTGCCGGATGAGCAACCGCGCGAAAAACTGGTAAACTATGGATCCGAAAGCCTGTCCAATTCCGAACTGCTCGCCATTCTGCTGCGATCAGGCAGCGGCAAGATGAATGTCATCGATATGTCGCGCAACCTTCTGACTCATTTCGGTGGACTGCGAAACCTCTATCGACGATCATGGCAGGAATTGAAAGTCATTCCCGGCATCGCCCGGGTGAAAGCGCTCACGCTCGAAGCTGTTTTTGAACTTTCACGCCGCATCGAGGTCGCCGAACTGGGCGATTCAATTACCATACGCTGTCCGGAAGACGCCCAGGCCTATTTTGGTCCAAAACTCAGAGACCTGTCCAAAGAAGTCTTTATGATGGGCTTTCTGAATGCCGCCAAAACATTGAGTGGTCATCAGAAAATCAGTTCCGGAGGTGCTACCTCCACCATCGTCGACGTTTCCGAAGTACTTCGCCAGGCGATACTGAATGAAGCCAACAGCATCATCGTGCTCCACAACCATCCATCGGGTAACCCCAATCCATCAAAAGCCGACATCAACCTGACGCGACGCATCTCCAAGGCGGGGGACATGATGGGTATTCCCCTCGACGATCACATCATCATAGCCGGTAAAACATATACCAGTCTGCGAGCCGAAGGGCACTTGAACTAAACACCAATCATTAATTGACGCTCGTTGCTGCAGCGGGCGGTCGTTCTCCGATAGCATACTTTTGCAATTACCTAGCTCACAATACAGCTGATCTTTGTCCAACCGGGCACCGGACCGTGCCTTCGATGAAAAATTTTTTCTCGCGGCTTTGCTCTTTTTTCTTTAGTTGGATACAATTCCAAATTCATAGCCCTATATGATGATTTGGTTCGAAAAATTTTAAGTACTCAGAACGGTCCCGTACCCGGTTGGACAAAGATCTTCACTAAATTGCCCCGAAATTTTTATGCCTCGAAACCACCACCCCGGTGCTTATCAAGTCTGCGAAAATTAGATTCCTGCATAATCCCTACAAAGTTTTATATTTGGTGCTGTCACAAGCTTGCTAAATTATAGGCTCGGTACTCCCGGTTAGCTTAAATTGATGCGTACCTGTGAAATTTCCCGTGCCATATTACTCGCGTCGGCACTCGGAGCAGAGCGATTCCCGCGTGCGGAGCGTCACCCATGAAGTGAACTCAGGAAACATAGACCGACGAACATTGAAAAACATTTTAACTATTTATGAAGACGTATTTGCGATCCATTTTACGAGATGCGCTTGCATCCTTTGAACTGGAATCGATCCCCGAGATCGAAATTGAGAAGCCCAATGTCAAAGAACACGGGGATGCCGCTACCAATATAGCAATGCAACTGGCCCAGCCGGTGGGGGATAATCCTCGAAATATCGCTGAAACTATCGTCGACCGACTCGAATACAACGAGGACAAACTACAAAGCGTGGAGGTAGCCGGACCCGGGTTTATTAATTTTCGATATGCCAGGCCTTATCTCTACCAACTGCTGAATACCATTTTATCGGAACAAGCCAATTATGGCCGAACCGACCAGCATAAAGATCAACGAATGCAGGTCGAATTCGTCAGTGCCAATCCCACGGGGCCATTAAATATCGGTCACGGCAGAAATGCAGTTCTCGGCGATACCGTGGCTCGATTGCTGGAGTGGACCGGAGCCCATGTTGAGCGCGAATACTATTTCAACGATGCCGGTCGACAGATGAGGCTGCTCGGTGAGAGTGTACAAGTCCGGTACCTGGAATTGCTTGGAGAAGAATGTGCTTTCCCTGAAGAGGGATACCAGGGGGAATACATCCGCGATATTGCCCAGTCCATTTACGATGCCGAGGGCGATGAGTTACGGGATAAAGAACTCGATACGTTCCAGGAGATTGCTGAAAACTATATATTCGAGGAGATCAAACATACCCTCGAACGGCTGAATATACAGATGGATTCATTCTTCAATGAACACACGCTCTATGAAGACCACTCCATAAATGAGGTGGTCGAAAAGCTGAAGGAGAAGGACCTGGCGTACGACGCCGAGGGGGCCACCTGGTTTAAAACATCTGAATTCGACAAGGAAAAGGACACCGTTCTGATCAAAAGCAGCGGCGAGCCAACCTACCGGCTCCCCGATATTGCTTATCATATCAATAAATTGGAGCGCGGTTTTGATCGGTGCATCGATATCTTCGGTGCCGACCATATCGACACCTATCCCGATGTGCTGGCTGCCGTGGGAGCCTTGGGATACGACGCCTCCAAATTTGATGTTCTGGTCTACCAGTTCGTTACTTTGGTCAAAGAAGGCAAACCGTTCAAGATGAGCACGCGAAAGGCCAATTTCATAACCCTTGATGAACTGATGGACGAGGTTGGTTCCGATGTCACCAGATTCTTTTTCCTTATGCGGTCGCCCAGCACCCATCTTGAATTTGATATCGCGCAGGCGAAAGAGGAAAGTGAAAACAATCCCGTATTCTATCTTCAATACGCCCATGCACGAATTCAGAGTATTCTGCGCAAAGTAAACGAACGATACGATTTTGAAAACGTCGATACGGACTTTGCCCTGCTCGAACACGAAGCGGAAATTTCATTGATCAAGGCACTGCACGACTTCCCGGAAGTCATACAAAGCGCCGCCGACCATATGGAGCCGCATCGTCTCATCAATTACCTGTATGACCTGGCCGGCGACTTTACCACTTTTTATCTCGTATGCCGTCTTCTGCTTGAAAAA
>CAJXOW010000033.1 GCA_913057825.1 uncultured Balneolaceae bacterium | reverse complement strand
GACTACCAAAAATATTACACAGATCGAAAAATAGATCCAGTAAAGTGCACTAAAAATTGCTTGTATCATTGCTGCGAACGAATATTACTTTGATCAGGTTTGGTCCATCAGAGCTTTTCGAATAAATCCATCATGGGAATCAAGTGCTTTTTCGGCTTCCTTCCGATCCAGATCTGCCAATCCCATCATAAGAGCCGTCTTTACATGTCCGCCGGATCGATTCAGTAATTCACCGGCCCGTTCGTAATTCACCTCCGCAAACATCATAATGATCCGTTTCGCCCTTTCCACCAGTTTATTGTTGCTGAGCTGAAGGTCCACCATCACATTTTCATAAGTCTTGCCCATCCGCACCATGGCACCTGTGGTTATCATATTCAGGACCATTTTCTGAGCTGTTGCACTCTTCATGCGAGTACTGCCCATAATTGCTTCGGGCCCTACCGGAATGTCTATCAGTTGGTCCACGGCAAGCCCGTCATCCAACTGGTCGGCAGAAACCGTCGTAACCAATATCGTTTTACACCCCAGGCGATTGGACTCCTTGAGAGCTCCCACTACATACGGCGTTCTTCCGCTGGCGGCAAGTCCGCATACTATATCCGGCGGAGCAACTTCTTCTTGTTTTAGAGCTTCAACTCCATTTGCCTCAAAATCTTCAGCTCCCTCCTGCGCTTCAAAAACAGCCTGTCTTCCTCCGGCTATCAACCCTTTAACCTGCTCGGGATCCGTCCCAAAAGTCGGCGGGCATTCGGCTGCATCCAATATTCCGAGTCGACCGCTGGTGCCCGCACCCACGTATATCAACCGTCCCCCGAGCCGCAATCCCTCTTTTACCATCTCTATAGTACCGGCAATCGTTTCCAATTCATTTTCGATTCGATCGGCCACAAGACGATCTTCGCGGTTAATCATGTTCGCTATTTCCAGGGGATCCGCGAGGTCGATATCGCGTGTACGAGGATTACGCTGCTCGGTATCCAGTTCCTTCAACTGTTCGAATAGGCGTCGATTTCCAGGTTTTTGCTTAGCCAATAAATGAGAGCTTATTGCAATTGACAGGTTAGTGATTACGGTTTTTCCACCAGGTTGAATAGGCGTCAGTCGACATGCCATCAGATTCTGCCGCCTTCCGGCTCCCATTCGATATGGAGTGCAGCGAT
The DNA here is from genome assembly GCA_913057825.1 of uncultured Balneolaceae bacterium. GTDB lineage: Bacteria > Bacteroidota > Rhodothermia > Balneolales > Balneolaceae > CAJXOW01. The sequence goes on along the minus strand of CAJXOW010000033.1, from coordinate 35,777 downwards.
GCGCGTTTTTTGCTCAATAGTGCCGCTGCCAGTGCCTTGTGGAGTCCGGAAACCTCTTCTCTCAACATAGTCATCTTTTCCGGATTAAAATGATTTTGAATAAAATGGGTATTGTAATCTGCCTCCCGAAATGAGGGATGGTTCATGACATAGTAGCAAAATGGGATGGTCGTCCGGCAGCCGGAAATTTCATACTCTTCCAACGCTCTTCTCATTCGATTAATCGCCGTCTCCCGGTCCGGCCCGTACGTACAGAGCTTCGAAATCATCGGGTCATAATCTATCGAGATTTCCTGTCCCTCTTCAACTCCCGTATCAATACGCACATTGCCCCCGGTAGGCACTCGATGTTTATGAAGCTTTCCGGTACTGGGAAGAAAATTCTCGGAGGGATCTTCCGCATAAATACGACTTTCAATCGCATGGCCGTTTTTTTGTATATCCTCCTGCTTCAATGGTAATTCATTGCCCTCAGCCACCCTGATTTGAAGAGCAACCAGATCCACTCCGGTAATCAGCTCCGTCACCGGATGCTCTACCTGCAGGCGGGTGTTCATTTCGAGAAAGTAGAACTTCATATCCTTGTCGACCATAAACTCGACCGTACCGGCATTTACATAGTTACATGCCCGGGCGGCGGCAATTGCGGCCTCTGCCATCTCCTGCCGCATCTCAGCACTTAAAATTGCACAGGGAGCTTCTTCAATCACCTTTTGATGTCTGCGTTGTACCGAACATTCGCGGTCGAAGACATGTAAAACATTACCGTGTTGATCCGCAATAATCTGAAATTCAACATGTCGGGGATTTTCCAAATACTTTTCAATATACACGCGGTCGTCCCCAAATGCATTCATAGCTTCAGACTTAGCCCCGCGCAGGCTTGATTTAAAGTCTTTCTTTTCCTGGACGATACGCATCCCTTTTCCGCCTCCACCGGCCGCCGCTTTAATCAAAACGGGAAATCCGATCTCTTCAGCAAAAGACTCGGCCTCATCGATATCCTCTATAGCCTCCTTGGTACCAGGCGGATAAGGTACACCCGAGTCATCCATCAATTCGCGAGCACGGGTCTTATCCCCCATCATGCGGATTGATTCGGGAGGGGGACCGATAAAAATCAGATCTTCCTCTCTGCAATAGCGTGCAAATTCCGCATTTTCACTTAAAAATCCGTACCCTGGATGAATAGCATCGGCTCCGGAATCGTGGGCGGCCTGGATAATTTTATCCATGTTCAGATAACTTTCTGAAGCCTTCGCTTCCCCCAGCAAAACAGACTCATCCGCATACATCACATGGGGTGCTTCCGCATCAGGTTCAGAAAAAACCGCTACCGTTTTAATTCCCAATTCCTTGCAGGTTCTCATAACTCGTACAGCAATCTCTCCCCTGTTGGCCACTAATATTTTTTTAATAGCGCTCATAAGTTAGTTTTTACTTTGATATATCTTATATTTTGGCATTGCAATAAGCTGCTTTCCTCGTCAATATATAAAATTTAACGGGATGAGATGATATAATTTTGTCCCGTTAAAAACGTATGTTTAGTAAGTTAACCATTACGTTTTTGCGAATTGGGCAGCAAGGAATTTGTGGGATACGAATGCAAGTAATTCCGGTGTGTACCGCCAAGGTAACGGAGGATATCCGGGAATCAGCTAATTACTCGACTGACCATTACTTTTACGTTTACTATGGAGAAAAAAATAACCATTTATGATGTCGCGAAAAAAGCGGATGTTGCCATTTCGACGGTATCCCGTGTTTTGAATGAATCTGCTTTTGTTTCGGAATCGACCCGAGACAAGGTCATGGAGGCAGTGGACGAACTGGGATTTCGTCCCCAGATCAGTGCCCGCAAACTTGCCAGCCAAGAACCTCAGATACTCGGTATTGTAGTCCCCTCTTTTACCACCCCGTTCTTCAACGAGGTGCTTAAAGGGGTAAAAGATGAGATCCAGCAAATGGATCTGGATGTCGTCATTTTTAATACCGGATCAAGTAATCCCAAAGAATCGTTCAAGAAGTTCCTGGACCGCGGAACAGCCGATGCTCTTTTCATATTTTCGATTGCTATCGATGAAAGCATCCATAAGCGTCTTCAAAGTTCCCAAATCCCTATCATACTCATCGGATCTCATCATCCTGATTACGATTATATCGATTTTGATAACTACACGGGGGGATATATGGCTGGTCGACACCTGGCTGAACAGGGTTTTGAAAAAATTGGCATGATCACCCCGGCTATCGAATCACAGGCTTCCAACGACCGGGAACAAGGTTTTCGCGATGCTTTGAAAGATCACGACCTTCCAATCTTGGAAGAGATGTTCATAGCCGGAGATACCACCAAGCATGCCGGATTATCAGAAGAAGCGGGTTTTGAGGTGATCTCCAAGTTCTCTGATCACGGTGCATTTCCCGAAGCCCTTTTTTGCACCAACGATACGATGGCTATCGGAGCCATAAACGCCCTCTCCACCCTGGGGAAGTCGGTTCCAGACGATATAGCCGTTATGGGACATGACAACATCAAGTTTTCGAAATACATCGACTTATCGACCATTGATCAAAAGATGTATGATATCGGAACCCGGGCCATGCACCAGCTTAAAGCCATCCTCAGTGACAATACCACAGAACGGACGCAGGAAACCACTGAACCCAAGCTGATCGTTCGAAACTCGACCAAGAACACAAAAAATTCCAAACACAACTGAACTCGTCTCATGCATTATTCGCAGCAAGTTGACCGTGAACATGCCCTGAACAATTGCATCACCCAAACTTCCGTCAGCGGCCTGGAGGAACCCTATCGGGGTAAAGTTCGCGAGGTTTATACCCTTGACGACGAAACCCTGGGGATTGTGGCGTCTGATCGTATATCCGCGTTTGACCATATCATGCGACAGGCAATTCCATTCAAGGGACAAATTCTAAACCAACTGGCTGCTCATGCTTTCGATCAAGTTGAAGATATAACGGATACGCATGTGATTGATGTTCCTCATCCCAATGTCACGATTGCGAAATCCTGTGACCCCATCCCCATTGAAGTAGTGATGCGGGGTTGCCTGACCGGGCATGCCTGGAGAGTCTATAAAAGTGGTAAAAGAAAATTATCCGGCGTCTCGCTTCCCGAGGGACTCAGAATGAATGAGACTTTTGAAAATCCGATTTTGACCCCGGCCACCAAAGCGGAAGAAGGACATGATGAGGATATTTCCGAAAATGAAATTCTGGAACAGGGAATTGTTGATGAATCTACCTGGAAACAAATTCGAAATATTGCCTTTAAGCTGTTTGAGCGAGGACGTGAAGAAGCTGCCAAACAGGGACTGATACTTGTTGATACCAAATATGAATTTGGATTCCATAACGGGGACCTCTTGTTGATAGACGAAGTACACACCCCCGACTCCTCCCGTTTTTTCTATGCCGACGAATACCAGGAACGCCTCAAAAAAGGGAAGCCCCAAAAACAGCTCTCCAAAGAATTCCTGCGCGAATGGCTAATGGATCACGGATTCCAGGGCAAAGAGGGACAAACGCTGCCCGACTTGCCGGATGCATTTCGCTGGAAAGTGTTTGAGCGGTATGCTGAACTTTTTCATAAACTCACCGGCAAACCCTTTAATCCGGAACCGGTCGATTCCTTTGACCAGACGCTGGAAGAAATTTTCAAACCATATATAAAGTAAAATTATTCGGAAGGTTCTGGTTTTTTTACCGGATATCAGGGGACGTTCATATATTTGTGGGACTGAAGGCTAATCTTCCACTGGGGGTTTTCTTTTATATAATCGACGATCAACGGGGTGGCTTCCTCGCGGTTGTACCATTCCGGTTGCAGGATGAGTACCGCCTCATCCCGGACGCGTTCAGCATTTAATTCAGCCCACTCAAAGTCCTTATTCTTGCGGATAATCACCTTCAGTTCGTCCGCATGATTATAAATATCATCGAGAGGCTGTTTGAATTTTTTGGGAGAAAACGTAATCCAGTCCAGATATCCGCTCAACGGTGAGGAGCCGCTTGTTTCGATATGAACCTGCAAGCCCGCCTGTTTTAGGGCAATAGTTAGATCTTCCAGATCATGTAGCAATGGCTCTCCCCCCGTAATGACCGCTATCCCGGCGCCACTTTTCTGGGCTCTTTCCACAATAGCTCCAACCGATTCCTTTTCATGGTCTGCTTCCTCCCAACTTTCAGGAACATCACACCAAAAACAGTTGACGTCACATCCGGCGGTACGTATAAAGTAAGCCGGTTTGCCGGAATGGACGCCTTCTCCCTGAATCGTATAGAAATCCTCCATCAGGGGATACGTCGTATCCAAGATGTCAGATCCGGAGGGATTTCCCGCGGTTTCGTCAATATCTAAAATTTCCACTTGGTACATGTAACCTCGTTAATTAAGATACTTGCTTCTCTGTTTTGCAATAAAGCAAAAAATTCCCGTGTGTGACACCCATTTCAGAAGCCTGTATTCCTTAATACGATGATATAACTAACAATTTGCGCTCAAATTGCCTCCGTGTATCGATCTGGATTCAAGTGATCAGCCGGATCCCAAAAGTGTTGCTCAAGATCCACACGGTATTCATCTGTAAAACGAACACCTTCCTGCTGCAATCGTTCCCGCATGGTATCATCCGGAAAATAAGCTCTGCCCGTCAGTTCCCCATTACGATTAAGCACTCGATGGGCGGGAATACTTTTTTCTGCCCCGGCACCGGCTGTTTGATTCAAGGCATATCCTACCATGCGAGCCGCGGAAGCAATTCCCAGAAACGATGCAATGGAGCCGTATGTAGTCACACGTCCATACGGTATTTGCTCCACAACCGCATAAACTTTTTGATAATAATCACTCGAACTGAGAGAATTTTGATCAGACATAACGGAACGATAATAGGGTCATCTCAAAAAAGTTCACTTTGGAAAAAATTCGTTGCCAGGCCAATCTATGTGCAATTTTCAAAAATTCATTATCGTATAAGGTGCAAAAGTAAAAATGCCATCAAAAATACTATAACTAACTCTATATATTTTATGTAACGTATTTTATATCAAGGATTTGAAACAGCTACAGAAAGCCAGTGATCAAGATACTTTCTGCTATAAATCTGGATCTTATATTCATTAATCGCGGCCTTAAATACATAGGTGTCCGTTTTGGTAACGTGGGATATTGAAAGATGTTTGCCCAACCCCCCTCCCGTTAACTTAACAATAGCTTCCTTAATGGTCCATAGTCGAACGGTGTCCACCTTTTGGAGGGATTTGTTTTCAAGCTCTTCATCCGACAGTATCCGACTTCTGACGCCGGGATGTATTTCTCGGTCGAACGGCTCTAAATCCACGCCAATCGGCCGATTTATTGACAATCCACAAAAAACGAATCGGTTGGTATGAGCGATACTGACAAAAAACTCCTCCTTTTTTGTAACGCCGTAGGGCCTCCCTTCGGAGGTTTTCTTGAGTTTAAGGCTTGAAACATGGAGTCCCGCCCGTTTCGCCATATCTTTCAAAATAGCCCGTGACTCGACAAATTCTCTTTTTCTACGTTCATGCTCAAAATTCCGGTAGTACTCCTGTTCTATTTTGGTGAGAAAACTCAAATCATCCCGTTCCTCAATCTCGGAAAGAGCCAGCCAGATATCTCCGCCGGTGTTATCGGCATTTTCTAGATTTATATACTTAACCATATTCACTTTATGATTGTCGAACCCTTCTGTAACGAAGCAGCCACTCGATTTTAATATAAGAGGCCATTGAAAGACCGGGTGGCGGTTCCTCGTTCGAAAGTTTTTCTCTTTTTGAGTTTGTTTAAATATCTGCAGACCATGATAAATGCCTGTCAACTTTAAGATATTTTTTTCATCTAATTACCGAAAAACTTAATACTTCGGAACTGCCGCCCGGTTTTTCAATAGTAATATAAAAAAAGAGGACACCGAGGCCTCTAAAAAATCAACCCGAATATTGAAATTTCCGTATATTCAATGGCGACAAACTACTATAATCTGTCCTTAAACTCACAATTGTATATCTAATTTTCTATCTTTGGTCCCTTCCAAAGGATTCATTAGAATATGACATTTATTCATAAGCATAAGACGGAAATACGGCAATTAAAATAATTATAATAACGGTAATACGCACGAGACATGAGTAACAACGATCAAAACGTTAGTGAACAGCAGGAGCAGCGCCGCAAAAACCTGGAAAAAATGAAGGAATTGGGGGTTGATCCCTATCCCCATGAGTTTGAAGTGGATACCACCGCCCGGGAAATTCTGGATAACCCGGCCTGGGTTCAGGAAGAAGATGACCAGGAAAAAGTGCACGTTTCGGTGGCCGGACGCATGATGACCCAGCGGGTGATGGGTAAAGCTTCGTTTTTTAACCTGCAGGATTCGACCGGTACCATCCAGGTATACATCCGCCGAGATGATGTGGCCGACGAGGAACTCGGGCGGGATTTATACAATAAAGTATTCAAGAAATTACTCGATATCGGTGACATCGTCGGTATTAAAGGCTATATCTTCCGTACCGGTACCGGCGAGGTTACCATTTACGCCGAGCATTTTGAGGTCCTCGGTAAATCGCTGCGACCGATTCCCATTCCCAAAGAAGTTGAGATAGATGAGGGAGAAACCAAAGTTTATGACGCTTTTGCCGACAAGGAACAACGATACCGGCAGCGATATCTTGATTTACTGGTGAATCCCGATGTGCGAGAAACATTCAAGCAGCGCACGGAAATGATCCAGATTATGCGGGATCATATGAATGAGCAGGGATACCTGGAGGTTGAAACCCCGATACTACAGCCCATTTACGGAGGAGCCTCGGCCGAACCATTCGAAACCCATCACAATGCGCTCAACATGAAACTTTACCTGCGCATAGCCAATGAGTTGTACTTGAAGAGGCTTATTGTCGGGGGATACAAGGGGGTGTATGAATTTGCCAAGGATTTTCGCAACGAAGGTATTTCCCGGTTCCACAACCCGGAATTCACCCAGGTAGAGCTCTACGTGGCCTACAAGGATTACGAGTGGATGATGGAGTTTGTGGAACAGATGATCGAAAATATCGCCCAACAACTCCACGGATCCACCGAAATTGATGTTGGAGACCATACCATCGACTTTTCCACTCCCTGGCCTCGTATTCCGATGTTTGAAGCTATTGAGGACGAAACAGGCATGGATCTCTATGGGGCGGACCTTGAGGAGCTCAGGAAAGCGGCGGACGAATTATCGGTCGAGTATGAAGAGGAAGACGGGAAGGGCAAACTGATCGATAACATCTTTGAAGACAGCGTGGAACCGCAGCTGATCCAGCCTACATTTATTACTGATTATCCCATCGAAATGAGTCCGCTGGCCAAGAAGCATCGTTCCAAGGAAGGCCTGGTTGAGCGCTTTGAAGTGATTTGCAATACCAAAGAGATTGCAAATGCATTTACCGAATTAAATGACCCACTGGACCAGCGGGAGCGTTTTGAAGAACAGGCCCGGTTACGCGCCGAAGGCGATGAAGAGGCCATGACGATCGACGAGGATTTCCTGCGTGCCCTTGAGTACGGGATGCCTCCCACGGCCGGTCTTGGCATCGGAATAGACCGTCTGGCAATGATTATGACCAATTCTCCCTCTATTCGGGATGTCCTGTTTTTCCCGCTGATGCGACCCGAATGATTTTTTAATCCTGCAATCGTTTTCAATCGACGATCAATGAAATTCGAATGGTTCCTGGCCTTACGATATTTTCGGGGCAAACGCAAAGGCTCCCGTTTTCTGTCTTTTATCAAGATCATGTCCATTACAGGCGTGGTCATTGGATCGGCCGGCCTCCTTATTGCCCTTTCCATCGTACACGGTTTTAAATCGGCCATTCATGATAAAGTATTGGGTTTCGGTCCCCACATCCGTATCGCCTCGTACTCGGACGAACCGCTATATCGGGCCGATACCCTGGTTAAGCACCTCGACAAATATGACGGTATCGAACAGGTCCAGACGGTTGTCAGCGGCGAGGTGATGCTCCAATCGGGTGATCAAGTGGCGGGCACTCATATGAAGGGCGTCGATAAAACGGGAGGTATCACCCAGCTCAAGTCATATATCAACCAGGGAGAGTACGACTTGGCCTCCGATACTACGGCCCATCCCCGGATAATTATGGGGTCGGTGATGGCACGCAATCTCAGTTTGGAGATCGGTGATCAGCTCATTGCTTACACCCTGGAAGGCATCCCGTCGCCGCTGAACTCACCGGAGATACAGCAATTTCGGTTAAGCGGCATTTACCATACCGGTATCGATCGATTTGACGAGTCGATGGCCCTGGTTTACCGGCCTTATGCGCGACAATTATTCAATCTCAAGGGAGTGCAGGCATCGGCTATAGAAATTCAATCCGGGGATATAAACAATATTAAAAAGTTAGACGAACAAATTTATAGCAGCTTATCCTTCCCCTATTATTCAGAAACGATCTATGAAAGATATCGAAACATCTTTGCCTGGGTTGACCTGCAGGAGGAAACTATTCCCTTTGTAATCAGCGTGATGATAATTGTAGCGGCTTTTAACCTGATCGGAACGGTTCTGATGATGGTATTGGAACGTACCCGGGATATCGGAATACTCAAGACCATGGGAGCTACCGGAAAGCACATACGTCGAATTTTCATGTTGGAGGGATTATTTGTGGCCGGCGTTGGTTTGACGATCGGAATTGGAACCTCGCTGCTATTCAACTGGCTGCAGTCAACGTATCACCTCATTCCGCTAACCGAGCAAAACTACTATCTGTCGTATGCCCCCGTTGAACCCCATGGGATCGACTTCTTGTTGGTTGGCAGCGTAACTTTTCTGCTTTGCGGATTGGCCTCCTATCTTCCTTCCCGCATAGCCGCCAGAATGGACCCGTTGCGAGTCATTTCATACGGAAGATGATAATGAGGTGAAAGGTGAAGGGTGAAAGGTGAATGAAGGGCTGCCGGCTGGTATTTTATGATAGGAAGCCTTAAAATCGCGTAATGGCTAGATAACGCCTCCCCCCTTGCTATAAGCTCAAATACACTTTCACCCTTCGCCCTTCACCTTTCACCTTCTATAATTTGAGTTGCAAACTCAAATTATAGAAACTCGTCGACTTTAGACCACTCCATATCGAAGGCTTCGGCCACGTAGGGGTAGGTAATTTCACCGTTTACGATGTTTAAGCCGTGTTTTAGTTCTTCGCTTTCGCTACATGCTTTCTCCCATCCTTTATCGGCAATTTGGATTGCATAAGGCAGAGTCATATTAGTGAGTCCAATGGTGGAAGTGTGGGGAACAGCCCCCGGCATATTGGTTACGCAATAGTGAACAATCCCGTCCACTTCATACACCGGATCCTCGTGGGTCGTCGGCCTTGAGGTTTCAAAACATCCTCCCTGGTCAATGGCCACATCCACCATAACCGTGCCGGGAACCATATCCTTGAGCATATCTCGTGTGACCAGTTTGGGAGCCTTGGCGCCATGTTTTAATACGGCTCCGATGACCAAATCAACTTTGGGCAGCATTTTACGGATGTTGGCTTCCGACGAAAACATGGTATTGACATTATAAGCCATCACATCATCGAGGTACCGGAGCCGGTCCATATCGATGTCCATAATCGTGGTATTGGCTCCCATGCCGGCGGCTATTTTTGCACTGTTAACCCCGACTATACCGCCACCGATCACCAGAACATTGGCGGGGGGCACGCCCGGGATACCCCCGAGGAGCACTCCTTTACCCCCGGAAGCCCGTTCCAGAAACTTTGCCCCCTCCTGGGTGGCCATTCGACCGGCCACTTCACTCATGGGAGTAAGCAGCGGTAAAGATCCATCGCTTTTTTCCACCGTCTCATAAGCAATCGCCACACAACCTGATTCACGAACAGCCTCGGTTAATTTCTGGCTGGCGGCAAAGTGAAAATAGGTGAAAACAATCTGATCTTCCTGGATCAGATCATACTCCTGCTCGATCGGTTCCTTAACTTTCATTATCATGTCGGCACGCTCCCAAATCTCCTCGGCCTCATCAACGATCTCCGCCCCCACTTCTTCATACAACTCATCTGAGAACCCGGTTCCAACCCCGGCCTCCTTTTCAATTAAAACCTTGTGATCTCTCCGTGTAAACTGTGTAACGCCGCCCGGCAGCAAAGCAACCCGATTTTCCAGCGTTTTTACCTCTTTGGGAACACCGATAATCATGAATCTGTAATAATTTTGAAGTTAGCATTGTCCACATAGTTACTCCCTTGGGCCACAAAGTAGGTAATTTTTGACTAAAAATGCAGTTTCCACCCTGGTAAATTTTCAGTCAGCAACAAGCCCGGGAGTTCAAATAATCTTAATGAATCGCTCACCTTTTTCTAACAGGTTTATGTTAGCATTCTGCATTCACAGGTTAGAAAATAGTTTAACAAGTTTTATAAAATATTCCATCGAATTTTCAAAACTAAGATCCCAATCCGGTTTTGCAATCAGCTGCTAAAGTACGATATTTTATCTCATAATCTGATAATTCGTCTAATTGAGTTAAGTCTTCTATATGATATCGAAGGAACTTTTCAAAAAGGTTCGAAAACTTGAAATCCGTACCAAAGGACTGGTCAATTCCATGTTCGGCGGGGAGTATCAATCTGCTTTCAAGGGACGTGGAATGGTATTTAACGAGGTACGTGAATACTACTATGGAGACGATATCCGCCAGATAGACTGGAACGTCACGGCACGGACCGGACATCCTCACATCAAAATATTTGAAGAGGAACGCGAACAGATACTGATGTTGTGCGTGGATATCTCCCCCAGCGGACTGTTTGGGTCGCACAGTCAAAGCAAGATGGACCTGGCGATTGAGATCAGCGCCGTATTGGCTTTCAGCGCTATTTCAAACAACGATAAAGTCGGGATGATCCTGTTCACCAATCAAATTGAAAAGGTTATTCCACCGAAAAAGGGACGCCTGCACGTTCTTCGACTCATACGTGAGCTTTATACTTTTGAACCTGAGGGACACGGGACGGACATCGGGGAAGCGCTCTCTTATGTCAACAAAGTGCTCAACCGCCGGGGCATTGTGATTATGGCCTCAGACTTTATGGACCATGGTTTCGATCAACAGGTTAAAATCACCAACAAGAAACACGACCTGGTGAATATAGCCATCCATGACGATCTCGAGATGGAGCTGCCCGACCTGGGGCTTTTACCTATGGAAGATCCAGAAACCGGCGATCAGGTAATGGTAGACACTTCCAGCAAAAAAGTCCGGCAGGAATTTGCCAAAAGAAAACGTCGGGAACAGGCAGCACTAAAAGATAAATTCATGCGTATGCAGGTGGATACGATTCAACTACGAACGAATCACTCCTACGTAAAGCCTCTCATGAATTTTTTCCAGCGTCGCCTTCATCGTTATTAGGATGATGAGTAACTGATGTAGAGCTTTTTTTACCCGGTTGCCAGGAAATTTGATCCAGCGCTGCATCCAGCCTTTTGCGAGAATAATTAAAAGCTTTCATATACTCTTTCGCTATACCATCGGTTGGCGGCAACTCTACTTTGCGGGGATCGACCGGATCTCCATACTTGTATAATCGATAATCGAGATGCGAGCCGGTGGAACGACCTGTACTGCCCACAAATCCAATTACCTTCCCCTGCTCTACATTGGCCCCGCGACGGATGCCTTTCCCGAAGCCGGATAAATGAATATAGGTTGTAGTATACGTACTGTTATGGCGGATTTTAACCATATTGCCGTTGGCCCCTTTGTACCTCGCTGTCAACACCGTACCATCTCCGACCGAAACGACCGGGGTTCCGCGCGGTGCTACATAGTCAATGCCGTAATGGGGCATTCTGCGATGTAAGATGGGATGATAGCGGCTATGAGAGAAACCAGAACTGATGTAACGAAACTTCAATGGCGCCTTCAAAAGGGCTTTTTTCAGGCTTTTTCCACTGGAATCATAATATCCCACTTCACTTCCATTATAAAACCGGTAGGCTCTATGAACCTCTCCCCGATGTCTAAATTCGGCCGCCAGAATGTTTCCAATGCCGACTTGCTCTCCCTCTACAAAGAGCTGTTCATAAATCACTTTAAAAGCATCGCCGGAACGAAGCAGAAAAAAGTCGATTTCCCATGCATATAAATCAGACAGCTCAAATGCCAGAGCCAATGGCAGATCTCGATCCTGAAACGTTTCATACAAGGAGGATTCGATGGTACCTGCAGCCCTTGTAATACGCTTTTTTACTTCTTTTTTATGATGAGTAACCGTAAGGGTATCCGATAACTGGAACACCAGGTAATTCAGGGGATCGGGTTCCCAGACCAATCTCGTTAAGTTTTCAGTAGAATCACCCTCATAGAGCGTATAACGATACGGCTGACCGGGTTTCATCTCAAATTGATCCAATAACGAATCATATGTTGAAGTCAACCTGTAGATCCGCTGCGGATTCACCCCCAGTCGGTTGAATATCATGTAATAACTTTCGTTTCGACGTACTTTGTCACTATATTCGCGTACTTGTTTCTTTGAATCCATACTATCCGCCTTCACGGTGGTATCGGAGGGCTCGGCACTTTCTGTCCGAACTGCATCGTTACTACGGTCGGAATCAGGATTGCATCCGACAAGCATAAGAAACACTGCAAGTGCAAAGAAACCACTAAAAACAGTGCTTAGATTCATTTGACTTGCTCTACCCGGCCCCGATCCGAATAATGACATGATATGCATTTAAATTAAAATAATTTTAGTCGCTGTTTTTTGTTGTTATTAAACAACGGTTTATTTCGAAACAATCTATAAAGAAATAAGAATCAAATCATATAACAAACCAGGTTCAAGTTTATTTCACCTCGATAAATTTTTCTATATCTTTACCCGCTCTAATTGACCGATTAAAGTCGTTTTAAATACTGCAATGAGGAATTTGCAATCAAACGTATTGAGATACTTTACTTACTTAGCAGGACATGTACTGCTATTATTTATCATTACCTTTGTCGGTACTGTCCATGCACAAAATGCGACGAACTATGCAGCGGTTGACTCGGTAAAGGTTGGAGACACCTTCAACTACTCTATTGTGGTTAGGGCCGACCAATCCTATGAGCAACTTATATTCCCGGACACGGCTGATTTTGGCTCCCCGATCAGTATTCTGGAGCAAAAACGATACCGAATCAACCAACAGACGGATAGCCTGTCCTACACGCTTCAATTCTTTGGTACAGAAAATTATACGATTCCCAAACTTCCGGTTCGACTTATCCAGGAAACGGACACCACCGCCCTATACGTTCCGCCGGTTCCCCTGGATTTTAAATCCGCCCTGCAAGCAGAAAACGAATCGCTGCTGCCCTTAAAACCGATTTTTGATTTTGCCCTGGTTTGGTGGCCCTGGCTGGCCGGTTTCATTATACTGGTGATTCTAGGGTATGGGTTGTACCGATGGTATCAAAAACGAAAAGAGAAAACCAAAAAAGAGGAAAGGCCTGTATTCAAGCCTCAACCCTTTCGGGATCCCATTAAAGAACTGGAAGATAATCTCCAACAGATCAGGGCCAACAAGGCAAATTTACAAAATAACGGTCAGTTTAAAGACTTCTATATTAGCCTGGGAGACGCTCTCCGATGGTACCTTGAAAGAGTTTACCGCATACCGGCCCTGGAATCTACCAGTCGGGAACTCATACGGGATTTACATCAAAATAAGGCCCCTGAAGCAATTATTCATAAAACTGAAACCGTCTTGAAAGAAGCCGACATGGTTAAATTTGCACGCTTCACTCCTACCCTCCAACAGGCTGACAAAGCGATGCAGGAAGCAGAGGAATTCCTGCAAATAGCCCAAAGCAGGGATCAACAACGAGTTGAGCACTTACGTTCCAGGCACGATGAGGAACAACAGCGAAAGAAAGAAGAAATGTACTCCAAGAACCAAGAAATCGAGGTAGAAACTCATGTTTGACTGGTCCTGGGCAAATCCTGAATGGCTATGGCTTCTACTCCTGGTCCCGGTCTTGATAGGACTCTCCGCCTGGCGCATTTTAGGTGCAAAACACGCCAAACTAACTTTTTCAGATACCCAAAATCTTAAGAATTTGCCGGGCAACTGGCGAAAATACGGGGTATGGATCACCCATCTGCTGGGATGGCTGGCTTTCGTATTGATAGTTGCAGCCTTGGCCCGGCCGCGTTTTGAGAATACCACCGTTGAACGCAATGCAGAGGGGATCGACATTGTTATGGCCCTCGACATTTCTACCTCCATGCGGGCCGAGGATTTAAAACCCAACCGCTTTAAAGCGGCCCGACAGGTCGCCAAGGATTTTATCGGAAAGCGGGTATCGGATCGAATCGGGCTGGTTGCCTTTGCCCGCAAAAGCTTCACCGTAGTCCCGCCGTCCCTTGACTATGATCTGCTAAACCAGATGCTGGATGATCTTGAAATCGGTATGATAGAAGATGGTACAGCGATCGGGATGGGGATTGCCACTGCGGTCAACCGCCTGAAAGAAAGCCAGGCAGAAAGCAAGGTGATAATCCTGTTGACCGACGGAGAAAACAATGCGGGGGAAATTGATCCGGTGACCGCCGCCGACCTGGCTGCCACTTATAACATAAAGATCTATACCATTGGAGCGGGAACGCGGGGAACTGCTCCCTACCCGGTGCAGGATCCGGTATTCGGCAAGCGATACCAGAATATCAAGGTTAATATCGACGAAGGAATGCTGAAAAAGATTGCCAGTATGACGGACGGGACCTATTTTCGGGCCACTGACACCGAACGACTGAATGAAATTTATGATCGCATCGACGAGTTGGAAAAAACCAAAATCGAAGAAATTATATATACCGATTACACCGAACTTTATCCCCGTTTTTTATTACCTGGCATACTATTGTTAGTCCTCTCTCTTATTTCGGATAAAGTATTTTTTCGGTCGGATCCATAATGTGAAACATAAACAAAATCAATTTTCCAACTAATAATATGATGCTGTAACCGTTAAGGGATCGACTATTCTTTGTTTTCAGCAATTTTAAAATCAGCTAAAAAGCAGTAGAATTTTTTATGGCCCTGGAGCACATATCCGAGTTATTCTTAAAACATTTTCCCTATTCGGAACTCAAAGGACAACTTGACCAGCAGAATAGGGTTCGAATCAACCAGTTAGTGGGATCCACTCCTTCCCTGCTGCTTCAGAGGCTCAGTGAAAGTTACAAGCACATAGTTGCGGTGTATCCCGATGCCGAATCGGCTGAATTTCTACAAGGCGATTTGCATGAGCTTAACGTCCAAAACCCCCTGTATTTTCCGCCAACCCACCATAAGCCTTACGATGAGAACCAGGTCGTCGATACCAATGTCATGGTTCAGCGTTCCGAGGTACTTGAAAAGATTATAGATTTCGATCAGTATGTGATTTCCACCTCGGCAAATGCCCTCTTTGAAAAAATTGCTTCCTCCGAAGCTTTCAATGAATCGTCTCTGCTGGTCGAAAATAGAGATGAAATACGACCGGAAGATCTAACAGATAAACTGAGCGGGCAAGGCTATCAAAGCGTTAAATTTGTCGAACGACCGGGAGAATATGCGACCCGGGGTGGAATAATCGACGTTTTCCCTTATTCAAGTGAATACCCGGTGAGGATCGAATTTTTTGGCGATGAAATCGATTCTATTCGTGAGTTTGATGCCGATTCCCAACGTTCTATCTCCTATTTGAACGCGGCCAGATTTGTACCGGATATCCAGGATTTTGGTGACGAAAACAATGAAAGTCTTCTCCACTACCTTGAAGATGACACCGTCGTCTTACTCTTCAACTATTCGCTGATACAGTCCGAGCTGGAGGAACATTTTGAAAAAGCTCAAAAAGCCTATAAAAACCTGGATAAGACGGACCAGCATTCTGTTCCGGCCCAAGCTTTTCTGTCGTCGGCCGAATTCCGGGAAACCATCGACCAGCAGCCTCAAATCTACCTGGGCAGTTTTTCGCAGGAAGTATCGATAGACTGGAGCTACAAAGTAGAGGCCAATCCTCAACCTGAGTTCAACGCCAGCTTCAAACTTTTGCGCCAGAATATCAAGAAGCTGAGCAAGCAAAATTATGATATCTTTATTCTCAGTGACAATGAAGGCCAGCGGGATCGATTTGAAGAGCTGCTCGGGGAACACGGTCCCGAAAACCGCTATCATCTTTCCATCGAATCCCTCCACCAGGGCTTTATACTGAAAGAACCCGGAATCGCGGTATACACCGATCACCAGATATTCAACCGTTATCATCGACCAAAAGTTCGGCGACGCAAATCCCGGGGAGGCATCAGCTTAAAAGAACTCCGGGATTTGAATGTGGGCGACTTTGTAGTCCATGTCGACTACGGTATCGGAAAGTTCAGGGGGTTCAGAAAAATCGAGGTTCGGGGGATCGAGCAGGAATCAGTGGTACTTGAATATAAAGAGGGATCCATTCTTTATGTAAATGTCTCGAACCTTCACAAGCTGCAGAAATATTCCGGCAAGGAAGGCACCCAGCCCAAAATTACCAAACTGGGATCGGGGGAATGGGCGCGTAAGAAAGCCAAGACCAAGAAAAGAGTTAAGGATATCGCCCGTGACCTTATTGAACTTTACGCCAAACGAAAAGCCCGAAAAGCCTACCGGTTTTCACCGGATACTTCATGGCAGACTGAATTGGAAGCACGGTTCGAATTTGAAGAAACACCCGATCAGCAAAGTGCTATTGACGCGGTTAAACAGGATATGGAATCGGATACCCCGATGGACCGGCTTATTTGCGGTGATGTGGGATTTGGCAAGACCGAAGTCGCCGTGCGAGCGGCCTTTAAAGCCGTCATGGACCATAAACAGGTCGGCATTTTGGTACCCACCACGATTTTGGCCGACCAGCATTATCAGACCTTTAAGAAGCGCATGGAAAACTTCCCGGTCGAGGTTGAAGTTCTTTCTCGTTTTCGGTCCCGTTCCGAACAAAAGGATATCATCGAAAGAACCAAAAATGGCAAAGTGGATATCCTGATCGGAACGCACCGAATCACCTCGAAAGATGTCGACTTCAACGAACTCGGATTGTTGGTTGTGGACGAAGAGCAACGCTTCGGAGTCAGTGCCAAGGAAAAACTCAAGGAATACCGTGCCACAATCGATGTTCTTACTTTAACCGCCACTCCTATCCCGAGAACACTGCAATTCTCTTTAATGGGCGCTCGCGACCTGAGCATCATCAGCACCCCGCCCCCCAACCGTCAGCCTGTCTATACGGAAATTCACAGCTTTGACGAGGATCTGATTCGGGATGCCATCATGCATGAGCTGTCGCGTGGCGGGCAGGTATTCTTTATACACAATCGGGTCAAAAATATTGAGGAAGTTTCCTCGATGATTCGTCAGCTGGTTCCGGATGTTCGAGTTCGATATGCGCACGGGCAAATGTCGTCGAGAAAGCTGGAGAAAATCATCCACGATTTCTACCAGAACAAATTTGATGTACTGGTCTCTACGAACATAGTTGAAAACGGCATCGATATTTCCAATGCAAATACCATGTTAATCAACCGGGCCGATCATTTCGGGTTAGCCGAGTTGCACCAACTGCGGGGTCGCGTGGGACGATCGAACCGAAAGGCCTATTGCTACCTGATTACTCGTCCCATACAAAAACTCAGCCCCGAAGCCCGTCAGCGGCTGATGGCCCTGGAAGAATTCTCTGATCTGGGGTCAGGCTTCAATATTGCCATGCGCGACTTGGATATTCGCGGAGCCGGCGATCTGCTTGGAGCCGAACAAAGCGGTTTTATCAACGATCTAGGCTTTCAGATGTATACCCGCATCCTCAATGACGCTGTTAAAGAACTGAAGGAAGAAGAATTTGATGACATATTCGATGAGGTCGAAGTCGACACCGAACTTCCCGAGACCCAGGTTGAATTTGATCGCCCTGCCCTGTTGGGCAACGACTATGTTTCGGACAACGTGGAACGACTCAACCTTTATCGTAAATTAGCGGAGGCCACCTCCGTCGAGGAAATTGAAGACTGGAAAGATGAAATTGAAGATCGGTTCGGCCCATTGCCGGACGAGGCTCAAAACCTTATGACCGCTGCCCGCATTAAATTATTCGCGGCCCGCAACTTTATCACCAAAGTTCGAATTCGTTCTGATAGAATGTGGTTGTTCTGCCCAAAGAGCGATACCGAGTTGGGAGAAACCTTTTACCAGAACGGCTACTTTCAAGCTATTCTTAAACGACTGCAGGAATACGGCGAGGAAAAGTATAAATTGATCCAAAAAAAGAATGAAGTGCGCTTCGTGATCTACAGCATTCCCGATATTCACGATGCTCGGGACTTTCTGCAGGATCTGCAGAAAAGCAAAGGGAAAAAGAACCGGCAACCACCTAGTTCATGGCTGGTCAGCCCCTGAAATACTACATCGATCTGCTTGAATCGGGCGAACTAGTTGCTTTTCCGACGGAAACCGTTTATGGATTAGGGGCCCGGGCGGATAATCCCACTGCTGTTAAAAAGATTTTTGATCTTAAAGGCAGGCCCACCGATAATCCTTTGATCGTGCATGTTTCCAATCGAGCGATGGTGTCGGCATTTGCCCGGAATATACCCGAATCGGCCAAGGTGCTGATGGACAAGTTTTGGCCGGGACCGCTAACCTTGATATTCAAGAAAAAGGATCAAGTACTGGATCTTATTACCGCCGGAATGGATACGGTAGCTATTCGAATGCCCGATCACGATACCGCCTTGTCTCTGATCGATGGAGCCGGTCCGCTGGTAGCTCCCAGTGCCAATAAATCAGGCAGACCCAGCCCTACCCTGCCCCAACATGTTCGAACGGATTTCGGGGAAAGTTTACCCGTTATTGAGGATCAACCGACCCGTATCGGTATCGAATCGACCGTCCTCGACCTTACCGAAGAACCGTATTGTATCTTGCGGCCGGGTGCGGTTACTCTCGAGCAAATTCAAGAGGTCATTGACCACCCCGTAGTACTTACTCGAGACAAAAAACGGCTTGGTGAGGAAGAGACTCGAAGTCCGGGAATGAAATATACGCATTACGCTCCCCGGGCGTCCGTTCGTTGGTTGTCAAAAACGGAAACGGATATTATGCCCACCTGTTTATATCTGATTCATTCCGGCCATCATCCTCTCCTGGAAGAAAATACAGACAAGAATACACCTCCCTCCATTATCAATTACAACCAGGATTATGATCAGCTGGCCAGGGAGTTATATGACCGCTTTCGACAAGCTGATCAACAGGGATTCAAGCAAATCGCGATAGAAGCCTTTTCGGAAAAAACACTTGAATCCCGTCAGATAACGGTTGCCCTGAAAAATCGCATACTCAAGGCGATCGGAAAGTAGATAGCCCGTTCTTGAGCTTACTTATCCGATGAACTTTTTCCGTGACGATCCGATAGCTCTGTTCAACTCCAAAAATTACTCGTTTACCGGATCGTCTTCGGTTCTTTCTCCCGGCATCCTCTTATGCTGATCCCATCGGTTATTATCGCGGTGAGCATCCGGATAATTGTGAGCTGGGTCAATAGTCACTTCCTCAATTTTGCTATCTGACTCATATTTGTAAAGCCAATGATCACCTCTTTGCCAGACTTCCACCGGAATGTTAACCTGTCCGGAATCCCCGTCCGCCTCTACCACCTTCACTTCAACCGGCATCACCATATTTGTATTGTTGCTGATACTGATTATAGAACCTTTGGATGGATCTCCCCGATAGTAACGGACCGAATCAACCGCCTGATCCAGGGTCCAGGCTTTTTCAAACCAGCCACGCCAGAACCAGTCCAATTCATCGCCTGCAACATCCTCCATCGTATTGAAGAAATCGTCCGGGGTAGGATGTTTATACTTCCAGCGATCAAAGTATGCCTGGAATGCTGCATCAAAACGCTCTTTACCGAGGATTTGATTACGAAGCAATTGCAGGCCAAATGCGGGTTTATAGTATGATACAATTCCAAAATTTCCCCTCTGCACTTGATCGGCATAGGTCATGATGGGTTCACTCCTCGAACTTTCCAGGAAGTAGGCAATTCGATCGGCCGTATTCTCCCTAATATAGTATTCTCCGTCGTTAAAAGCTTTTGTGGCCCACTGATTTATGAAGGTATTCAATCCCTCATCCATCCAGGCCCATTGTCGCTCATTGGACCCCACAATCATGGGGAACCAGTTATGGCCGAACTCATGGTTGGTTACGCCCCACAACCCCCTTCCTGCTGCACGCCAGCTGCAAAAAGAGACGCCCGGATACTCCATGCCTCCCACAATTCCGGCCACATTGACTGCATTGTGATAAGGATACTCGTGAATTTTCCGGGAATAGAATTCAATGGCGAATTTGGTATACTCCGTTGATCGTCCCCAAGCCGAATCACCGGCACTTTCCCGGGGATAAAGCGACATTGCCATTGACTTGCGTCCACTGGGCAGATCAATTTTGGACGCATCCCATATGAATGCGGAAGAACTCGCAAATGCAATATCCCGCGCCTTTTCAAGCCTGAAATGCCAGGTTAGCGTTCCTTCTGTTTTCGGCCGAACAACCCGACTACCCACTTCATCTTGCTTAACAATCATGACGGTTTCGTCACTCTTTCCGGCTTTATTCAGCCTGTTGCGAACGGTCGGTGTCAAAACCTCTTCGGGATTCAACAACTTACCGGACGTCATTACGATGTGATCGGCCGGTGCCGTTACTTCCAGGTCAAAATCACCATACTCGAGATAAAACTCGCCTGCTCCCAGGTACGGCATAACATTCCATCCCTTGACATCATCAAATACGGCCATTCGCGGATACCATTGTGCAAATTGGTATATCCAGCCGTCCTCAAACTTTTTGCGCCCCATTCGATCAGAACCGTTCTCGGGAATCTTGAAGTCGTACGTGATAGCAACAGTTATGGAATCCCCGGATTCCAAGGGTTCTTGCAACGCTACCTTCATGTTGGTATCAACAATTCTGTACTCCGGTTGATGCGAATTTTCTGCCTTGGAAATCTCAATGTTTTGGATGTTATACCCACCCTCGGCACCAAGATTACCGAAACGGGACCCACGGTAAGGAGTCAACTTAGCCCCGCGCGAGCCGGGATCAAACAAATTCTGCTCAAGTTGGATCCACAGGAAGGATAACTTGTATGGACTGTTGTTGGTGTAGTGGATCTTTACGGTACCGTTCAGTTTATGCTGTTGCTCGGATATTTGAACATCGATATCATAATCAGCTTCATTCTGCCAGTAATCCGGTGCCGGCGCACCTCCTGCTGTTCGATATTCACTGTGGGGACGGGTTTCATAGGGTTCAAATGCTTCCTGTATGGTCCCTGTATTCTGAGCATGCAAAGTAACACTGAAAATGACAAAGATTGAAGCCAATACAACCAAAAAACGATACTTCATAAAGATAGATCCTCCCATCTATTTAGCGAGCTTGCGTTAGAATTTTAATGCGTACCGAGGTCCCGAGTAAACCGACCAACTTACCTGTTTATGAAATCCCCTTTAAAGTCGTCAAACTTTATAAAATGGTTTATATTATAACTGTAACCTATTGATTAACAACTGATTGAGTTATATCGGGCTTGTCATACATTTTTTCTCCGGCTTTGATAGAGACCTCCAGGTGATTGGCCTCGGGCGGGATCGGACAGTCGTATTCATCAAAGTTATACACACAAAAAGGGTTGTATGCCTTATTAAAATCAAGTTTAACCAACTGCCCGTTATATAACGGCAAATGCAAATCCAGGTATCTCCCCCCACTGTATGTAGTTTCCCCATTGGTTTTATCCTTGAAGGGAACAAACAAGTAATCCTCAAATTGCTCGGTCTCTTCATGACCAATATTACGATAAACCGTCAATTGTTCCGTTTTCCCGTTAATTTCAAACCGTAGCTTCCCGTAGCGGATATAATAGGGGGTTTTGGACCCGGTTGTCGGCATCACAAAGGGTTCTCCCGGTTCAATGCGTTCAAATTGCGCCCAAACGACAAAATCCTTCTTGACATCGTAGTATTTCAGCTTGTCAAAATGTTTGATATCGGCGTTGCTGAAAGGAGAAGTGGTGGTATCCCTGAATTCCTGATTTTTCTTTTGCCGGTAATCTTTGATGTGCTCTACGTATTCCGGTCCAGCAGGATCGGGTGGGGAAGTGTTGTAAGAACACCCGATCAAAAGGAAACTTAAAAGAAATAAAAAGTAACTTGTTTGGTTACTCGGTTGATTCATAACAGATTACGGATTTTTAATCTCTTTCCTTTGCTCTGGCCGTCTTTCGAAAGAAAAGGAGGCCAGATTTTAAATAAATTAACTCATTTCGTATTGATCCTTATAACCCGAATAATTCTCTACCTGCATACGAGTCAGCGCCTCCTCTATCAGTGCATCATCGTCTAATTTACGCTCTTCATAAGCTAATCGATCACCTTTCACCCTCGTCGAAGGATTTCCGGGTGCAAAAAGCACACAACAATCCTCATAAGGCTGAATCGAAATTTCAAAACTGCCGATTTCTTTGGCTATACTGATAATCTCGTCTTTATCGAACCCTGTTAAGGGTCTTAGTACCAAGGTGTCAGTTGACTGATCAATTTGCTGTAGATTTTCCAACGTTTGACTGGCGACCTGTCCGACACTGTCGCCGGTCGCCAAACCGTGGTAAGATTCACGCTCCAACAGCCGGTCGGCGATTCGATGCATATACCGTCGTTGAGCCACCGTCCAGATCGATTCCGGCATCTCTTCCACCATTTGTTCCTGGATCCCGGTAAAGTAAGGAACAAAAAGCTGCATCGACTCGATGTTCCACTGGCTCAGTACACGAACAAGGTTTCGAACTTTCTCCAGGGCTTTCTCCCCGGTGTAGGGAGGGCTGTGAAAATAGACACAATCGACGGCCAGTCCCCTTTTCATTAAGTGCCAGGCAGCCACAGGGCTGTCAATGCCCCCGGAAATAAGCAGCAATACGCTGCCATTACTTCCTACCGGTAATCCACCCGGTCCGTCGTGAGGATCTGTATACAAGTAAATATGATCTCGTCTGACCTCCACAAAAAAGGTCACATCGGGGGTATGAACATCCACCTGCATTTCAGCATTGATGCGGACCTCATCCCCCAGCTGGACATTGATCTGACGAGAATTCAACTCGAAATCTTTGTTGCTTCGCCGCGTCTCAATTTTAAAGGTTTCCGCTCCTTGCTTCTTCTTGACTTTAGCAGCCTTGAGCGCCGCTTCCTGAAGTTGTTCGTAGGAATGCGGCAGCAATTCAGCTTCCGAAAACCACTTAATGCCAAAAATTTTTGTCAGCCGGTTAAAAATCTCCGGTTTTCGTTCCTGGGAAAAATTACCATAAATCCTGCCCTGTCGGTGTTCCAGGTCTTTTTGGGGGATATGAGCGGCGTGGGATATATGCGATATGAGCCGATTGATAAAGTCCCTCCGATTATTCCCTTTCAGGCCAATTTCATCATATCCGATCATCAATATTTTTTCTGATTCCTGCATCGTACAAAATAGATCTAAAATTAACTTTGTAATCGGGCGATTTTTTTCAACCGCGGCAGCAATTCTTTTAACGTCTCAAAAGTTTCATTAATATCCGTTTTACCTGTCTGCCTTGAAAAACTGAAGCGGATACTGGATTCTATATATTTCTCTTCGAGACCCATCGCGGCAAGAACATGACTTTTAGCCTTTCTGCGAGCATTACAAGCCGATCCGCTCGATATGCAAACTCCTTTCTCCGACATACCGTTTACGATTACCTCGCCCGGTACTGGCGGAAAGGATACGTTCAACGTAGAGGGTAAACTGTGCTCCAGGGAAGTATTTAAATGCACATCAGCAATTCCATCCAGCCGTTCGACCAGTAAATTCCGCAGACTCGAAAGTCGCTCGAGCATTTTCTCCCGCTCTGCAAACATTAATTCTGTCGCTTTTCCCAATCCTACAATGCCGGGCACATTCTCCGTCCCGGAACGGACACCGGATTCCTGTCCACCACCGTACAGCAAGGGTTCTACATAGCATTTCTCGTCAATATAAAGTCCACCAATGCCTTTTGGGGCATGGATCTTATGGCCACTAAAAGTGTAGGCGTCAATATACGTCAAATCCACTGGATACTTTCCGAATGCCTGCACACCGTCCACATGAAAAGTAATATCACTGTTATAATTATGAACGGCCTTGCCAATGTCTTCCACCGGCAGGATCGCCCCGGTTTCATTATTAACATGCATAACGCTGACCAGTACCGTCTCTTCCCGCAAGGCGCCGGTAATCTGACCGACGCTTATGCGACCTTTTTCATCGGGTAAGATTCGGGTTACATCAATCTTTCGGGATTCCAGCTTATCGATCACTTCTCGGACGGACGAATGCTCAATAGCCGTGGTAACGATATGCTGCTTTTTCTTCATTCCCCTGCGTACCGAGCCCTGCAAAACCAGGTTATTACTCTCCGTACCCCCCGAGGTGAAATAAATTTCGCCGGGTGATACATTCAAATTGTGAGCAATCAAGCGACGTTGGGCGTCAATCGCTTGCTCAGCTTCAACCCCCTTGTGGTGTACACTGGAGGCGTTACCATATCTGTCATATAAATAGGGTTGCAGAGCCTTGACCACCGCCGGATCCAACGGCGTCGTTGCATTGTTATCCAGGTATATCTGCCTTTCCATCGGTCTTCCTCGACTTCTGAATTACTGTTATCTGTACCAACCCGTAAGGCAACGCTACTCGACGGGGATGATTGCCTTAAATGATCATATCGATCAAGCCACTTGAAAAGTTTGATCAGGTTCCAGGGCTATAACCGATTCGACCATTAAGTTAATCAACTGCTGCATATCTTGCAGAGAAGCCGTTTCTACCGGGGAGTGCATATATCTTAAAGGTAGTGATATTAAGCCACTCGGGATACCGGTCCGTTGATAAAAAATACTGTCGGTGTCGGTCCCCGTCCGTACACTTGAAGCTTCATGCTGTATAGATATTTCCTGCTTTTCAGCAACATTTTCAATCAGTTCCACTACTTTCGGATGATTGGCAGATCCATGGGTTACAGTAGGTCCCTTGCCCAGTTTAATCAGACCATGATCTTTATGATTAATGCCGGGGGTATCTGTGGCATGGGTTACATCCGTGACCAGGGCCAGGTCGGGTGCGTGGCGGAAACTCATCATGCGCGCTCCATATCCGCCGATCTCCTCCTGCACCGAGTTTAGGGCCAGTACGTTTACTTTAAGTTCACTACGACGCTCGTTTAATCTTTTTAACGCTTGAGCAATCATAAAACCGCCTATACGATTATCCAGCGCCCGCCCGGCGAGCTTGTCGTCGGTCAAAAAATCAAAATCGTCGGCAAAAGTGATCGGATCACCTATTTGAACCATTTTCAATGCCTCGTCGCGGCTGCTGGCCCCTATATCGATAAAGACGTCTTTCCACTGCGGCTGTTTCTCCTTTTTACCGGTATCCCGCAGGTGAATGGCCGTATTACCGACTATACCGGTCACGATGCCGTCGCTCGTGTGAATATGTACGTGCTTACCTTTGGTTATCGTAGGATCGCTCCCTCCCAGTTTATTTACATATACAAATCCCTTGTCGGTTATATGCTGAATAATCATACCGATCTCATCGCAATGAGCTTCCAGCATGACGGTCATTACATCATAGTTAACGTTGATTCGACCAACGGCCGACCCATATGAGTCCGCTTGCACCTGGTCAGCGTATTGTTCGACATAGTCTTTCCATACCTTCTGACCGGCCGACTCAAAACCGGTGGGACTGGGAGTTATAATCAGTTCTTCTAAAAATTCATATTCTTCATTTTCCAATAAACTCATATAGCGATCAAAATTGTATTAAGTGCAGTTGTTTTAAAAAATCATTGATAGTCAACATCATGCAATGGGGTAACTGAATATAAAAATTGTACCGTAATAAACGAATACAGTTACCTGTAATTTGACATTTCGTGTTTAACAATATTTACACCCGATACTCTGTGGGGTTCTCCCTTTTTCTCAATTTCTTTCCTATCAAAGTAGCTGCCTTTTTAATATTATCTGAAAGTTATTAACATGAGCTGTATCAATATTCTGAGCAATAGCGTAAATGTGACCCATGGATAAAAGCACCCAATACAAACTATTCAATGATCCCGTACACGGGTTCATCACCGTACCGAAAGGCATTGTTTTAAATCTCATTGACCATGCCTACATGCAGCGTCTTCGGCGCATCCGCCAGTTAGGAATGGGGTACCTGGTATTTCCGGGAGCTGAACATTCCCGATTTGCCCACGCCATCGGTTCTCTTGAGCTCATGCAGCGGGTATTGAATAATCTCAGGGAAAAAGACACGACCATAAGCCCGCGTGAATACGAGGGGGCTTTGATTGCGATTATTCTGCATGATATAGGACATGGACCGCTCTCTCATACTTTGGAGAACACCTTAATCAAAGATTTCAGCCATGAGCTCATGACCCGTGCCATCATGGAGCGCTTGAATAAGGAATTTGAGGGAAAGCTTGACACCGCTCTTGAAATTTTCACCAATCAACATCCGAAAGCGTTCCTGCACCAGTTGATATCGTCGCAGTTGGATATCGATCGGCTTGACTATTTGAAGCGAGATAGTTTCTATACCGGGGTTTATGAGGGATCGGTCGGGATCGACCGTATTTTAAAAACGATGCGCGTACACAACGGGCATGTCGTGATTGAGAAAAAAGGAATCTATGCTATTGAGAATTACATTCTGGCACGACGGTTGATGTATATGCAGGTCTATCTTCACAAGACCGTAATAAGTGCAGATCATTTGCTGAACAGCATTTTTAAGCGCGTACGAATACTGCTGGACAGTGGATATGACTTATTCCTGCCTTCTCCCTCCCTTCGGTACTTTCTAACTGAGCAACCTTCCGCCCGACAAGGCATTTCGTCCGAAATGCTTGATTATTACGTTCATCTCGACGACAACGATGTCTTTCTTAGTATCAAGTACTGGAAGCATGAAGAAGATCCTATCCTTTCGGATCTCTGCGAGCGCTTTTTAAATCGAACCCTGGGTCGTACCAGTTTCCTGAAAACGGATCCCTCCGACGGCTTCAAGGACGAAATGACCCGGAAAACCATGCAGGCTCTAAAAGCCCGGAACCTGCCGCACGATCGCAACGCCGCAAGCTATTATCTACACTTTGACCGCAGTTACAGCGAGGCTTATCAGTATGAAGAAGAGGGAATCTGGATATTGGAAAGTGATGCCGGGGCCGTTGAATTTTCCAAAGCAGCCGATACCAAAAATGTTATCGCGCTTACCGAACCGGTGGTCAAACCGTTCTGCGTCCACTTGAAAAGCATCGATTTGCACGACTAGCGGCTTGATTCGAGCTCCCAATCCTCGTGTCAGGCTCTGCGCTCATAAGTAATGAAAGAAAATTCCTCATGATCGTCTCGCTCTATTTCCACCCAGGTTTGACCTATTTCATTACGGTACTCGGGAAAATAAGTATCCCCACTATACTCCTTGTGGATGTGAGTCATATACAACAAATCGGCTTTTTCCATAGCCTGGCGGTATACCTTTCCGCCCCCGATGATAAATACCTGGTCAACCCCTTCTTGCTCCAACGACTCTAATGCTTTATCCAGGGTTTTATAAGTAGGAACCTGATCAAAGGTTCGACTGGTACTTAAAACGATATTACGGCGGCCGGGCAACGGTTTTTCTCCAAACTCCTCGAACGTTATGCGTCCCATCACAATCGGATGTCCCATGGTCGTTTGCTTGAAATGCTTCAGGTCCTCCGGATAATACCACGGCAATTCACCATCTTTCCCTATAACGAGGTTTGGGTCGTGGGCAGCGATTAGCGCGATGGTCATACGGCTACCTCAAACTTGATATGAGGATGCGGATTATAGTTCTTCAATTGAAAATCTTCATATTCCAGTTCATTCAGGGGTTTGTCCGCTATCTCAAGGGTCGGCAGTTCCCGCGGTTCGCGGGTAAGTTGCTCTTTGAGTCCCTCAACATGGTTTTCATATATATGAGCATCCACGATGGTATGAGCGAAAGTGCCGTAATCAAAACCGGTTTGGTCGGCAATAGCCATCGTCAACGCCGCATAGCAGGCAAGGTTAAAAGGAATACCCAATGCAATATCGCCGGAACGTTGTGTAAGGTGACAGTTCAACTTTCCATTGGACACGTGGAAAATATACATGATATGACAGGGAGGCAGCGCCATTTGATCTAATAAGCCCGGATGCCAGGCACTGACCACGATTCGCCGGCTGTTCGGATTGGTTTTCAATGTGTCAATAGCTGCCTGGACCTGGTCATACTCTTTTTTTATCCATTTTTTCTTCTTCAAGTTGGAAGCATTGCCTTCAAAATTCACTTCCTCGTATTCAAAGTAAGGAAACCGGCGCCAGAGAACCGGGTAAATCGGTCCCACATAACCATCCTCGTCAGCCCATTCATCCCATATATGAACATCCTGTTCATCCCGCAACCACCGTACATGGTTTTCGCCCCGCAAATACCAGAGCAGCTCAATGATAACCGAGCGGAAAAAAACTTTTTTAGTCGTCAGCAGCGGAAAACCCTCAGACAAATCCACTTTATAGCTGTAAGCGAAGGAAGAAAGAGTATCAACATCCGTTCTATTGGATTTTTTGACCCCGTTTTCCAAAACATGTTCTACCAGATCCAGATACTGTTGCATGATGGTATAAATTACTTGATGTAAATGGTATGTTGGCCCGTACCAACAATGTAAAAGAATTCGACTACAATACCACACCGTGCAGTAACGCCACGGCGATTGAAAAATATATTAAAATTCCGGTAACATCCGATAAAGTTGAGACAAAAGGAGCGGATGTAACGGCCGGATCCAATCCCATTTTGGATAAAATAAATGGAAGCATGGATCCTACCAGGTTTCCAAACAAAACAACGCTCAAAAGACTCAATCCAATGGCCAAGGCACTCATTATAAGTTCGTCATTGAATGGTTCGCCTCCGACATATCCCCAACCCATTATCACGATAAAACCGAGTAGCCCAATAAATGCTCCCAACATGAGACCGGATAAAAACTCCCTGACAAACACTTTTTTCCAGGAACTCAAGTCAAGATCGTCGGTCGACAGTGCGCGGATAATCAAGGTAGCCGCCTGCGAACCGGAATTACCTCCACTAGAAATAATCATGGGAATGAAGAGGGACAAGAAAACTGCGCTGGCTATAACACTCTCATAGGCACCGAGGGCCGTAGCTGTAAACATCTGGCCAAAAAATAGAACCACCAGCCACCCTACGCGTTTTTTGACCATACTGAAGATCGAGGTCTCCGAATAGTAACGGTCGAGCGACTCCATACCTGCCATCAACTGCATATCCTCGGTAACCTCTTCTTCAGCAACGTCAATAATGTCATCAACCGTTACGATCCCCACCAGTATTCCGTCTGAATCGACCACCGGCATGGCCACACGATCATATTTACTCAGGGCTTTAACTGCTTCTTCCTGGTCATCAAAAGCGCTTAAAGCCACAAAAGACTCGTCCATCAACGATTCAATATTTTCTTCCGGATCGGCCAGGATCAACTCATTGAGGCTCAAGTCATCGATCAATTTAAGATTTTCATCGACGATATAAATCACATTTACCGTTTCCACACTGTGGCCATACATGCGAATATGCTCCATAGCCCGTTGTATAGTCCAGTGTTTCTTGACGCGTACATATCTCGGAGTCATGATTCGACCTACCGACTCCTCGGGATAACCGAAAAGTTTTTTAACCTGCCGTTGATCGGACGGATTCATGGAGCTTAATACCCGTTCAGTCAAATGTCCGGGCAGTTCTTCCATGAGCGACACCCGTTCATCGGGCTCCAGGTTGGACATCACATCACCAATTTGCTGCGATGTCAGCAGATCCAACAAGTTGGCACCTTTTGTTGAACTCAGATGAGCAAAAACATTGGCCGCTTTCTGTTTTTTCAGCAGACGGAATACGACGATAGCAACTTCGTCATCAATATCTTCCAGTAATTCCGCCACATCCACTTCGGGTACGTCATTGATAACGTCCTTTAACGCAGCCCAGTCTTTCTGTTCGATGAGCTCGTCAAACTCCGGTTTTATTAAGTGAACTATCATATTTACCCCTTTAGATTAAAACCACTCGGGATCAACTTTCAAATTACCTGGCAAGTCTGCCGCCATATATCATGCGCTGAAAGATAATGAAAGAAGCAAGCTTTGGAAATGTTAAGCGTCGAACAGCTTTTCAATATTCTCCTCAACCCTCCGGCTCAAACCCGTGATATCTACCGGAGAGTTACGGATTGAGTGCACTGGCGTCACTCCCAATCCAGCTGATCCAACGCATCTTTAGCGGCCTGCTGCTCGGCTTGCTTTTTGGTCTTACCGACGCCCTGCCCCATTGCATCTTGACCAATGAAAACTTGCACCTCAAATGTTTTATCGTGTCCGGGCCCGTATTCATCTATAACCTGGTACTCCGGTATGCTCCACTGTCTTGCCTGGGTATATTCCAAAAGTATACTCTTGTAATTATCGAGCGAATTAGTCAGCTCTTCAAAATCGATCTGTTCTTTAATAACCCGCTCAATAAAGGAAAAAGTCGAATCATGGCCCTTCGTTAGATACAGAGCACCTACCACAGCTTCGAAAACGTCCGCCAGTATACTTTTCGAGTATTCGATCCCCTGTCCGCGAGCTCGATCACCGATTTCAAGTACCGAACCTAAATTTAATTCCCGGGCATATTCGGCCAGCGCATCTCCTTTCACAATCTGTGCCCGCAATTTAGTCATGAACCCTTCATTTTCTTCGGGATATCGATCGTATATAATTTCGCTGACAATCAAATCGAGTACGGCATCCCCGAGAAATTCCAGCCGTTCGTAGGATTCGTTATCCGAGATATCCTCCCCCTCATCAACAATTGAACGGTGTCTCAGTGCTTTTAAAAAGGTATGATCTTTTTCTATGTGAACACCCAAGCACTGTTCGAGATAGGCAATTTTTTCATCCGACTTCCGCTCAATTCGATCGGGATCCGCAGGGGGCGTTTTTTTTCCGAAAAGTGCTTTGATCCCGTCAAACATCGACGCTCATGTTATGAAAATTTCTTGAATACCAGGGTTGTATTATGTCCACCGAATCCAAAGGCATTATTCATGGCATACTCGATATCACGGGCAACCGATTCATTGGCAGTGTAGTCGAGGTCACACTCCGGGTCCTGATTTTCGATGTTGATCGTCGGAGGTATCATCCCATGATAAATTGCCAACAGGGTGGCCACAGACTCGGCCGCACCGGCTGCTCCCAACATATGGCCGGTCATCGACTTGGTCGAGTTGAAATTAATTTCGTAGGAATAATCCTTGAATACTTTCTTAATCGAATTGGTTTCGGCTTCGTCTCCCAAGGGCGTGGAGGTTCCGTGCATATTTATATGATCTACATCTTCGGGTTCTATACCTGAAGACTCCAGCGCACGATTCATGGCAAGAATTACGCCTTCACCGTCCGGATCGGGAGCTGTCATGTGATGAGCATCGGCTGAAAACCCGTAACCGACAATTTCACCGTAAATGCGTGCATCCCGTTCGCGGGCTTTTTCAAGATCTTCCAGAATCAGCATAGCCGATCCTTCGCCCAATACAAATCCATCACGATCTACATCAAAAGGTCGTGAGGCTTTCCCGGGATCATCGTTACGGGTAGACATAGCCCGCATCGAGTTAAAGCCGGCTACTCCCATTTCAAATATGGGGGCTTCGGTACCACCGCAGACGGCCCAGTCACAATCGCCCTTTTGAATGGAGTCATATGCCAGACCAATATTGTGAGATCCGGTAGCGCATGCAGAGACCGTGCAGAAATTTGGTCCCTTAAACCCATACTTAATCGATATTTGGCCAGCTGCAATATCCGGTATCAGCATGGGAATAAAGAAGGGAGAAACACCCCGCGGTCCATGTTCGTTGAAATTCATGGATTGTTCGAAGAATGTTTCCATTCCACCAATTCCCGATCCAACCATCACGCCAACCCTATCCTTATTAATTTCCTCAAGGTCAAGCTGACTGTCTTCGAGCGCTTCTTCAGCCGAAATCATGGCGTATTGGCAAAATTGATCCATCCGCCGGGCCTCTTTGCGATCAAAGTGATCTTCGGGATTGTAATCCTGTATTTGCGCTGCAAATTTTGTAGGGAAGTCGGTAACGTCAAAATGTTCAATGGGTTGCGCCCCGGATTTCCCGGACACAAGTCCGTTCCAAAAATCCGGTGCACTCTTCCCAATTGGCGTAAACGCCCCAATACCCGTAATAACTACTCGTCGGTCTGGCATAAGATTATAGCCTGTCTGTACTTAAGATACTTTATCTTTCAAATAATCAACTGCATTTCCTACCGTGGCAATTTCCTCGGCATCCTCATCGGGAATACTGATATCAAATTCTTTTTCAAATTCCATGATGAGTTCTACCGTATCCAATGAGTCCGCACCCAAGTCATTCGTAAAGTTTGCGTCATTGGTTACTTCGCTTTCATCGACTCCAAGTTTATCGATGATGATTTCTTTTACTTTAGACTCAACATCCTGTGACATAGTGTATCCGTGTTTAATTTAATTTTCTTATAGATTTTTCGATTTACGGTACTCCTAAAATGGCTAAGTAATAATAAAAATAGAATTCAGCAAGCGCAACTTAATCAATGACACAAATAAGAATTTATTTTAGGCATTTACATTCCCATACCACCATCAACTTTCATTACGTCACCGGTAATATAGGAACTCAAGTCTGAAGCCAGGAAAGCAACACAACGTGCAACTTCTTCCGGTTTTGCCGGCCTTTGAAGAGGTGTTTGCTCTTTAATTTGATCCAGCACTTTCTCCCCCACCTCTTCCGTCATTTCAGTTTCGACATACCCGGGGGCTACTACGTTTGAACGGACGTTTCGAGAGGCCAATTCCCGGGCCAGGGATTTACTAAAGCCAACGATTCCTGCTTTGGAAGCAGCGTAATTGGCTTGCCCGGCGTTACCGGTCAGACCCACTACCGAACTGATATGGATGATGGATCCCCCGTTACGCATCATGGATCGCGCCGCGGCTTTGCTGTAATTAAAAACGCTGCCCAGGTTCGTTTCGATAACTTCGCTCCATTGCTCTTTACTCATGCGGAGTAATAGATTATCCCGGGTAATGCCGGCATTATTAACCAGTATATGCAACCCCGACCACTCATCGGTCACCGTCTCAACTACTTCGGCCGCTTTATCTGTACTTTTCGCGTCAGCCTGTAAACTCATTCCCTGAACTCCCCGTTCTTCTATCTGTCGCTTTACTTCTTCGGCAGCATCGGCAGAACGGGCATAAGTGATGGCTACATTGGCTCCACACTCGGCCAGAGTCAGCGCAATAGATTTACCAATCCCCCGGGATCCCCCGGTGACCAACGCGTTTTTTCCTTCTAACGATATTTCCATGTTATATTATGATTCTGTTATTTCAAATTTGATATATGGTATGCTTCACCTCAGTTATTGGTGTCCGCTTATTTTAACCTCATTCAGCGTCCGTTTAACCAATCCTTGAAGTACTTTTCCCGGACCTACCTCAATAAATTCGGTTGCTCCATCCTCATTCATGTTAATCATCGTCTGAGTCCATTGTACCGGGTTCAACAACTGGTTTAGAATATTTTCTCTTATCTCATCCGGATCACTGGTAGGTCGACCGGTATAATTGCTATATACCGGCGAAGCGGGTTTATCGATTTTAATCTTCGAAATGCGATCTTTCAACCCATCGTAAGCCGATTGCATAAGTGAAGAGTGGAATGCGCCGCTGACCGGTAATTTCTTAACCAGTTTGCACCCTTCTTCCCTGGCTTGATCGGCAGCATGATCCACCGCCTCCTCATAACCGGATATAACCAGTTGACCAGGACAGTTGTAGTTTGCGGGGATTACTTCTTTTTGGGTTTTTTCAGTGGCGTTTTTGCAAATTTCCTCCACTTGCTCATCTCCCATTCCAATGAGTGCCGCCATGGCACCGGGGTTATCCTCTCCCGCTTTCTGCATCAATTTTCCACGCTCCCGGACCGTTAACAGGGCGTCCTCAAAGCTGAGGGCACCAGATGCGGCCAACGCAGTAAATTCGCCAAGGCTGTGTCCGGCTACCATATCCGGAGATGCATCCAGTGTTTCAAACAGCGCATAAGAATGGGCAAATATTGCTGGTTGGGTAAATTCAGTCTGCTTCAGGGTTGCTTCCGGTCCTTCGAAAAGTACTTGTTTTAAATCGAAGTCCAGGATTTCACTTGCTTCATCAATTTTCTTTTTAAAGCCCCCGTTTCGTTCATAATGGAGCTTGCCCATTCCAACGAATTGAGATCCTTGTCCCGGAAACAGATATGCCTTTTTCATTTTATAAATCTATTAGATTGTTAATTCCAGAACGTTCAATTTATGACCACTGTAAGTAGAGGGATCCCCATGTAAATCCACCGCCGAAAGCAGAAAGAATAAGTCGGTCTCCCTCCCGCAATTCATCTTGCCACTCATACAAACATAAAGGGATGGTGGCTGCCGTAGTATTTCCATAACGATCAATATTCACCATAACCTTATCGGCATCCAGGCCCATTCGGTCGGCCGTGGCATTTATAATGCGAAGATTAGCCTGGTGGGGAACCAGCCATTCAACATCATCTGCATCCAAATCATTCTTTTCCATAATTTCGAGCGAAACATCTGCCATCCCTTCTGTAGCTTTCTTGAAGACCGCTCGCCCGTCCTGCCTGATATAATGCAACTGTTCTTCCACGGTTTTTTGGGAAGCCGGAATTCGACTACCGCCGGCCGGTTGGTACAAGGCGCCTTCATCATCCCCTTCCACCCGGTGTATATAGTCAATGACGCCCGTCCCGTTTTCTGAAGGTTCCAACAGAACTGAAGCTGCGGCATCACCAAATAATATACAGGTCGTTCGATCGGTGTAATCAACAATAGAACTCATTTTGTCAGCACCAATCACCAATACATTTTCCGCATTGCCGCTTTCGATCATATTAGCTCCGGTTGAAAGAGCATATAAAAATCCCGAACAGGCGGCAGAAAGATCGAATCCATAAGCATTTTCCGCCCCTATTTGTTTTTGCACCAAACACGCTGTGGCCGGAAACAGATAATCGGGCGTCACGGTGGCCACGATGATAAGGTCTATTTCTGATGCATCGAGCCCTCGACGTTGAAGAGCATCTTTCGCGGATTCAGCGGCCATGTAGGAAGTCGCCTTATCTTCGTCATCCAATATACGGCGTTCCACGATACCGGTCCTTGTACGAATCCATTCATCATCGGTCTCAACCATCTGCTCGAGGGCATGGTTGTCCAATATTTTTTCCGGCAAGAAACCTCCAACAGAGGTTATAGAGGCACGTCTTTTATCTGACATTCTAAATTGATTAAAAACTTAAATTTCAACGATCGGCGAGCGTTTGGACGATTTTATCATT
>CAJXOW010000032.1 GCA_913057825.1 uncultured Balneolaceae bacterium | reverse complement strand
CCTGATGTCATTCAAAGATGGTTTTATGAACGCCAAGCCGCAGCTTATGGAGCCCATATATGAGGTGGAGATCAATGTGCCGTCTGAATTTATGGGAGACGTGATGAGCGATCTCTCAACCAGGCGCGGGCAAATTCAAGGCATGGATGCGGAGGGTTCCCTGCAGCATATTCATGCACATGTGCCCCTGGATGAACTGGATAACTATTCCACCCAGTTAAAGTCAATGACCCAGGGCAGCGCCACGTTCCAGCAAAAATTCTCACACTACGCACAGGTTCCGCCCCAGATACAGGAAAAAATCGTCCAGGAGCATTCCCAAGAACTCCAGGAAGCATCCTGATAAATTCGGAAAACTCGTAATCAAATAAAGCAGGCGGTTTAATAAAAAGGAGGAAGCTAAAATCGGTGGGGTATAGAACCCAACCGGGAAAGCTTCCTCTTTTTAATTTCTCAAAGAATTTCGATAGGAGGATACGGTTCACCCATTGGTTTACCTTTTAATTTCCATGCATCCTAATGGAGCCTGGAGCATCGAGCATGGAGCGTGGAGCTTGCAGTACTCAAAGACTGTCGTCGACAGTCTTTGAGTACTGCAAATATCGTTCAGGCAAGGCAAAGGGGGGCTTTTCGGGAATGGGATCCCACTTGGGTTCCAAAGTGGTGTCCGGGCGTACGGGGCGTAATTCGGGTTCCCAGGTGTACCCGTCCAGTCTTTTCTCCCCGGGATTCTGAGACTCGGGAAGATAGGTGCCGTCGATAGATTTTTGGGATCGAACTTTTTTCAGCGTGTCGTTCTCAAATAAAATACGCGTGGATTGAGCCGTCATTCGAATGGCTCCGTCGGATTGCTCTTTTTCATCCTTGGTATAATACAAAAGTTGAGAATTGGGACGCACATGAATTTGGGACAGGTCCCCGTTTTGGAAATGAGCGGTGAGCGTATCCCCCTTGATCTGATGATATCGATCCAGCGAAGTATCGTGTTTTACGGCGAATGGCGAGGGATAGGAGATGAGCTGATCAACCTGTTGACTGTCCATTTGAATTTCTATATAGGGACCGGTGAGCTGGATCGATTGATGCCAGGCGCGGGGATTGGACCATAGTTCAAATTTTTCCGACGATTTAAAATAGCGGGCGGAATCGGCCACGGCCGAAAATTGCCTGGACCAGATACGCACGTTTCCGTAGGCATCGAGCAGGTCGGTCGTGTCGGTCTTGGTATAAATAATATCCCTTGCACGAATATGAGTCGTATCCATCTGACCCTCTTTCTCTACAAACCGCTGCAGATACGCGTCGCCGCTGACTTTACGCTGCAGGGAGTCGGCTTCCAGGTAATTTCCGCTCAATTTCAACTGGTTTTCCCGGTCGTCGGCGAAGACCCTTCCGTACATTTCATAGACCTCCGACGTCCGGTTCATGTGCAGGCTGTCGCCTTCGACGTACTGGAGGGTGTCTTTCATCTGCACCTGGTAGCGGAAGACCGCACTGTCGCGATTCTCTATGTAATATCCCTGTTGTGCCGTCAATATCCCCTGCTCATCCTTCATCCTGACCGGGCTGAGAAAATAGGCGACCTTGGTAAGAAAATTGTAGTTGATTTTATCTCCGAATAGTTTTGTTTGATCGGTTAATACCAAAACCCGGTTTCGAAACCGGCTCAATTCCGATTGCATGTCGTAGTAGAGCGAATCAGACCAGATACGTTCATT
The DNA here is from genome assembly GCA_913057825.1 of uncultured Balneolaceae bacterium. Lineage (GTDB taxonomy): Bacteria > Bacteroidota > Rhodothermia > Balneolales > Balneolaceae > CAJXOW01. The sequence continues at coordinate 36,057 of CAJXOW010000032.1, read as the reverse complement.
GGGGGTATTGATCTGAATATTTCCGTAGGATTTCAGGATACCTTCATCCAGGTACTGAAGGGTGCTGTCGCTGTACATTTCCACCTCTCCCGAAACCAGGTGGACGTTGCCTATCAGCTTGCGAACGGATTGCTTATTCTGTTTGATAATAGTGGCTTTGTCGGCCTGTTTAATGGTAACCTGCTGCTGGCTCCTCGCGGGTAGCGGGTCTATTAGTAGACAGGCCGCAATTAGCGCGAATATCAGCAGGAAAAGGTAAGATCGTCGGATCATCGGGTCGTGTCTTTTTCCTGTTCAAAAGTAACGTGCCCCGACACTTCCCGGATGCTGTAATCGGTAAGGTCCGGCGTCCCGCTAAACCCATGTCCGGCGATGCTGTCTCTGGGAGTGGTAATGGTTATAAAGCGGGGGGTGGTGACCCTGTCATTATTTTGGTCCCACTTGAGATATTCGGATCGCAGTCCGCGATCTTGTTGAGCTTCAACGCGGACATTCCCGAAAAATTCAAAGATGGAGTGTTGACTGAAATAGATGGCCCGGTCGCTGCGTACGAGCGTTGTCACGGAACCGGTGGAATCATACACCTTGATATGGACAGGTCCCTGGATGCGCGTCAATTGCGTGTCAGAACGGGAAATGGAGGTAGCATGTCGGCCTTTTAGTTGCAATTTGCGCTGACCGTCCTCCAGGATATTCATCGTCATATCCCAGCTTTCGGTCGTGGAGACCAGCGTATCACGCAAAGCCTCTTCCACACGGGCAGACTGTTCCTCGGAAAGTTCGGAACAACCCGTAAAAAGGCTCCCGATTGCCAAAAACGTGATCAATATTTGGGGTCTTAGATTCATGATAAAATAACTCACATCCAGCAACTTTAACGATCCTTCCTATATAATCGGGAAACCATTCGAACGGTCAAAAGCGAATGATGAAGCCGAAAAGACGAAGGACGAAAAACCGTAAACGCTGCCTGCAGGGGAGAAATCATATTCCGCCCGATAAAGCAGCCAGCAAGAGTCTTTCACCCTTCACCTTTCGGCTTTCACCTCTCGTCATTCTTCCATCTCCGCCTCGATACGATCTATTTTCGCAAAGTAATCTTTAGCCGTGGCATAAACAGTTCCTGAAAGGGCAAACAGGGCGATAATATTGGGGAATGTCATCAGTCCCAGGGCAATATCGCCGATAGTCCAAACGGTGGCCAGCGGCAGGGTAGCCCCGATAAAGTTAAGCAGGACGTAGACATATTTGTAGTAAATGATGGATCTGTCCCCCAGCAAATATTGTATAGACCGGTCGCCGTAATAACTCCAGCTGATGGTCGTGGATATGGCAAAGAGCAGTACCGCAAAGGTTACGATATGTTCGCCACCCGGCATCAGAGGCGCCAGGCCGGCTTCAAACCCCTGGGCTGTCAGGGGTGCCCCGTTTTCGACAATATTGCCGTAAATAATATTGACTTCTTCCTCTTTCTGATTGTAGGCATTGATCTGATCCCCACCGACATTGATTTCTCCGGTGAAGGTGCTTGTTTGCTGCTCGTTGGTATAAAGCGTGTCGACCGGAAAATCGTTGCGGATGATTTCACCATTCTGAATGACTCCGTTCTTGACGATAAGCATATCTTTATGCTGGCTCGTTTCGTCAAAGGTGTAATTGATGCCGACCGAATTCAGCTTGAGTTGCTCGGGATGTTTTTGTTCCCACACACCCGTGGTGATAATAACCAGCGCCGTGATGGTGCAGACGACCAGGGTGTCAATAAAGGGACCCAGCGAAGCTACCACGCCTTCCCGCGCCGGTTCTTCAGTTTTGGCAGCAGCGTGAGCAATAGCAGCCGATCCCTGTCCGGCTTCATTGGAAAAGAGTCCCCGTTTAATACCCCAAACCAGGGTCAGCATGAAAGCGCCGGACCCGACTCCAAGTGCACCGGCTTTAGGACTGAAAGCGTAAGTGAAGATCGTTCCGAAAGCAGGGATAATTTGATCATAGTTTATAAGCAGAATGAATAATCCGGCCAATACATAAATGACAGCCATGAAAGGAGTCAGCCGGGCCGTTACGCGGCCGATTCGCTTAATGCCGCCGATAATTACAACAAATATGATGCCGGCAACTACAACACCGGTCAGCATTTTGGGAAAATTGAATGCGCTCTGCATGGTATCAGCGACGGTGTTGGCCTGAATCGCGTTACCGGTAAACATGGAACAGGTCACGGCAAATACGGCAAAAGCGATGGCCAGCCATTTCCAGTTTTTGCCCAATCCCCGCTCAATATAGTACATCGGTCCGCCGGATACGGTGCCGTTTGGATTCTTCTTGCGATATTTGAGAGAAAGGGTGCATTCGGAAAATTTAATAGCCATCCCAAAAAAGGCGGTGACCCACATCCAGAAAAGCGCTCCGGGTCCGCCGTAATGAATAGCAATAGCCACACCGGCGATATTCCCGATCCCCACAGTGGCCGACAGCGCCGTGCTTAACGCCTGGAAGTGATTAATGTCGCCGGTATCGTCCGGATTGTCATAGTAACCGGTCACAACTTTGACCCCGTGGGCGAATCGGCGCAGTTGAACAAAACCAAGTCGAAGTGTGATAAAAATTCCGTAACTTAATAGTACGACAACCATTAACGGAAGTATGTCCGGTTTGGACCAGACATAGGAATTGACAACATTTACAATATGTTCAAACTGTTCCATGCCGTGTGGAAATAAATTTTAATTAAAATTCTATTTATTGTCGGATATACGTTGCCCAAAAAAACAGTTTTGGATCAATATTGCTAATAACGCTCCTCAATCGGTGCGTTATCGATCCCCTTGCAGATAGTCACATAACAAGATTAAACAGCTGAAAATGCTGTATGGAAGATATCAAAACATTATATAAATTGTTATGTGAGAAGGGCGTTAACTCATGTTTCGCAAATAATATAGTTAAAACAAACAGCGAGCACAATTATGACAAAGGCTGATATCGTTGATACGATTGCTTCTTCCACCGGACTGACAAAAGTGGAAACGGAAGCGGTGGTCAATGGATTTATGGAAACGGTGAGGGAGGCCATGAAACGAGGCGAAAAGATAGAGTTGCGGGGTTTCGGCAGCTTTAAAGTGGTCAAGCGAGCGGAAAGGGTGGCTCGTAATCCGCGTACCAATGAAGAAGTAACGGTGCCGGAACGATTCGTCCCGAAGCTGAAAATTTCCAAGGATTTTATGCATGAAGTGAATGATGCGATCCAGGAGAAAAAAGGAAATTAGGCCGGTTTACTTCGCTGAATAAACAAAAATCTTTCTTCTCCCAACCGTGGTGTCCGAATTCAAGGTCACAGGTTAAAAACCAGCTTAACAGGGGGAGAGGTATTGGTGAAAAATTTTTAACTGCTATAAAAGTCTCCCACGAGGAAATAGGGTGAGTTTTTCGTATATTGATACATTAAACTCTATTCTTCGAGCGTTACTTTATGAATCTGAATAGGGAAGGGACGGGAAGTCTGCCTGACTCCTTGCCACTTTAAAACATTATTGAACACTTTAAGCGAAAGGTGCAACCATGCCCAGCGGAAAAAAACGAAAAAGAAAAAAGATATCCCAGCACAAGCGGAAGAAGCGTTTGCGCAAGAATCGCCACAAGAAGAAATAGAGCGTTTCTATCGGAGTGGAACTGAATTATTGATGAAGATTATCAAGCCTTTTCGCTTACTTTAACGGCGAAAAGGCTTTTTTGTTTAAAGCATCATGCAATGAATGAATATACTAATCGCCGGAACAACAACTCCTGAGCCCCTTGATAATTAACGAACGGGGGAGATTGAAGAACCGGGCGGCGATTTCGAAGTATTAAGTTTTTCGGAATCACGAGAAGAACTAGATACTAAATCCCAGCTTGGGAATATATCTATGGACATCTAATCGATGTCAGCATAAGAAAAACTTTCGAACGAGCAACCACCGCCCGGTTCTTCAATCTCCCCCGACATTACTGCTAGGCTGCAAGCTTGTCGATCGTCTCATCGGCGATTTTAATCACCTTGTTGGTCTTGTACAACAGGAGCTGGATTTTCCGATTGATGTACGAATGAATATCCTCCAGGGTCGATCCTTCCGAAAGGGAGAATTGAAAATAGGAGAGTAGGTGGATGGCGGACAAATACTTACCGTGCTCATCGCCTTCTACTTCAAGATGCCACCGTGTGATGATATCGTCGGCCAGTAAAAGTTCATTAATTTCCTTGTTGATTTGATCCATCCACTTTCCGGCCGATTCTATACGATGATTACCTACTTTTTTGGGTGCTTTCTCCTGGGTTTTCTGCGGATCAAAAACCCATCCTACTTCAACGTCGAGAATGGGAGGGATACTGCTTATTTTCTTGTCACTCTCCAGGTTCAACAGCGGATGTTGGTCCATGCCATTCAATTTGCGAGCTAGCGAGTACTCACGAAATCGATCCCAGTCAAAGTTGATCATTAGCGAATCTATATACCGGGAAGTATTTTCCAATTGGATTACGATTTCCAGTCCGGAGGCGTTAATTTTGGTTTCATCCCACGTCCGGAACGATGTGACATCTATATCTCGGTTTTCTAGCTCTTTTTCGATGCAGTGAACGATCGAATTGAAAAGCGGGTATTCCATGTTCCTGTTAATTAGTTTTAGTCATTGATCTTGTACAGGCAACGTAAATAGCATGAACAATTACTACGATCTAATATATTTAACTTGCGAATTAAAAGAAACTATTATCGGTTATAACCTGGAGCGGGCCATTACTCCGCATAAGGATGTTTTGGAAATTTTTTTAAGCGATCAGGACTACGGTAACCGGCTGGTATTCAGTGCCAGAGCGGATGAAACAGCCCTGTTCCTGGATTCCTATCGCCCGCCCAAAAAACGTAACGTGGTCGATTTTTTTGAATCGGTAAAGGGCGAAACGATTGATGAAGTCCGGTTGGCCGATATGGATCGGCTGGTGTACCTTTATTTTGAGTCGGGCGACTGGCTGTTGTTCAAACTATTTAGTTCTCGTCCCAATGTGTTCCTGGTGGATAAAAACAGTGGAAAAATCAAAGATGCCTTTAAAAATCCGACGGACCACCAGGGGGATGACCCCCCGGAGCCTTTTCAGCCTGAAATGGAGGAATGGCCGAATCCTGAAGCCAAACCGAAAAACCAGGTCCTGCGGTTGAATCCGCTGTTGCCCCGCAACCTGGTGCCGGCCTTGCTGCGTGAACACGAGGTGGCAAAGATGTCGCCGGAAGAAGTGAAGGAGTTTGTCGGCTATATTACCGATCAACTCCTCGAAAATACTCGTCCGCGAGTATTGGAGACGGGCGAGGTATGCCTCTGGTCGGAAGACGTGTTGCCAATACCTACCGAAAAGGCGTTTGATTCGGTGAATGAGGCCATTTTGTATGCCTATAAAAATACGGTGCACAAACGCCGACTCAGTCAGAAAAAAGAAGGGATGCTTGAGGAGCTCGATCGAATCGAACGTAAGCTCTCGGACCACCGCGAGCAACTACAGCAGGCCGATAAGCGCCTGGAGCAAGCTGACGAATATGAAAAAATGGCCCATGTATTGATGGCTCATGCCCATGAAAGTGTCAGTGGGGGCACCCGGGAAATTGAACTCCCGGATCCCTATCGGGAAGACGAGTCGATTACCATCCCCTTGAAGGAAAATAAATCGCTCGCCGATAATGCCCAGCGCTACTATGAGAAGGCAAAGGATGCCCGCAAGTCGTATAAAGCGGCCCGGCAACGGCTCAAGAACGTAGATAAAAAGTTGGAGCTGTGTCGCTCATTGCTGGAGGAGCTGAAACAAGTTAAACATCTGCCGAACTTTGATAAATGGATGAAAAAGAATGGCGACCATCTCGAAAAGCTTGGGGTGGGAGACGATCCGGATGAACAGTACCGGAGTCCATTTCGCAAGTTCAAGGTCGGTAAATATGAGGTGTGGATCGGTAAAAGCGCTAAAAGTAATGATGAACTGCTGACTCGTGCCCATAAAGAAGATGTCTGGCTGCACGCCCGGGGAGTTCCCGGTTCTCATGCCGTAATACGAATGGGAAATCGTAAGGATTATCCGCCGCAGGAGGTTATATTGCAGGCGGCCAGTTTTGCGGCTTTTTACTCCAAAAATCGCGGGGCGGAAACTGCGCCGGTCATGTACACCAAACGAAAATATATCGGTAAATCGAAGGGGGCACCGGCCGGACAGGTTACGGTCAAGTTTGAAGAGGTGGTCATGGTTCCTCCTCATAAACCGGACGAAACGCAAAATATAGGATAGTATTCGCATGTCAGATGCAAAAAATAAATGGCCCGGACGTATTTTTTTATGTGGTTTCATGGGATCCGGAAAATCTACCATCGGTATGCAGTTGGCCGAGTATGCCGATACCCCGTTTATCGATCTGGATACCCATATTGTTGAAGAGGCCGGAAAAACGATTACGGAGATATTTGAACAGGAAGGTGAAGAGCGATTCCGTTCCCTGGAGCGCCGAATGGTTCGACGGGCCTGTGAACAAATGCATGGGGTTATTGCCCTGGGCGGCGGAGCTTTACACGACCAGGAAGTGGTGGATTTGATTAAGCAAAGGGGGTTGCTGATTTATCTTTCGGCTTCGCTGACCAATTTGATTCAACGTATTTATGATGATCGTGAGCGCCCCCTCCTGTTGGATGAGCATGGTCGCTTGAAGTCGATTAAGGAGTTGGAGGAAGAGTTGGGCGAACGGTATCGTTACCGACAACAATGGTATCAGCAGGCCCATTTAACGGTCAAAACCGATCAGTTTGAAACGAGCAATCAAGCCGCTGAGCAACTAATCCAAAAAATTGAAGAACATGTATCAGACCGCTGATTTATCACTTCGCAGTCAGGTGAATTATGCCATCTATACGGGCGATGATATCCTTGGCGAAATTGCCGGAAAACTTGCCGAACATTTTGATGCGGATCGATTGGCGGTAGTCATCGATCACAATGTTTACCAACTTCATGGCAATCGGATCCAGCAACAGTTATTGAACTCGTATGAACAAGTTGCATGGTATGTCGTGCCGGCCGGTGAGGAAAGCAAAAGTTACAAGCAATGGCGGCAGATCTGTGATCGCATGTTGGAGGAACGGGTTCGGCGTACAACTCCCCTGGTGGCTATCGGCGGTGGAGTCACCGGCGACCTCGCCGGTTTCGCAGCGGCTACGATTTTGAGAGGCATCCCCCTGATCCATCTCCCTACGACCCTGCTGGCGATGGTCGATAGTTCAATCGGGGGTAAAACGGGGATCAATCATCGGACCGGCAAAAATTTGATCGGCAGTTTTTATCAGCCGCAGGCGGTGTATGCGGACTTATCGTTTCTGGAAACCCTGCAACCCGGGGAATGGGTCAACGGTTTGAGCGAAATACTGAAATACGGGGCGATAGCCGACCGCGACATCATTGCTGAATGTGTATATCTCACCGGAGATCATTCTTTCCGAAAACCTTTGGACTGGTGGGATACGATCAATAAAAGCATGTCGGTAAAAGCCCGAATAGTGGAAAAGGACGAAAAAGAAGCCGGGATACGGGCACATCTTAATTTTGGTCACACGTTTGCCCACGCACTGGAGAGCCTTACCGAGTACGGACGTTTTTCGCACGGTGAGGCCGTATTTGTCGGTATGCACGCCGCACTCTACGCTTCCAACGAGCTGGGAGCCAGCCTGGATGGGGAGGCATTACGGCAGTTCAACAATCTGTACAGCCTGGATGTATCGGGACTTGAAGAAAAGACTGAAGCATTGATTGATCGGATGTATTACGACAAAAAAGTCCGGAAAAAGTCAATTCGGCTTGTTTTATTGCAAGATTGGGGCCACCCTTACGTTACGGTATGTGAAGATCATGACTTGCTGAAGCAAGCGTGGCAGTATGCTTTGGATCAATTTTAATGACAGAGGCTGCATTTGATATAATCAGAAATTGCAGGCGAAATTTTTTGCATGATACACTGGGTCTATAAAACATGGATATATTTCTGGCGTACCGTCATGGTACTGCTGGGAATAATTTTGGTGGTTGCGGGGGGTACCTTTGGACTGCTTCAACTGAGTCAAACCCAGGAGTATATTGCCGATCAAATCGAGGACGAATTTAATCGCAAGTTCCGGGGAGAGCTTCAGATCGATAAGCTGGAAGGATTGCTCCCGTTCCATTTTCAATTCAGCGGAGTCACCATTTCGGCTAGCTCCTCACCTGATACGCTGCAATCTTATCCCATTAAAGTGGACACGTTATCGGCAAAGCTCGATTGGTCGGGGCTATTTAGACGCAGCCTGATAATAGATCAACTGAATATTAAGTCCCCGGAGGTTCGGCTGGTTGCGAACGATTCGGCCGGTTTTACAATAGAGAGCGCTTTTGAAGAGCGAAGTGCGGCTTTTGAACAGCCGGGACAAAATGTGTTTTCGCATATCAAGGTTATGGCGCCTTATCTCAATGTTCGAAACGGACAAGTGCGAGTCGATCGATTGAAAAACAACAAATTGAAGGGGTGGAATTTACCCGAACCCCTGGTTGCCGAGTCGATCGATTTATCACTTTATGTCGAAATTGATGACCGAAAACGTTTTCTGGATATTGAGCATTTCAGTGCCCACCTGCCTTCTCTGTCACTTCAAAGCATTAGTTCCTCTGGACAAATTTTCAGCGAAGATTCGTTGCTGGAATTTAATGGTTTTGAAGTTAAAACCCGTCGATCACTGCTACAGCTAACCGGTAAAGTCGAGGGCTTCGATCTCTGGAAAGGGAAATACCTGTCCCAGTTTCGCAATGCCCGCTATAATATGAATGTCGATTCCGCCCTGCTGAATTTAAAGGAGTGGGGGACGATAAGATCTTCGAGTAAATTACCGGTGGTGGAAGAGAATATCGGTTTGAAGGGAAGTATCCGGGGAGATCAGGATACCCTGGAACTCCGTGAGTTGGTATTGTTTAAAAATGGCTCCACTGTTGCCGCACGTGGAACCATTCGAAACCTGTTTGATCCCGAATACGTTTATCAGCTGTCGCTGGACACCCTTTCGATCTATCGGAGGGACATTCAAAGCTTTGCACGCGCTGATGATCCATGGGCAAAGGGCGAATGGCGTCATATCAAAGGCAATGGATCGATAGCGGGCAGTTCGGATACAGTACAGACCCAGTTTCGGTTGGCATCCAACTACGGAAAAATAACCGGTTCGCTCAAAACCTCCCTGAATGTTCCATACGATTATAAGGGAAATGTAAAGGTTGATTCTCTTAATCTGGAAGGATGGGGAGTGGCTGGCAGACTTCCGCGTTCCAATTTGAATGCCGAGATATCCGGGGCCGGACTTGGAATCCAGTGGAATAAAGCCGTAAGCAACCTGGAAGGACGGATAACCGACAGTAGAATTCGACAAATTCCGCTCCGGGACCTTCGGTTTCAGGTTGACTACCTGGAGGGATTTATTGAACCCTCGTTTACGCTTAATAATCCGGAAGATGAGTTTTTCGAAGGGAAAGGATGGATCGATCTGAGCCGCACACCTCGTAAAATTCAATTCAGCGGTTCGGCACGGAACCTCAACCTTCGTCATTTTACAGCTGATACCCTGTGGCCCTCCACCAATCTGAAGTTAAATTATAATATTGATCTGACGGGACAATCACTTTCGACGCTGTACGGTCACGTGAGCCTGGATGTGGCGCCATCGATTATAAACGGGGACACCGTGGAGGCCCATACGTTTTATGCCGATCTGGATGAACCGAACTCTGAAAACAGGCTCTTGCGGCTGACCAGTTCGTTGATGGATTTTGAATTGTCGGGGGATATCGCCCCCGGCCCCATCCTGGCAATGTATAAACACTGGAAGCCCTATTTGTATCAAAAATTGCGCTATAACATGATGCTGGACTCGACTAATAGGGTCCCGGATCGCAGTGTTTCCCCTGCATCCTTGCAAGCTATTGACTTGACGGCGGATATAGCGTTGAAGCAGGTTGAGCTGATCAACCATTATTTCGAAAACGTGCCGAGCCTGAAGGGAGGCACCCGTATCAACGCGCAAATCAAGGCAGAAGCTCAAAAAATGTTGATCAGGGGTGACTTTAGAGATAGGCAACTGCAGATAGGAGCATTGCAGCTGAACCAGCCTTCTGTACAATTTACCGGTAATTTTAATTATGATAGATCCCGCGATGATCTAGGCAGTTTAAATATGGAGGCTGCGTTCGAAGAGCTGACCTACAACAAAACAAATCTGCGGGATTACCAGGCGGACCTTCAATTGCTGAATGATTCCATTCGATATGAACATCGGGTCAACCAACCCGAAGGGGATGTAGTATTTGAACTAACAACCAGCATGAATATCGCTGATACGGCAGTGGTGGCCCAGATCGACCACTTTATCGTCGGGAACCAACAGTATGCGTGGACTAAAGCGGAGAACAATCCCCGGGTCACTTATACACGATCCGGGAAACTTCATTTTGATCAATTTCGATTTCAGAGTCAGCAGGAGCAGGTACATATAGAGGGTATTTTAAGCAGCGAGCTCAATGATGCAGTTTATTACCACTTGCAAAACATTAAGTTACGGAGAGTCTCTGAGCTTTTGGGTGGACGACTTCAATTCAACGGTACACTGAATGGTGATTTTTATACCAGTTCTCTAACGTCTCAACCGGCGATTGAAGGTAAGATCCAGGTAAAAGAGTTTATGTTGAACGACCGCCTCGTGGGTGATGTGGCTTTCGAAAGTAAATACAGTCCGAAGGATAAACTGTTTAATACGCAGATAAATATTCAGACGGATACCTCCAGGTATGCCGACTATTTAAAGCAGAATGAGGGTATCGGACAGGATATTAAGGTTGAAGGTTACCTGCAGCCGCCGGATCTGGGCGACACGAGAGATCATCTCTTTAAATTCAATGTCGATTTCCGTGAAATCGATATGTGGATCATTCGTGAGATTGTACCGAATATACTGGATGATGTCGAAGGCCGAGCTACCGGAAAAGGTTGGATCGCAGGTAATGCGGAATCCTATGATTTTCACTCAGAATTTGATGTTTACGATGTATTTGTCAATACCAAGTTTTTAAACACGAATTACCAGCTGAACGGACCCGTTGAGTTTGATAAAAATGAAGGACTGATTTTCCACGAGGTGCAGCTTACCGATCGCCAGGGGGGAGGTGGTGAACTGACGGGCCGGGTGGACCTCAACGATTTCCAGCCGGTCAAGTATTTCGATCTCACCTTGTCGATGAATAGGTTGCAATTCCTGAACAAACGGATGGATGAGGATGTGCCTTTCTTCGGTCGTATGTATGGCAGCGGACAGCTGCATCTGTCCGGCACCAACGAGAACCCCTTTCTGAGAACCACACAGACTGTTAATGTGGCCGAGGAGTCCAGCCTTTCCATCCCGCTCCTGGATGAGACTGAGTTGAATGAAGACAGTCGATTTATTCAATTCGTGGATGAATTTGAAGATGGAAATATTAAAACTAATGGACAGGAGCAGAATGGAGAGCAGGAAAATGGGGATGATGAAGATAGAACCTTCACCGAGATATTCCGGCTGGATTTACAGTTTGAAGCAAATCAGAATATGACGGTGAAGTTGATATTTGATCCGGTTACGGGAGATGTCCTGACCGCAGAGGGAACCGGCCAATTGAATATACGACTGGAAGACGATGAAGTGAGTATGTTTGGAACGTATAATATTGACCGGGGATCCTATCAGTTTGTGAGCGGAGATATTTTTACCCGCAATTTTCAACTGGAAAGTGGTGGACGGATAAGCTGGAAGGGAGATCCGGCGAATGCCGAATTGGATGTGACGGCGGTTTACAATGAACGTCCCTCGGTAAGTTCGTTGATGGGCAGCAGGTCCGATCAGAATCGGGAGCAGCGAAATATTCAAAATATCCCGGTAGACCTGGTACTGCATATAACCGGGACGTTGAGTGCCATCAACAACGAGTTCTATTTTCGATTGCCCAATACCATGGATATCTCACAAAATGTGGCAATAGCAAACCGCATCAGTCAATTGAATCGCGATGATGAACAAAAACTCCTGCAGGCTACAAGTTTGTTGTTGACCGGAGAATTTATTCCGGTGGCCAGTGATGGGACGAATGCAGCTCAACCCTACTTTGGCGATAACCTTTCAGGAAGTTCACTGGTATTGAATCCGCTGCTGTCGAACCAGGTCTTTAGTCCGCTGTTGTCTAATCAAATTAATTCTATTTTAAACAGTGACATTAGCAGCCTGGATGTGGATATTAATTTAAATGCCTATAATCAGGTGGACCTCGGAATCGCGTTGAGATTGTATAACAACAGGCTGGTATTGCGACGAGAGGGACAGGTGACTGGTCCGCAGAGTAACCTGGGGAATCTCGGTGCCACTTACAGGATTAGTCGAAGTTTGTCGGTGAAAGCTTTTCATCGTCAGGATCTCACGCTCACGACGGTTACAAATGCACAGACCCAGGTTGAATACCTGAATGGAGCCGGTATCGAGGCTCGCGTTCAATTTAACTCGTGGCAAGATCTGACCCGGCGCTTCTTCAACAGCATCAAACGACTGTTTACGGGCAAAAGCAAAGCCGTCAGAGAAAAGAATGAAGAGCAAGACGATCTGGCCGAAGTGGAGGAATGAAGATAATTCCTTGGATAATCCCTTTATATTCATTTATATAATTAGTTTAAACATTATTCGTTTATGAACCATTCACTATACAGCTTGATTTGCGATAGCGGTATAATGAATAAAGCAATGGGCTGTATACAGTCCGTAAGTAATTTTAATAGAAGTTTATTGATATAGATGTCAAATAACAGAAATGTAAATACCTTTGAAGATATAATAATTGAAATTCTTAATAATAATCCTGATGCCACTCTTCCTTTTGATGTGCTGAAGAATGCGGTTCAGATAGACTCCAAACAGGAAGATCAAAGCTTGAGGACAGCAATTAATCGTCTGTCTGATAAAAACGTGATCAAGAAGCAAAGAGGCGGGGGCATCAAGCTTAACCAATCCAGACAGGGAGATGTTTTAGAAGGAGTCATCGATATAACCCGGCATGGAAGTGGTTATGTTGGTGTGGACGAGTATGAGGAAGATGTACGTATTGCCAGAAAAAATGTGGGGACGGCGCTGCCCGACGACCGGGTGCGTATCAAGGTATTCTCCAGTCGTGGCAACAAGAGCGGCCGGATTGAGGGGAAGGTTCTGGAAGTCCTGGAACGCGGACGTACGTTCTATGTCGGCGTCCTGAAGAAGAAGGGTAAAGACAATTATGTTATTGAAGCTGATCAGAATTCGGCCAACAGTGATTTCTTTATCCTGCCGGAAAACCTGAACGGAGCCAAGCCCAATGAGAAAGTCATCTTTAAATTGAACGGCTGGTCTCATCCCAAAGCACTTCCCGAGGCTGTTATTACTGAAACCCTCGGCAAAAGCGGTACGAACGACGCCAACTTGCTTTCAATACTGGCTGAAAATGAAATACAGGCGTCTTTTCCACAGGAAGTGACTGATTTTGCCGATAAAGTGGCTGTCAATATTCCCGAAGAGGAGTATGAGCGGAGAAAAGATGTCAGGGACAAGGTAGTGTTCACGATCGATCCGGAAGATGCAAAGGATTTTGACGACGGACTCAGTATTGAGGTACTGGATAACGGGAATTACTATCTCGGTGTCCATATTGCCGATGTGACCCATTACCTGCAAACCGATACCGTATTGGACAAGGAAGCCTACGAGCGTGGGACCAGTGTTTATTTAGTGGACCGGGTCGTTCCGATGCTGCCGGAAAGTCTAAGTAATGGAGTCTGCAGTCTTCGTCCGAAGGAAGATAAACTGGCTTTCAGCTGTTTTATGGAGATTAAACCGAACGGTGAAGTGACGGATTATTCGATCGATGAAACCGTGATTCACTCCAATCGTCGCTATACCTATGAGGATGTCCAGGCGGTCCTGGATGATGAAGAGGGAGCGGATCGGGAATATGAATATCAGATCGGTCTGCTCGAAAAACTGGCGAATACGCTGCTTGACAAGCGTTTTAGAGAAGGGTCAATCGATTTTGAATCCTCGGAGCCGGAATTTGAGCTTGATGAAAACGGCTGGCCGCTTAATATAACGCTGAAGGAACGAACCTTTAGTCACCGGATCGTCGAGGAGTGCATGCTTACGGCCAACCGAACAGTAGCACGATATGTTGATTCCCTTCGCAAAAAAGATGGAAAGAAGAATTCATCAAAAGACGACTATCCGTTCTTTTATCGGATCCACGATCAGCCCGATATCGAAAAGCTGACGAATATTCGTGAAAATGTGAAACCCATAGGGATCGACTTTACGCTCGACCAAAAACGAATTACGGCTAAAACCATCAACAACGTTCTCAAGCAGGTCGAGGATACGCCGCTGGAGCTCAGTGTTAACGACTTGATGCTCAGGGCTATGGCCAAGGCTAAATACAGTCCCAAAAACATTGGACACTTCGGACTCGGCTTTTCCCATTATGCTCACTTTACCAGTCCGATCCGGCGATACCCGGACGTTATTGTACACCGGCTGCTCAAGAGTTATGCCAGCAACATGCCCGGATATCAATATAACGAGCTGGAGAAAATGGGCGAGCATCTCAGCGAACGTGAACAAGCTGCCGTGGATGCAGAACGCGCCTCCATTAAACTTAAACAGGTTGAATATCTGTCCGAACGCATTGGGCAGGAATTCGATGGTGTAGTAAGCGGTGTTATTGAAAGCGGAATCTTTGTGGATCTCAAAGATATGCACTGCGAAGGGATGGTTCGGATGAGTGATCTTACGGGCGACTATTACGTGTATGATGAAAATCAGCACTGCCTGGTGGGGCGCTCGACCGGGAAGAAATATCAACTGGGCGATGAGTTGCGAGTTAAAGTGGCTCGTACCGATATTGAAGAAAGAAATATTGATTTGGTGTTGGCATAAAATAAATGTTGCTCATTTAGAGTTTAACATTTAGGAATTAGCTTATTTCGTCCGTTCCTCTAAAATAACTTTTCTATGAGAACCGACACTTCATTACGTCGTTCAATTTACATCACACTGTTATCGCTGCTGTTTATGCTGGCGGGGGCCGATTTCGGCTATGCCCAGTATTTTAATTTCGGCAAAAATCGCGTTCAGTATAACCAGCACGATTGGAAATTTATCCAGTCAGAACATTTCGACGTTTATTACTACGGTTCGTTGAACTACGAATTGGCGGCTTTTTCGGTCCGAAGCCTTGAAGCGGCTTACAAGCAGTTAAGTGAGGATTTCGACCACGAAATCGCCAGTCGCATCAATGTTATCGTTTATGATTCGCATAACGACTTTTCCCAGACCAACGTTGTTCCGCTGCCGGTCGACGCTGAAGGTATCGGGGGCGTGACGGACGCCTGGAAGAACCGGATTACTTTGCCCTTCATGGGGGACTATGCCAACTATCGCCGTACTCTGCATCATGAGCTGGTTCACGCCATGATGAATGATATGTTTTACGGCGGGTCGGTTCAGTCGATCCTGCAAAATAATATCCAGCTCGAATTTCCGCTCTGGTTTTCAGAGGGGATTTCCGAGTATACGGCGCTGGGATGGGACACCGAGACAGATATGTTTATCCGGGATGCTGTTATTAATAACTATTTGGCCCCGATTCCGCGTCTCAGGGGATACTACGCCTATCGCGGCGGGCAAGCGGTCTGGAACTATATTGTTGAGGAATACGGACGGGAAAAAATCTCGGAAATTTTTCACAATATTCAGTCGAGTCGAAGCGTCGAAATCGGGATCAAGCAATCGCTGGGCCTTTCTATAAAAGAACTGTCCAAGCGCTGGCAGCAGGCCATGAAAAAACGCTATTTCCCTGAAGTGGCCAAGCGGGAGGATCTCGATAACTTTGCTGACCACATTACGGATAGAGATAAAGGGGGCAGTTATAATACCAGCCCCGCGATTTCACCACAGGGTGACAAGATCGCGTTGATTACCAATGCCCGGGGTTATTTTGATGTGGTGGTGATCAGTGCAATCACCGGTAAAAAGATCAAGACCCTGATTAAAGGGGAGGACAATGTCAACTTTGAATCTCTCAATATCCTGAATCCCAATTTGACCTGGTCGCCGGATGGGGAGAAAATAGCTCTTTCCACTAAATCAAAGGGCCACGATCAACTTGCTATAGTCGATTACGACACCAAAAAAGTCCAGAAATTCAGTTTCCCCAAATTGGATGCGATCGCTTCCGCAGCATGGTCGCCGGACGGCGAAAAGATCGCGTTCTCCGGAAATATCGGTCCCTACCAGGATATATTTGTTTACAACCTTGAGACAAAAGAATTTATATCGGTAACGAACGACATCTTTACCGACAAAGAACCGGCCTGGTCGGGCGACTCGGAATCCGTCTTTTTTGTATCCGACCGGGGAGACAAAGTGGCTTTAAACCGGTACAAAGAGGATTACAACCAACTGTTGAATGAAGATCTTTATCAAACGGATATCTACCAGGTAAAAATAGGCAGTAAACGAGCAACCCGGCTCACCAAAACTCCCCGTGCCAATGAATATCAACCGTCGGCGACACAAAGCGGAGAACTGGTGCTGATATCCGATAAGAATGGAATCCCCAATATTTACCGGTTCAATCTGCTCGATCGTACGATGGAGCCGTTGACCAATTTGCAGTCGGGTGTCATGCAGATATCGATCAGTGCAGACGGAAGCCGCATAGCGGCCAATGCGCTTAATGAGGGATATCTTGATGTTTATATGATAAAAGCCCCGTTTACCAGAACCAAGGAAAAAGACCTGGAATCTAATCACTGGGCAGAGCGAAGGGCGAATGAATCGGAATACGAGCGAGTGCCGGCTACCAAGTATGCCCTTCAGATGTATGGGGATGAGAAGAAGTTGAAGAAGATGGATGTGGTCGATTTTGCTGTCGATCAGCAGGATGCGGATAAAATAGTTGCCGGCGGCACTCCGGATACGGCGGGCACGGATGACCAAAAAGATTCAGAACTCGCAAAGGCAGATACATCCCTGGCCGGAGCCCCTTCGGAAAAAGGTGAATCAGCGGATACCACAGAGAAGAAATCGGACAAAATTAATTATCGCAATTATGTGTTTGCCGATACTCCGGAGAATGACTCCCTGATTCAGGAGAGTAAGCAGGAGGAGTTCAAGGCTGAAGAGCATATCACGGAAGAAGGCCATTATATCCCCCAGCAGTACCGACTCAAGTTTTCGCCGGACATCACCTACACCAGTGGAAATCTTTCTACTCAATACGGGGCATTTGGAATGACCCAGTTGGTATACAGCGATCTGCTCGGGAATCACAGCATCGTTTTCGGGAGTAACCTGGTCTTCGATCTGCGTAACAGCGATTATATGCTGCAATACGGATACATGAAGCAGCGGACCAATTACTTTGTCAACTTCTTTCATACATCCACCCGTTATCAGACCGTGTATGGTGAGCTGCTGCGCTTCAGAACATACGGTGGGGGATTGAGTATGCAATATCCCATCAACAAGTTTGAACGCATTGATATCGGCGGAAACGTTATTGCCATTACCAAGGATTTCAGCGTCCTCGGCCTGGATCGAACCGATAATGAAAGCTCTACTTTCTTCTATCCCCAGGTTACCTACACCAATGATCATACGCTGCCCGGATTCATAACGCCGCAAAAGGGAACGCGTTATTCCTTGAGTCTTACCAGCAGTCCCCCCATCACAAAGGATGTGGTACAGTTTGTATCAGCGTTGGGCGATTGGCGTCATTACATAGACCTGGGAAGTCGCTATAGCCTGGCTTTTCGGGCTTCCGGTGCTGCTTCCTTCGGAAGGGATGCACAAACTTATTTCATGGGCGGTATGATGGGATGGATCAATCAGCGATGGGCACGCAACAGTATCCCTACCGATCGCCTGGAGGACTTGTTTTTTACGCTGCCGGCACTTCCCATGCGGGGTCATTCCTACAATACCCTCTTCGGAAGCCGATTTGGTCTAATCAATGCCGAGTTTCGATTCCCGTTATTTGCGGCCGTGCTGCCGGGTCCCATCCCTGTGCTCCCCTTGTATAATATCCAGGGTGTGGCCTTTGTAGACGCCGGAACGGCCTGGGGAATGGATATCAATTATACGATTACAACCGGCGGACGTACGACCGGTAATGAGTATACCTATTATACCAACGAGGAAAACCTTGATTTACAGGTGAGCCAGTTGAAGACCAAGTATCTTGATATGTCCAATCCCTCTCAGGGCATTCCCCTTTATGACGATCCCAGGGATGCACCGCCGGAGGCCAGGGGCAATCTTGAACCTCGACAGATTCGGGAGGGCGATATCCTGATAGGTGCTGGTTTTGGTCTGCGCACGATATTATTGGGACTGCCTTTCCGATGGGATGTCGGCTGGCCGTATACGGCGGATGGGTTCCGCAAAGACCCGATCCATTACTTTACGATCGGCATTGACTTTTAGATCTCTTTGAAAAGACCGGGAGGCGGTTCCGAAGCATAATAATTTTCCGGGTAACTGGCAGTAATATCGATATTCATATATAAGGCTCTTACCCACTCAATGCCGGTAAACGAGGAAAAGTATACGAGCAAGGAACCGCCTCCCGGTCTTTTCAAACAACGCTTTAATTGGAAAGTACCGATTGGGTTTGCAGCAACCGGTAGTAGTTCATGTCAGGGTCTTCAAAGTAGATCAGCCCGAAATATTGCTGGCGGCTTAAACTAAAGCTGTTATCGAGCAGCATATCTTGTATGACGCCGTCTCGAACCACTACATATTTATAGGTATATTGTCCCTGTTTGATAAGGGCGCTGCCCGTCCAGGCTCTTTCCTCCCGGTCATAGGTTAGCCGGTGTTGTTCTTCGATGCGCCAGTTGTTGAAGTCTCCCGTCACATAGATTTCGTCGCCGGAAAGTATCTTGATGGCTGTTTCCAGGTAAAAGAATACCTCTACATACTGCGCTTCACGATCGTCCATGGGGAAACCGTGCCGGGTGGTGCGATTGGCGCTGACCGAAGGGGTAAGATCCTGGATATCTCTACGTAGAATGACATGGGGCGGCTGCTCACCGGGTTGATAGTCGCGTATATTGACGCCGTCCGGACTCAGATTCCTCAGGTCGAGAAACTTAAATCCGTAATCGGAAATAAAAGACTCATCGCGGGTGACGTGAAAATCAACTTTGTTCTGTACGCTTTGTACCACGCCGGCTTTTTTATAGCGTCCCCAGAACTGGTTTTTCACAAAATAAAAGGACAGGTCGAACTGGGGCATCGTAACAAAATCAGGATACCGGTAAACTCCGAATAACTGATTGTACCGGTGAATGCTTTTGGGCGGTGCAGGAATGTGTTGGACCGAGGTGCTTAAATTGCCTTTATCTTCATGCACAAAGAAAGGGAGTGAGAATAGGGTGCGTCCCGTATTGTAGTTAAAAACGGTCAACAAATAATTTCCACTGGTTTTCAGCTGTATATCCTCATTCGGAAATTGATAGGTATAGTGTTGAAAGGAGGGCTTTTGAGAGCGGCTCAAATAGGATTCGGTGATCTGATCCTCAATGAGTCCCTCCTGGTAAAAGTTTCGCGACAGAATGCTTTCTTCCCATTGGGGGGTGCGATGGGACACCTGGACGATAAACTGGCGAGCATCGGTTTCCATGTAATCAAACTCGAGCGTAACAGTTTCCCCACTTTTAAGTTGAATAATCGGGGCCGATCGTTCGTTGCCGCTTTTATAGAGTTGAATGCTGCGGATGTAGGAGGGAGGATTAACCTGTGGTTGAATGCTGAAACCATTTTTAAGGGATCGATAATAGGGAGAAGAGGTATTTTGGTTATCACTCCCGTTGTTATTCCCCCCGTTTTTGCTGGAGACGCAAGCGGAAAAAATTGCCAGCATCGATATAAGGAAAAATATTGTGAATCGGCTAACTGAAATATGTGCCTTCGAATACAAAATGAGCAGGTCCTCCCAACTTTAGATCTGTATAGGTGTCCGTTTCGTGGTTATACGTTAATTCGACATGTAGTTCACCGCCTTCGGCCTTCACGCTAAACTTATGCGTACCTCCTCGTTTGTTTTGCAAGTGGTGCCAGGTCAGTGCGGAAGCAAGCGCCCCTGTGCCGCAGGCGAGTGTCACGTTCTCCACTCCTCGTTCATACGTTTGAATAGATATGCTGCTGTCTGATTCACCATGCATGAAGTTAACATTTGTGCCGATCGGTTGAAAGCGATCGTGATAGCGTAGTTCCCGACCTTTTTCCCTTAGCTTTTCGTGATCCCCGAGTTCCTGTTTTTCGGCAGGTAATACGATATGTTCGGTACCGGGATCGACTTGATAGGCTCCGATATCGTCGCCGAGGTAAGTTACCCTGGCTTTAACCGGAAAATGCAGTAACACCCCCGTTTCTCCCACTTCGGCGCGATATACCTGGTCGTGAACCTGGAACCGGTGCTCGTTCGGGAAATCGAGTGAATGAGCATATCGAGCTATGCATCGTCCGCCGTTACCGCACATGCCGGCATCACTGCCATCTGCATTTTTGTATACCATGGTATAGTGGGCCTCGTTGGAGTGGTCCAGGGCAAGGACGCCATCGGCTCCGATACCATATCGACGGTTACATAAACGGGGTGCCCATTCGCTTACGTCTTGCTCGTTCCAGTCCAGCGTACGGAGATCGAGGACAACGAAGTCGTTGCCGGCACCCTCCATTTTAGTAAACGGTATGGATCCTTGGTTCATGTCATGGTAAAATCGGAGTTCAAACTTATATGAGTTAACAGGCTAGCGTTCTATGAAGGCCGGTAAGTGCTGCCAGGGTTGATGCTTGGATATAGGGGGATCGAGCCCGCGCATCAGGAAACTGAAGCGAAAAGCAAGCGCCGTAAAAACCAGTTTGGGCTGTGCGTTTTGATAGATCATGCCCCGGCATTGAGTAATTTGCTCCAGCATTTCTTCCAAACGGGCATCCGGCACTTTGGCGCAGAATTTTTTAATGGTATCCATTTCATCAATATTGGTAATCCGGTCCGGGTTTTGCGTCCGCTCGTAAACCAGGAGATCCCGGATAAAAAGTTCCATCATATCCAGCAGCGTAATATAGCCTTCTCGGTTATGGGAGTTTTGCCATCCTTGAGCGGTCTGAACCAGGGCGGGGGCTTTCAGTCCGTATGCATTTCGAAAGTAGTTGACAATTTCTGCCCGGCTCGTTTGGAGAGTCTCAGTATCGAAAAAACGGGTTTTCGCATAGTTGCCATCGGATACTTTTGACAAATACCGGGCGCTTTCCTCTTCCAAACCGTCATATTCAATAAGCCCTTTTTCCACATCCTCTACGGTAAGAGGTGAAAACCGTAGATGTTGGCAGCGGGAACTGATCGTCGCAAGTAACTGGTCAGGATGAGAAGTAGTCAGAATAAACATAACGTCGGGAGAGGGCTCTTCCAGCAACTTTAAAAATGCGTTGGAAGTTTCTTTTCGCATCTTTTCGATATCGGTCAAAATGATCACAGAACGTCTTCCCTCATTGGGCTTCAGACGAGCTGCGGGCTTGATCGTATTACGAAAATAATCGACTGAATAAAAAGCTTTCCGATTCTTGGTATCCTGGCTGTCGTCGAGCGAGGGACGTAAGCTGAAATCGATAATTTCATAGGGATCTTTGGCCAGAAGCTTGCGTCGTTCACGCATTTCGTCGAGCGAAACCGTGGAGGGTATCGGCATGAAAAGGTGGATGTCGGGATGATGCAGCCAGCTTGACTTCCTGGAACTGGCCTGCTCGTTAAAGTCGGTTAAGTGATCGATGCCGTTGATCGCTTCCGCCAGGGTCAGGGCAAAGGCCTTCTTTCCGACGCCGGACGGCCCGCTGAACAAATACGCGTGACTTAATCGACCGGACCTCAAAGTGCGCGTAAGGAGTTCCCGGACCTGGTGCTGACCGATTAAGCGGCGGTCGCCAAAATTGAAATCAATGGATGAATAATCCATGCTGTGTTATAACTCAGTTAATTTTTTAATTCATCAGTCTTGCCAAATAAAATCAAACAATACAATGCCCGCGGTTATGGTCACACCGGCAAAGCCGATAAGAGCCGCCACATCGTTACCGAAGCCTTGCATCTGTCCCGTAACAAGCGATGCCCTTGTCGTGCGGGCCAGTATAAGGACCAGTGGTATTAACAGGGGTAGACTCAGAACCGAAAAAATTGCACCTCTGCGGTCGGCCCGCGATACGATCGCAGCCATCAAGGTGGTAACTCCGGCTATACCGACCGTTCCCAGCAGCAGGGTGACAGACAATGCCGCAAAATCTTGTATCGCTAGATCCACCAGTAACAGATATATAACAAAGGTTATACCATTGACGAACAGGGAGAATAGAAAATTGTAAATTAATTTTCCGGTGTAAACGACAAATGGCTCGCAGTGCAACCGGAGCAAGTCAAAGGTATGCCGTTCTGTTTCCAACACGAACGAGCGGGACAAGGTGGATAGGGCAGCAAAAAGTATAATGATCCAAATCAGTCCGCTTTGCGGACCGGCATCGAGTTGGTGCGCTTTTAATGCAAATAAAGTAACCAGCAGGGCTGATCCCACAAAGGCCAGAACCGTATTTATCGCATACTTTGATCGTAGTTCCAGCTGTAGATCTTTGGCTATAACAGCTCGTATGTGTTGATAATTCTTCATAGAGGGCATAGTAAGAAATTATACCATTTAATGACAGAATAGCTCGTAACCCGCCTTTCCTGCAAGTGAATATTTCTGAACCGCTAACGTATTGAGTTGCATGCAATTGTCGTTAACGAAAGTTGAATGTCCGGGACGTTGCCGGAACAGTCGGTCTGATCGATCTATTATGGGATGTCTCCGGCGCCGGCCCGCCGTCCTTCGGACGTGTAAATCTCTTGCCGGATGATGGAATTATATCCCGGAAAATGTACTCAGAATTATTGTTGTGTCATAGTCCTCAGCTTGAGTATATTCAATGATATTAAAAGCAATCAACAGAAGTCCCGGCTATAAAAAAATTATGACTATCGTTAGTTTGTTGAATAAAGAGACGGTCAATCCCAAACTGAAAGCGTCCGACAAGGACGATTTGTTGGATCAGCTTATAAATTTGTTGAGCAAAAAAGTCGATGATGAAGAGCTGCAGCGAATACGGGATGCGGTGTTGCAGAGAGAATCTATCATGTCGACCGGCGTGGGGAAAGGACTGGCTATACCGCATGGAAAAGCAAGGGGGCTGGCACATTCTTATGCGGCATTTGCACTGCTGGATGAGCCGGTGGAATACAATGCTATCGACAATCAACCGGTAAAGATGGTATTCCTGTTGGTGGGACCTGAATCGGAAAACAGCTTGCATATCAAGATGCTATCTCGCATCTCAAGATTGATGAACAACGAGGACTTCAGAAAACAGTTGCAGGAATGTGAATCCGCCGAACAGATTATGAACACCTTCAAGGTAGAGGAAGAGCGATATTTCGGGGTTCAGGAAGGGTGATTTTACAGTCGGTCTATTACCCGGGATTGCAGAGCCGATTGAAAAATAATCAGATAAAATTAGGCGGTTAAAAATAACGAGAGATAAACGGATATCTGTATAGAATACGCATGGAACCAATAAAGGATAATAGTCTTGCTGCTCCCTTTGCAAGTGCAATATGCAGTGGATTTCTGATCTTATTAACCGGCATGTTGGGAGGGACCGCTACCGCTCAGTCAGATCATTCCAACCATCCCATCCAGAAAATCATAAGCCGGGATTCCCTGCAGCAAAGTTTTTGGTCAATCAGCGTCAGAGACTCGACGGGAAATGCGATCTATGCCTATAATGCCGGTAAGCTGATTCGGCCGGCGTCCAATCTTAAATTGTTGACCAGCGGCGTTTTGTTGAAAGTGCTTGGTCCGGATTATACCTATCAAACGCCTCTTTACGGAATTGGCGAAAAGCGGGATTCAACCTGGAAAGGAGATTTGCTGTTCATCGGAAAAGGGGATCCCTCCATCAGCGAAACCTATTTCAATGACGATAAGTGGCATGTCTTTGATCAATACTCGCAGGCCCTTGACAGCCTGGGCATTAAACACGTAACCGGGTCTGTTATCGGCAATGACGCCTATTTCGACCCTGAACCCTATCCCGAGGGATGGGACTGGAATGATCTTTCTTTTTATTATGCCGTGGAAATCAATGCTTTATCATTTAACGGGAATACGGTGGACCTGGATGTTCATGCTGATGGAGAAGTGGGGGATGCCCCCCGAATTAGCTGGTTTCCCTATAATACCGACTATGTACGATTCATTAACGAACAAGTTATTACGCCTTCTCATACAGAATATGATGAATCCTACAGACGGATATTAGGCACGAATACGATTGTGCTTAGAAGCACGCTGCCTACACATTATTTTGAAGAGGAGCCGCTGTCGGTGTCAGAACCGGCCCGTTACTTTGTGGATACGTTTGCCAAATATTTGCGGCACCAGGGTTTCAGAGTGGACGGCGGTTCCATAGTGGATCACGAACCGGTAGGGCAAGATACAAGTTCCTACCGGCTGATTTATCGACACCGTTCTCCCCCGCTCGATACGCTCTTATATCAGATTAATCGGGAAAGCAGCAATTTTTACACCGAAATGATGCTGCGCACGGCTGCTGCCGAACATTACAACACCCAGGGCAGCACGCGACTTGGTCTGAAATTGATGCGGGACTTTGCTGATGAAATGCGCATGGATACCACGCGTCTGCGTATTTCAGATGGATCAGGGATGGCCGGAACCACACTGACGACCACAGCCGATATTGCTGATTATCTCGTTAACATGCAGCAACACCCTCACTTCCGCCCGTTCTACAAAAGTCTGTCGGTGGCAGGGGTTAATGGTACCTTCGACTACCGGTTCACGGAGTCGCCGGTGAACGGTAAACTCAGGGGCAAATCAGGATATGTTTCGGGCGTCCGAACACTGTCGGGATATTTAACCACTTCGTCCGGACAGGAACTGATCGTTAGTATTGCTGCAAATAACTATGCCGTTAAAACAAAACGGATGGATCGGGCCCATCAAAAAATTCTCGAATACCTCTACAGAAAATATTAGTTTTCGTGTCTTGTCAGGGCGTCAAAAACGTTCTTTGAAAAACCGGGCGGCGGTTCCTTGCTCGTATACTTTTCCTCGTTTACCGGCATTGAGTGGGTAAGAGCCTTATATATGAATATCGTTATTGCTGCAAGCTAACCGGAAAATTATTATGCTTCGGAACCGCCGCCCGGTTTTTCAAAGAACTCTTAACATTAAACCATACAAGCTTATATGTCAGCAAAAATTCTTGACGGAAGAAAAGTTGCCAACCTGGTAAAAGAACAGGTACAGGAAGATGTTGAAGAATGGATCGACCGCGGACATCGACCGCCGTTTTTGCAGGTGATTCTCGTTGGACACGATCCGGCATCGGCTACTTATATTCGGGCGAAGACCAAAGCCTGCAAAAAAGTGGGTATCGAAACCGATACGCTTCAGCTGCCCGATACGGTATCTGATAAGGAGCTCAAAAAAATTATTAAGAAGTATAATAACGACGACACGGTAGACGGCATACTCGTTCAACTGCCGTTGCCGGCGCATCTTTCCAGTCACAGTGTCATAGAGGCTATCGATTATCGCAAGGACGTGGACGGTTTTCACCCGATGAATGTGGGCCGGCTGGCTGTTGAAGAGCCCACAATGCGATCGTGCACCCCGGCCGGAATTATGGAGCTGCTGAACTATTACAGTATCCCTACCAAGGGGCAGCATGCCGTGGTGGTGGGGAACAGCAGCATCGTGGGTTCTCCCATGTCGATTATGCTGTCGCGAGAAAACGGTGCGAATGCCGGTAAGTCTACGACTACGATTTGTCACCAATTCACCAAAGACCTCACCGCCCACACTATCGTGGCCGATATCATCGTGGTGGCCGTGGGTCAGCCGAATATCATAAAAGGAGAAATGGTGAAAGAGGGAGTGGTTGTCATCGACGTTGGATTTAACCGTATAGCCGACGAATCCGGGGATGAAGGCTATAAACTGGTCGGTGACTGTGAATTTGAGACGGTCAAAGAGAAAGCCAGTTGGATAACTCCCGTACCCGGGGGCGTGGGACCGATGACCGTCGCTATGCTAATGAAGAACACCTTGTTGGCCGCCAAAGGATCCATCTATCCCTGATTAAACAAAACCAAACGAATCGTAACTCCCATTTATAAATAGTAATCAGAAGACTCCGGTAATCTCTGGAACTCTCAATACGCCAACATCTCCGTCGCCGTTTCGGCACTGCATACGCCGTTCATGTAGCAGTCAACCCAGTATAGTACCCGTTTTCTGCGTTTTTGAACAAACGGGTCGCAGCTGGCATAGCGACCTTTGAGCTCATCCACAATACCTTGAACATCCGCCCGGATGGCGTATTTGAGTTCGAGCGGCAACAGTCCCCATCCCAGTAACTCGAACATCTCGTGAAGTTTCTGATCTGTTTGCTTTGCCTCTTTGTATGCTTTTTCCAGCACGGGGGTGGGATCGTAATCTTTTTGAATCGCGGGTACGGTTGACATAATGCTTGTCCTTTTTATGAGTTAGATTTCAATGTTTTCTATAAGCATTATATCAACCGGGGGTGACATATGTGTGTCACCCCTATAGTTGCCCAGATCCCCAACCGGTCTATGAAAAAGCGGGCGGCGGTTCCGAAGCATAATAATTTTCCGGTTAGCTGGCAGTAATTACGATATTCATATATATATAAGGTCCTAACCCGCTCAATGCTGGTAAACGAGGAAAAGTATACGAGCAAGGAACCGCCGCCCGCTTTTTCATAGACCGGTTGGAGATAGGTGGGTAACAATTTGACGGGGACTGCGTTAGTAGAAAAATTCAAAAGCAAAACCTTGAGGAATATTGCACCTGAAAGCACGGTGTGGTGCCGGGTTTTTAAACACTGTTCGGTTCCTTTTAAAGAAATTCAACGAATATATAAGCAAAAATCCTGCTAATTTTTTATATTTGTTGGAATAAATCGAGAACTAAGCAGTCCGACGAACTGCAATCGAAAAGTTTATTCTATAATGTATAACTCTTCTCCCTTTAAACAGGTAACACGGCAAGGATTAACCTATGACGACGTATTGCTGGTTCCCAGCCGTTCGTCCATTCTTCCCCGGGATGCAGATACGAGCGTTAAGCTGACCCCCTCTCTTCAGTTGAATATCCCTATTATCAGTGCCGCAATGGATACGGTGTCGGAGTATCGACTGGCCATTGCCCTTGCACGGGAAGGGGGGATTGCCATGCTTCATAAAAATATGTCGATCGAAGACCAGGCCGAGCACGTTCGGCTGGTTAAACGAAGTGAAAGCGGTATGATCGTGGATCCGGTAACACTCTCCCGGGATGCTACGGTTCAGAGAGCGCGTAGCCTGATGAGAAAGCATAAAATCGGGGGAATCCCCATTGTGGACGGAGAAGGCAAATTGGAAGGTATTGTTACGAACCGGGACCTTCGTTTCGAGCACTACGTGGATAAGGCCCTCGAATCCATTATGACCAAAGATAATCTAATTACCGCTACCGAGGGAACCACCCTGGAGGAGGCCGAGGAGATCCTCCAAAAATATAAGGTGGAAAAACTTCCGATAGTCAATGAGGAAAACGAGTTGGTCGGCCTGATTACGTTTAAGGATATCGAGAAAAAGATGAATTTTCCCTATGCCTGCAAGGACGACATGGGTCGACTGCGGGTTGGTGCTGCTGTTGGTATAACCGATACCAGCCTGGAACGTATTGAAGCCCTGGTTGAGGCCGGCGTCGATATTGTCACTATTGACACGGCGCATGGTCACTCTGAAAAGGTGTTGGATTTGATAGGCGAAGTGAAAGAGGAATATCCCGATCTCGATCTCGTTGCCGGGAATATCGCCACCAAAGAGGCGGCCAAGGATCTGGTTGACGCAGGAGTGGATGTGATCAAGGTGGGCGTCGGACCGGGATCCATTTGTACGACTAGAGTCGTGACTGGAGTGGGAGTTCCACAGCTTAGTGCCGTAATGGAAGTAGCCGACTTTACCCAGGATGCCGGGGTTGGCTTGATTGCTGACGGTGGAATTAAACAAACGGGGGATATCGCGAAGGCTATTGCGGGGGGCGCTGATGCCATTATGGCCGGTTCTATGTTTGCCGGTACGGAAGAAAGCCCGGGCGAAACTATTATATACGAATCCCGTAAATATAAATCCTATCGTGGTATGGGAAGCCTCGGGGCGATGTCAGACGGCTCCAAGGACCGTTACTTCCAGGATATCGAAGAAGATATCAAAAAACTGGTACCGGAGGGCATTGAGGGGCGCGTTCCTTATAAAGGGTATCTCAGCGAAGTAACCTATCAGATGGTTGGCGGATTAAGGGCGGCCATGGGTTATTGTGGCGCTCCCAATATTGAGGAACTGCAAAAGGCAGAGTTTGTCCAGATTTCGCCGGCCAGCTATAAAGAAAGCCACCCCCATTCGGTACAGATAACCAAAGAATCACCGAACTATTCGGTTTCCTAGCTATCTTCCCAATTAAGATGTATGTAAAACGGTCGAGGCTCGGTCCGGTTTTACAATCCTGTGAAGGGTTGATCGCAGATCGCGTTGATCGAAGCAGGTGGAGGCGTCATGCAATCTAACGTCTTATTTATTGTTTACTACCTTCCTCCAATGGGTGGAAGCGGCGTGCAGCGTCCATTGAAATTTATTAAATATCTGCCGCGGTTTAATTGGCACCCGGTCGTATTGGCTCCGAAACCGGGGGCGTATCATTCGTTTGACGAAAGTTTGATGGTGGAGCTGAATAACTGTGATGCCACCATAGAGCGGGTCGATGCGGAAACTCCCTTTCATAATTGGGGTGGTATAATGTCAATGATGAGTAAGCTGCCCTCAAATATGCAGCGGTGGCTCCGGAGGATGAGCTATGGATTAATGTTGCCCGATAATAAGAAGGGTTGGATCGAACCGGCTGTGGAAAAAGGTCGTCATTTGATTGAGGAGAAAAATATAGATCTTATTTTTTCCACGGCTCCGCCCTATAGTAACCACTGCATCGCCGCCCGTTTGAAACAGGACACCGATTTGCCGGTTGTCATGGATTTCAGGGACGAATGGCTTGAGAGCCAGTTGATTGAATATCCGACCCGGTGGCATAAACGGCGTATGGCCAGGTTGGAACGAGAAACCGTGCGGGCGTCGGATACCATAACCGTGTTGGACCGTTATATGAAGGATCGATTTGAAAGCCGTTTGAATAATGGTCAACTGGATTGCAAAGTGGTGCCGCACGGCTTTGATCCTGAAGATTTTGAGCAGGCGGGAACCCCGTCCCTTCAATACGATCCGGATCGGTTAAACCTTTTGTACAGCGGTATTTTTATCCACCACAATCAGCCCGACTCCTTCTTAAAGGCAGTGAAACGAGCTATTCAAAAAAAGCCCGGCCTTGAGGGGGAGTTGCGACTTCATTTTCAGGGCGGCCTGGCTAAAGAGCATTACCAGTTGATTGCCAGGCTGGAATTGAATGATCTTGTTAAAGATTACGGATATTTAACGCATAAGCAGGCGGTTGCCAATTTGTGTCGTACGGATGCTGTTTGGTTTATCTCAAATTTCGGTCCCGGCCATAAACAGGTAAAATCGGGCAAGCTTTTTGAGTATATCGGAAGCGGTAAGCCGATATTGGGATTGATCTACGACGGGGGAGAGGAAGAACGGCTTTTAAATCGTTATAAAGCCTCTTACCGGGCCCGGCCGGACGATGTCGGGAAGGTGACGGATGCACTTTTAGCGATGTACAAAGACTGGAAAAACGAATCATTGCCGCAAGCAGACCGGCGATGGAGTGAACAGTTCGATCGTGTTCAGCTTGCGGAACAGTTGGCGGACCTCTTTAATAAATTGAATCATCGGGAAGCTGGATAATAATTTAAAAAGGGGCTGGATATTGAGTAACTTTGATTCTATTTGTTATAGGCATTTACTGTATGAATGAAAAAGGGCAACACGTTGAAAGCGGTACTTGAGTTACTGAAAACCTTGTTCGGTTATGACGACTCCGAGTTGACGGTATTACTTTACGATGACCGCACCTCGGAAGAGACGTCAACCTCGTTTCGAATACGGCCGGTTCATCTGAAACGTATGATCTACGGCGCCGTCGTATTGCTGGTTGGGGTTGTGCTCGGCCTGGTGGCTTTCACTCCCTTACAGTCGATTGTGGTGCCGGGAGCCCGCCCGGATGTTCGTGAGGAGGTTATTGAGATATCCAAACAGGTGCAAGCCCTGGAAGACACCCTTGAAATGAGGGAACAGCAACTCCAGGAAATGAAGAAGGTGATGCTGCAGGAACGAGATACGACCTTCCGGGTATCCGGTGAGCAGCCGGTAGCTGCCATGAACGATCGAACTAAACGTCGCCCCTCTGCTTCCGTGCAGATGGACCTGTTTTATACGCCGATAAAACCAAAGGATCTGATTAACCAGGAAGATTTGATTCAGTCCAAGGAAGTGAATCGCATGCCTGATTTTCCGGTTCCCTTTCCCGTTGAGGGAACATTGACGCGCGGTGTTGTCCGCGAAAGCGGTCACTTCGGGGTGGATATCGCTACCACATCGGGCGCCCCCGTCGTGGCGATAGCCGACGGTACCGTTATAAGCTCGTCCTGGACTCCCAAGTATGGATATGTTATTCGAATTGAACACGGAAACGGGTATATGAGTGTCTATAAACATTGTCTCAGCCTGATATACGAAGAGGGGGATCTTGTTCGGAAAGGAGAGCTCATCGGTAAAGTGGGTGATGTGGGCGTTTTAAGCAGTGGTCCGCATCTGCACTTTGAACTCTGGAGAAAGGGTATCCCCCTGGATCCTGCACAATTTTTAATCAATAACGGATAAACAACATGTTTGATAATAACAAGAAAAAGAATGCAGGAAAGAAACGAAGCGCCGGCAAAACCCCTTCGGTAAACATGCTCAGCGAAGGGGCCAAGGTGAAAGGAGAAGTGTTTGTCGAAGATGATATCCGGATTGCCGGAACCCTGGAAGGCGATTTGGTTACCAAAGGCAAGGCAATTGTGACTTCTTCGGGCAAGGTGGATGGAAATATACGTGGTAAATTTGCCGATATCGCCGGTAACGTGGAAGGAGAATTGAAAATATCCGACAAAGTAGTCATCCGGAAATCAGCCGTTATAGAAGGCAATGTCTTTACCAAGACGCTGCTGGTCGAAGAAGGAGCACAATTCGACGGCAGCCTGCATATGAGCAAGGAAAGCCTGGAGGATAAATTGTCGACGGACAATCAAGCTAAATCAGCAGGCAAGAAGCAAACAGCCAGCAAGGAGGCGGAGGCGGCCCAAAAGAAAAAAGCCGGCGAGTCCGCCGATTAATGCGACTTTATTGATTTATAATGCTTCCCCATAAACCAAACAATAACAATTACAAGCAATACCTGTCGCTGGGGGCTGAGATAACCTCCTCCATGCTCGTTCCACTTGCGGGGGGGTATCTGGTTGACTATTATTTTGGGACCCAGCCCTGGGGCTTCCTGGTGGCAATGGTGATTGGATTCCTGGCCGTTTTCAGTGTCATTTACAAAATCGCTTTGCGTGCCAACAAAAATTCGCACAAGAAAAAAGAGTCTGATGAGTGAAGAGTTAAAATCTTATAATAGAATTACGATTATGGCAGCCGTCGGAATGCTTCTGGTAGGGGCTTATCCGTTGTATCACTGGTACGGTTTCAGCATTATGTTCGCATTCCTTTTGGCCCTGGTTATAACTTTTCTGAATGCAGCGGTTGGATTTTACTATATAGATAAATATTTTAGCGCGTCGTTGAACGATTTATTGAAAGTCGTATTTGGCAGTATGGGCATACGACTTTTGGCTCTGGGACTGGCTTTTGTGGCTTTGCTGGGTTTTACAGAAATCCACAAAGTCAGCTTTACAGTGAGTCTATTTATTTCTTATATTCTTTTTTCTGTAATCGAAATCTACTTTTTAAATAAAAAAGCGTCAAAACCGGATACGTAAAGTTGATGAGACCCTTTCTCAGGAGGCTACTGTTAACACTGCTGATTTTAACCACAGGAATTTCCTTAACCAATGCTAGCGAGTCAGCAGCAGAAAAGGAGGATGAAAACAGAGTTGACATACTTAGCAAGGTCCAAAATCACTATAAGTGGGACTTATCTCCGCTGCCGTTCGGGGAGGTAGAGTTACCGCGTATTTTCTTGTATGACAGTCAGCTTTACGTTTACGGCTCAACCACTGCAGCCACTGCAAGTGAAACGTTTACAACCAAGGATCACCAGGTGGTACCTGCCGATGGTGGACACATAACGCTCGATTTGTCGATCTCAACTCACCTCTTGTTTTTCTGGTTCAGTGCTTTGATAACGATGCTGATTTTCATTCCCCTGGCCAATCGATACCGCAAGGGAGTAGGCAAAGAGAAGGAACCGAAAGGAGTTTTCCAGAATATGTTCGAAGCCTCCTTTATATTTGTGCGGGACGAGGTCTGCCGGGAAAATATACCGGACAAGCATTATAAGAAGTTTCTTCCTTATCTTGCGACGGCCTTTTTCACGATTACGTTCATGAATCTCCTTGGGCTATTGCCCTGGGGTACCTCATCTACGGCAGATGTTACCGTAACGGCTTCTCTGGCTCTGTTAACTTTCATCATAACGCAGGTAAACGCTTCAAAGGAGCACTGGAAAGAGGTTTTCTGGTTCCCGGGCGTGCCGTCCTGGGTGCGGGTGATTATGATGCCTATTGAGTTTATCGGGTTGTTTACCAAGCCGTTTGCCCTCGCCGTTCGTTTGTTTGCAAACATGCTGTCCGGCAAGATCTTGATATTCAGTATTATAGGATTGATTTTTGTGTTCGCTGAAATGTTTGGTCCGGCCGTCGCATATGGATCCTCCGTATTGTGGATTGCATTTGCGGTCTTCATTTATGTGATTAAAGCATTTGTAGCTCTGCTGCAAGCTTATATATTTGTCATGCTTTCCGCTTTGTTTATAGGAATGGCTATGGAAGAACATGAGGAGCATGAAGAAGTGGAATATGCAGGAGCTTAATTAGGAACGTGAAATTTTACTCGGTTTTTGAGCAGACGCAGATCAGTAAAGATTTATTACTTCATAAAACGTAAATAACTAATAATCCAAAACAGATAGATACGACATGGAATTTGCATACTTAGCAGCAGGACTTGGAGCTGGCATCACCGCAATCGGAGCCGGAGTAGGTATCGGCCTTATCGGTAAAAGTGCTATGGAAGGAAGTGCTCGTCAGCCGGAAGCGGCCAACGACATTCGTACTTCCATGATTATTTCCGCTGCACTTATCGAGGGTGTTGCTCTCTTCGGTGAAGCTGTTTGCGCTATTTTGGCATTCAAATAACTCTACATCCCTTAAAAAGATAACCTGTTATGACTGTTCTACTGGCAGGTGGCGGTCTGTTAAGTATTGACTTCGGACTGGCCATCTGGATTTTAATCACCTTTCTGATTTTCCTTGGTTTACTGTGGAAGTTCGCCTGGGGCCCCATTACGAATGCCCTTGAAAAGCGTGAGCAGAATATCAAGGAGTCGCTGGAGGCCGCCGAAAAGGCGATGAAACGGGCGGAGAAGATCTCCAGGGAAAATGAGGAGGCCCTGAAAGAAGCAGAACAGAAGGCTCAGCAGATTCGGAAGGAAGCGATCGAGGAAGCGGAAATGCTTCGCAAGGAACGAATCGAGCAGGCCAAGGAGGAAGCCGACAAGATGCTGGAACGTGCTCGTGATACGATCGAGCAGGAAAAGCAACAGGCTTTGAACGAGCTTCGGGACGAAGTAGCCGAACTGGCGATTCAGTCTGCTTCCCGCATCATTGATGCTGAGCTGGATGAGGAAAAAAATACAAAACTGGTGGATGATTATATCCGCAATCTATCCAATAACTGATTCCATCAATGCATATTACCAAGGCTGCACGCAGATATTCTTCCGCATTACTCCAGGTAGCCAGGGAGCAAGACCTGGTTGAGGAAACCTTGGAGGATGTGAAGTTCATTCGTAACACGTTGGAGGACTCCCGCGAACTGGTGCTTTTCCTCCGGAGTCCGATTGTTAAAAAATCGGACAAGGAGGAGGTGTTGGAGAAGGTATTCAAGGAACATATCCATCAGTCTACCTATCTTTTCATGGATCTTATGATTCGAAAAGATCGGGAGGCGCTGCTGGACCAGATTGCCGGGGCCTATATCGATGAATACAATAAGTTTGCCGGCATCCAACCGGTACAAATATATATGGCCTTTGAGTTGTCCGACAAGCAGAAGGAAGAGCTGGTGGAAGCCCTGGAATCCCATACGGGAAAAACCATACAACCACACTATCATATAGACGAGTCGCTTAAAGGAGGGCTCGCTGTTCGCATTGAGGATACGGTCATTGATGGTACCATCCGACATAAACTGGATAAGTTGGAGGAACGGTTCCTCCAAACTGCGGTATGACAGGTCATTACCGAATAATTTTAAACTGTATTAGTAAAAGAAGAAACGCATATAATGAGTCAAGTTAGACCCGACGAAGTTTCGGCGATTTTACGGAAGCAACTTTCAGGATTTGAAGAGGAAGCTGATGTCTATGATGTAGGTACCGTCCTGGAAGTGGGGGACGGCATCGCTCGTGTATACGGACTGTCAAAAGTCCAGGCGAGTGAACTGGTTGAATTCCCCGATTCGATTGACGAAGACGGGGAGCCGGTTCGAGGTATGGTTCTTAACCTGGAAGAAGACAATGTTGGTATTATTTTGTTTGGTTCCGATAGCGCCGTGGAAGAAGGCCATACGGTAAAACGGACCCAGACCGTTGCTTCCATCAATGTTAATGAAAAAGTCCTTGGACGGGTGTTGGATCCACTCGGACGTCCCGTGGATGGCAAGGGTGCTATTACGGGCGAAAAAACCCGGATGCCGCTTGACCGAAAAGCACCGGGCGTGATTTACCGGGAGCCGGTTGAACAACCGGTGCAGACCGGAATTAAGGCGATCGATGCCCTGATACCGATCGGCCGGGGACAGCGAGAGCTTATTATTGGTGACCGTCAAACAGGTAAAACCTCGATCGCGGTTGATACGATCATTAACCAGAAAGAGACCCAGGAGACTGATAGTCCCATGCATTGTGTGTATGTAGCGGTGGGACAAAAGGGATCCACGGTTGCGCAGGTACGAAAAACACTTGAGGACAACGGGGCAATGGATTACACGACCATTATTTCGGCTCCGGCCAGTGTGACGGCCCCGATACGTTATATTGCGCCATTTGCCGGTGCAGCCATCGGAGAATATTTCCGTGATACGGGTCGCGATGCGCTGGTAATATTTGATGACCTGTCCAAACAGGCTGTAGCATATCGTGAAGTTTCCCTGCTGCTTCGACGTCCGCCGGGCCGTGAAGCTTATCCGGGAGATATATTCTACCTGCACAGTCGTTTGCTTGAGCGAGCTGCCAAAATTATTGATGCCGATGAGGTAGCCGAGCAAATGAATAACGTGCCGGAAGAACTTCGTCCCAAACTGGAAGGAGGCGGTTCTATGACGGCCTTGCCTATTGTTGAAACCCAGGCCGGCGACGTTTCCGCATATATTCCCACGAACGTAATTTCTATTACCGACGGACAGATATTCCTGGATGTTGACTTGTTCAACTCGGGCGTCCGTCCGGCTATTGATGTCGGTACTTCTGTTTCCCGTGTCGGTGGATCTGCACAGGTTAAGTCGATGAAAGATCTGGCAGGCACCATGAAACTCGACCTCGCCCAGTATCG
>CAJXOW010000031.1 GCA_913057825.1 uncultured Balneolaceae bacterium | reverse complement strand
AAAACGGGGTGATTACTTACCGCCGTGGGGGAGTTGGTTTTAACCAGGGCATGTTGGTTGACGGACATGAAAGTCGGCACCAGACGTTATTGTGGGAAAATCATCGTCTGAATGATCCGGTGACGGGTACGGCGCGGTGGGCCGAACTACCTCATCATAAGTTGAATCGTATTTCGGTGGATTCGAAAGGGGGGACTTACGAATCGAATTTCAATATCAACCAATACTACGTCAACAAACCGCTGAGCCGATTTTTTTACGATGAAAGCAAGTATGACTACCGGAGTCTGGAGTTTATGGTTACCCGGAACATCTCTCGGCAAACAAACGCAGAATTAAGCTATTGGCTCCGCCGAGATGGAGGGGAGTACGAGCGGGATATTGCACGTGGCAGCCAGATATACGGCCGGGTTTATCACCATCTTGATAGCGATCGTTTTATAAAGGCGGCATTTTTGCACAATGATTTCACGCTCCAGGAATCATTTGGCTATCAAATTCCAAATATGAACCTGTTTAATTTTGACCGCTTCAACACCACCCCATCAGAGATTTCAGCTGCCCATGACTGGGCCACCAATTATTTGAACCTGGGATATTATCGCCGTAAAACGGAGAAGGGACCGGATCGATATCGGCTAAAGTTGCTTCTTGGAACTCGGAAGAGGGCTATGTCGTATAGCATGGATACCACCCGGTATAAAATACGTTCAGCAGAAACACAGCTTCAAGCGTGGGAGAACTGGAGATCCCTATCCTTCTATGGCGACTTGAAAGCCAGTCAGTACTCGGATGTGGCAGAGGTACATCCTTCGCTGTCAACAACTTCGTGGAATTTATTCGAGTCAAATATAGCTGTAGATTTTACTCCGCACGAGTATTTCAATATTTCAGTGGAGCCACAGGTCCGAATGCGGAGCGATAAATACTCGGCGTATGAAGCGGCAGGTGAAATCTCCTGGGACATTGGGGGATGGTTGTTGTTGCGGGCGGATGGAGCTGTGGGAACCTATATGCCCACCATGCAGCAGCTGTACTGGCAATCAGTCGAATACCAGGGTAACAGTCAACTGGATAATGAAGAAATTTTCACGGTGGGTGGAGAACTGAAACTGCATTCCTCCCGGTTCAGCCTCGGTGCACAGGGTAGAATAAAACAGGTAGAGCATGGAGTATTCTGGGACCCCGTACAAGATTCATCATTTGTAAATACCGGCCCCTATTATTCCACGATGGCTACTGCATTTTTTAATTGGACGCCTCCGCATTTTGAATTCGAGGGATCAGCTACCTGGCAGCGATTTCAGTCGTCTTCAGACGAGACCCTGGTCCGGAGTATGACCGAGGGCCCGGCACGCATCCAATTTAAGGGATCGGCCTATGTGAAAGGATATGTATTCGATCGGGCAGCGTATGTGAAAGCGGGTGTGTTTGGAATGATGTCGCCCAGCGCATACCGCGCATCCCGCTATCATACGCCGCTGGATATCTGGCAAAGTGCTAATTTTACCGCCCCCATACCGACCTACCACCGGGTGGACCTGGATCTTTCGGCTCGAGTCCGGTCCATCATTGTCCATTTGAGATACGAAAATATCACCAATGAATTTACCCAGCGGGGATACTTCGAAACAGCAAGATACCCGATGCCCGGACGACGATTCATGTTGGGACTCCGAGTAGTATTCAATAATTAGTGGAGCAATGATTTCCTTCGGGGGTCTATACCGTGGCCGGCAGGGAAGATCTCCGCCAACAGTGAGAAATCCGGGATAGGGGGAGGAGCAAAAGATTGAATCAGCAATTTTCATAGAACACCGGTTATTATTTCACGAAAATGTCGGATTTTTTTATATACTGTAGAAACTTGTTAAACATGATTTATAGACCACGCTGAAGGAGGCGACTTTAATATATTTGTGAATACATACATCGACCAGTATTATGGACCATCATCCCGATAACCTTAATTTTTAAATACCTGAATCCCGAGCAATAGCAAGGGAGAGCATTGTCCCATGAGTATTCGTTATATCATATCAGAAGGTATCGCCGGCATCAAACGGGCCAGATTGGCTGCATTTACCTCTATTTTTTCACTTTTTATAGCCATCTTACTGCTGGGCATTCTTGCCAGGGTCTCCTACAACGCCTACCAGATTGCCCAATCGATGCGCGGCAGTATCGATATCGAAGTGTTTCTTATGGATGTGGACGAGCGAACCCGTGACAAGATACGCCATAATCTGGATGAACAATCGATGGTGACCGATGTCCACTATATATCCAAAGACAGTGCAGCACGAATTTTTCGAAGTCAGTTCGGCAGTGAAGGGGGGACCTTGACGGATCTCGACTTTTTGCCGGCCTCCTATCGTGTTGATGTCAGTGAAGAAGCCACCGCAGAAGAGATTGATGCACTGGTCAACGAAATCGGACAGGTAAGAGGGGTGGAGGACGTAAAGTTCAACCGGCGACTCCTGCGCATGTTGGAGGATCGCTTTAACAACGTGGTTAAGATCGGTTCCGGGGTGGGAGCTCTGATTCTATTCGCCGCCCTGGTATTGGTTTTCAATACCATCCGACTCACGATCTACGCAAAGCAGAATTTAATCAAATCAATGAAGTTGGTCGGGGCGACGAATAAATTTATAAGGCGTCCTTTTATTATTGAGGGAATTATACAGGGACTCATAGCCGGACTGCTAGCGGTGGGTGTGGTATACCTGTTATTTCACTATTTACTGCCTTCACTGTTGCCGCAGGTGGGAATTTTAGAGTGGCCGCTCGGCAAATGGTACTACCTCTCATCGGCAATGCTTTTAATCTCCATCATCATGGGATACCTGGGCAGTCGCTGGGCCGCCCAAAAATTCATCCGCAAAACCTCAATAACAGACTCCTAGCCCGGATTTCTCAAGTAGTGAAATTTCGTGCTACTAGGACTCTTCCTTCTCCTTTTTCCGCTCTTCTTTATCTTCCAGCTCTTTTTTTCGTTCACAGTTTTCCGGATCGCTGCAGGTACCGAAAAAGTGAAGGGAATGGCCGGAAATATTAAATTCGTAAACCTGCTCCATCATACTCTGAATTTCCTGGATACGTGGGTCACAGAACTCTAAAACTCCCCCACACTCCTGGCAAATGATATGATCGTGCTGCTGATAGGCGTATGCTCGTTCGTAGTAATATTGATTCTTGCCAAATTGATGACGTTGTACCAGTCCGCATTCTACCAACACGTCCAACGTATTATAAACAGTCGCCCGGGAAACGCGGGTACCCGAGTTTTTCATATTGAAGTAAATATCATCGGCGTCAAAATGTCCGTCGGCCCGGTAGATCTCCTCCAGGACCATAAAACGTTCGGGCGTCTGCCGTTGATTGTGCTCTTTTAAATAAGAGCGAAAAATCTCTTTGACGACTTGAATTGTTTCCTCTTTAGCTGGATGAGCCATGGCTTGATAGAATTGTAATATTCAGTAATAAAGAAAAAGAATTAATAAGCTGTAAATTATGAATCTATAAACCCAAATTACAATTTTGGGCTTTAATAACGAAACCACGCTATGTATTATTAGCTGGTAATATGGTAAAAATTTTGTTAAGGGGCTTAAAGTTTATGTATAATATATCTTTCATATTGAATACCCGGTTCGTTGCAGGGATACAGGGTATTTGTTTATACCCTTGCCGGAAAATAACGCAATTTTCTTATAATTCATTGAATATATACAGGCTGAGAACTGATCATACAAACAGAATATAGACTATGCCGACTATCGTACCATTCGAAACGTTGACGGAGCTGTTTAAAAACCTTGCTCAGAAGTATAAGGGACAAGATAAAACGGCTTTTGCCTTTAAACCCGGTGCGGACCAGGAGTATAAAACAGTTACCTGGGACCAGGTCGATCACGACGTGCGTACCATGGCCAGTTACATGGTGGAACACGGCGTTAATCAGGGGGATCGGGTGGCTATCTTGAGTGAAAATAGGTACGAATGGGCTGTTATAGACCTTGCGATACAGTATGTCGGGGCCGTGAATGTGGGACTGTATACTTCATTGCCCCCGGGGCAGTGTGAGTACATACTGAGGGATTCGGAGGCGAGGCTGTTCTTTGTTTCTACCAGTATTCAGTTGAAAAAAGCTTATAAAATTTTTAGTCGTCTCGAAAATCTACAGCAGGTGATTGCTTTTGATCGTCCGAAGCAGGATAAATACCTGGAAGAGCCCTGGTCTATCTTGTACGAAAAAGCGTATGACGAAGGGGAGTCATTGTTGGACAAGCACCGGGAGACGCTGCGAAAGCGGAGTAATAATGCGATGTCCGAAGATTTGGCTACGCTGATCTACACATCGGGGACGACTGGTCAGCCGAAGGGTGCTATGCTGACCCATCGTAATATCATAAGCAATGTAAAAGCCGCTCACCAGATGATACATATCGATCAAAACGATCGCTGCCTGTCGTTTTTACCGCTGTGTCACTCGTTTGAGCGAACCGGCGGTTATTATGCGATGATCGCCGCGGGAGCTGAGATTTATTATGCGGAAAGTGTGGATACGGTAGCTAAAAATCTGCCCGAAGTTCAACCCACCTTGATGATCAGCGTGCCGCGGCTGTTCGAGCGAATTTACACGCTGGTCAAGAAGAATATTGAGGAGGGACCGGATTTCAAAAAACGGATATTTGACTGGGCGTTGGAGGTCGGTGCTCGATACGCCGATGGTGAACGGGGGCTGGTATCGATGCAAAAGCAGCTGGCGGATCTGCTCGTATTTAATAAGTTAAAACAAAAAACGGGAGGTAGAATCCGGTTTTTTGTATCGGGCGGGGCCGCACTGCCTTCTGAAATTGGTAATTTTTTCATGGCAGCCGGATTGAACATTCTGGAAGGATATGGGCTGACTGAAACTTCTCCGGTTATTGCCGCCAATCAATTGAATCAAGAACGGATAGGAACCGTGGGAAAAATTATCCCCGGAGTAACGGTGGGTATCCAGCGACTGGAAGATAATGAAATTGTGGCACAAGTCAGCGGTGAGGATTATCCCACCGATATTTACTGCGAGGAAGGAGAAATCATTGTCAAGGGACCCAATGTCATGAAGGGTTATTGGAAAAGAGAGGAAGAAACCAACGATATTATTGATGAGGATAATTGGCTGCATACCGGCGATATCGGCCAATTTGTTGATGGTCGACTGAAAATAACAGACCGCATCAAGCATATGATTGTGAATGCCGGGGGTAAAAATGTCTATCCCGGACCTATTGAAGATATGTATAAGACCAGTAAATGGATTGACCAGATGATGATCGTCGGAGAGAAACAACCTTACATGGGAGCTCTGATTGTGCCTGATTTTGAAGTATTGGAAGGGTACGCGGATGAAAATGGTCTCTCATATGACAGTATGGAGGATCTCGTGGAAAATGAAGAGGTTCGTGAGCTGTATAAAAAGGAAATCAAGCGATATTCCCATGAGTTGGCGTCTCATGAAAAAATCAGGGCTATTCGGGTCGTTCCTGAGGAGTTCACCGTTGAAGGGGGAGAGCTCACGCCGACGCTAAAAATCAAGCGCAGGGTGGTTGAAGATAAATATCACCACTTGATCCACGAGATGTTCGAGGATTAGGTATCAAAAGGATCTGATTACGAGGTCAGCCGAGCTAGTACTTTTTCAATGGCGTCAAGGGTATATTCTATCTGCTCCTCGGTATTATCTTTACCCAGGCTGAAACGCACGGCAGATTGCGCTTCTTCCCGGTCCAATCCTATACTTTGCAAAACGTGAGAAGGTTCCACGGCACCCGAGGCGCAGGCCGATCCACTGGATGCACAGACTCCTTCCATATCTAAATTCATCAACAGGATCTCTCCGTCAACCGAACTTCCTTGATCGTCAAGAAAGGTCAGGTTCAATATGTGAGGCACCGTGTTTTCACCATTTTGCGGACCATTCACGCGAAAACGGTCGCCAAGCCGGTCTTGAAGTCCGCCGATTAACTGGCGACGAAGCTGCAAGACATGTTCAGTGCGTCGCTGAAGCTGCCCCACCCCCAGCACAACCGCTTTGGCAAGCGCCATTATCCCGGGTACGTTCAGGGTACCTGCCCGACGATTGGCTTCCTGGGATCCCCCGTGCATCCACGGCGTCCAGGTTTCAGAATTGCCAAGGTACATAAGTCCCACTCCTTTGGGAGCGTGCAGCTTGTGCCCGCTCAAACTCAAAAAGTCAATCGGCATATTCTGAAGGTCTATCTCCACCTTGCCTGCACTTTGAACGGCATCGGTATGAAAAGGGATGTTCTCGCGTTGACAGAGCGCAGCGATCTCCGGGATGGGATTGATACTGCCGAGTTCATTATTGACATGCATCAGGGAGACCAGGGCCGTATTTTCATTGATTGCATCGGCTACCTGGTGCGTTTGTACGGTGCCGTCGGGACAGGGGTCAAGGTAGATCGGTTTCATCCCCAGGTTGCGGCAGTATTCGACGGCGTCGAGCACGGCGTGGTGTTCCGCTTTACTCGTAACTATTTCGGATCCCTCTGCAACCTGGGCCACTCCCTTAATGATGGAGTTGTTGCTCTCGGTGCCGCCGCTGGTAAATACGATGTTAGACGGCGTGCATCCCAAAGCTTCAGC
Source organism: uncultured Balneolaceae bacterium (assembly GCA_913057825.1). Classification (GTDB taxonomy): domain Bacteria; phylum Bacteroidota; class Rhodothermia; order Balneolales; family Balneolaceae; genus CAJXOW01. The sequence goes on along the minus strand of CAJXOW010000031.1, from coordinate 34,036 downwards.
AATATCCTGCCTGGCCGACTCAACCGCACCATTGGCTTTTCGCCCGAATTGATGAGGGGAGTGAGCGTTACCGTAATGCTGTTTGAGATAAGGTTCCATCGCCTCCAGGACTTCATCGTCCGGGGGAGTGGTAGCCGCATGATCTAAATAAACCGTTTCCATATAAGGATTAAATTTTTGCAAAGAAAATGCTAGTATGTTTTTATACTTTGTAGGATAAGAAAAAGTAATGCAAATTATATCGAAAGTATTAAATAGCAGCTGTTTCGTTATTGCAATGTATTGTTGACTTGGTAAAACGAGGTGGCTGCTGTAATTATTGAAATCAAAAATTATCGAGGTAATTATGGCTAAGTTGACATTAAAAGATGTGGATTTAAAAGGAAAGAAAGTCTTAATGCGGGTAGATTTCAACGTTCCGATCGAGAATGGTAAAATTACCGACGTCAATCGTATTGTCCAGGCCATGCCTTCTATCACATATGCCGCGGAACAGGGATCGCTGGTTATATTAATGAGCCACCTGGGTCGTCCGAAAGGGGAATATGACGAGAGTTTGAGCCTCAAACCGGTGGCTGAATATTTGAAAAATGAACTGGATCAAACGGTGCATTTTGCGCCCGATTGCATAGGGGAGGATGCACAGAACGTAATTGATAAAGCGCATTATGGTGAAGTGATCCTGCTGGAAAATGTACGATTTCATCCCGGTGAGAAGAAGAATAACGAAGAGTTTTGCAAACAATTGGCCGGGCATGGCGACCTTTTTGTAAATGACGCTTTTGGAAGCAGCCACCGCGCGCATTCTTCCGTAGCCGGGGTAACCCGATACCTGCAACCGGCTGTTTCGGGTTTTCTGCTGGAAAAGGAGATTCAGTACCTCGATAAGCACGTAAATAATCCCAAACATCCATTTGTTGCTGTTTTGGGAGGTGCCAAAGTGTCAGATAAGATTGGAGTAATTGAAAATCTGCTCGATAAGGTTGACACTATACTGATAGGCGGTGGAATGACCTATACTTTCTATAAAGCCAAAGGTTGGCCTATCGGGGAATCTCTTGTGGAAGACGAAAAAGTGGAGATGGCCGGCACACTTATGGAAAAGGCCGAAGAAGCCGGGGTAGACCTGCTCTTGCCGGAGGACTCGGTCGTAGCGGATGAATTCAGGAATGATGCAGAACATAAAGTGGTCGGTACCGATGGTATAGAAGATGGATGGATGGGAGTTGATATCGGACCGGATACCATCGATACCTTTAGTAACCGAATTGGGAATGCCCAAACCATCGTATGGAATGGGCCGATGGGTGTATTTGAAATGGATAATTTTGCCGAGGGAACGTTTGCCGTAGCCCAGGCACTGGCTGAGGCCACTGAGCAAGGAGCCACTTCCATTATCGGGGGAGGCGATTCGGCGTCGGCCATAAGAAAAGCCGGTTTGCAGGAAAAAGTCTCGCACGTGTCGACCGGCGGTGGAGCCAGCCTCATGTTCCTGGAAGGGAAAGAACTCCCGGGAGTTGCAGCATTGACTGATCAATAAAAGAATTCGTGAGCTGGCACTCAGGGTTTTATATTCTGAACATCTTTTACGAACTTGTTGTCTCGCGGATGGGGCTTTAGGAGTAAGGCTGGCATCCAGGGTCTTTCATCTTTCCCCCTCCGAAGGGGGAATGGAAGGGCACCGAGGGTAAAAAACTCCCCCTTCGGAGGGGGAAAGGGGGAGGACCCTAAAGGAAGATAGACTTTTACCCAATAGATTGATAAAAGCCGAAAGATTCCGGTGAAAAATTTTTTGTAAGGAATGCCGGCCAAATGGTTCCTATTGAATAAGAAATCATACTTATTAACCACTAAGAATTTTAAATTATGAGTACGCTAAATAAAGCAATGATAATCGGAAGACTGGGTCAGGATCCGGAGATTCGGTATACACAATCCAATACAGCAGTGGCAAATTTGAGTATTGCTACCAATGAACGCTTCAAGGATAGCATGGGAGAGTGGAAAGAACGTACGGAATGGCACCGTGTGGTAGCCTGGGGGCGGAAAGCGGAAATTTGTCAACAGTATCTGAAAAAAGGTTCGCAGGTGTATATTGAAGGACCTATTCAAACTCGCAAATGGGAAGACCGGGACGGACAAACCCGATATACTACCGAGGTTAAGGCATTGCGACTTCTTATGCTCGATTCGGCCGGTGATGCAGATATCGAGCAGGGGCCACCACCCGCAGGTCAGCAACAACCGGCACCGGGCAGTAATTCGGATCAAAACGAGTCGGTTTCGGGCGACGTGGATCTCAACGACAAGTTCGATGATATCGATGACGATCTCCCGTTCTGACTACTGTTGAGTACCTGAATGGGATTCCATAACGACAAATGCGGTCGGGACGACCGCATTTGTCGTTTTATTTGCAGAGGTCTCAATTAGTCTGTAATTTCCCATTTTGAATCAAATACGAACTTATTGGAGGCCATCGCAGGTATAGTTATTGCCATTTCAGATATGATTCTGTTCCTCATGCAGGAAGCAACGCACCTGTATGATACTCCATTGCAATGGTCCCATATCCTGATCCAGGTCCTGATTATGATACTGGGCTTGGTGCTCTCTGCAGTTTTCTCGGGGTCGGAAGTCGCATTCTTCTCGCTTACCAACAAAATGGACTTGCTTGATACGGGCACAAGTGAGAGCGACAAAAAGACCGGACGAATTATCACCATGCTCGATCGTCCCCGTCGATTATTGGCTACCATCCTGATTGGGAATACGTTTGCCAATATTATTACCTCGGTAGTTGCGGCCCTTCTAACCGGTAAGTTTATCGCATATTTTGGCTTTTCGGAAATTGTGGTCTTTACCGTGGAGGTTATTGTACTCACTTATGTTATCATTATACTGAGTGAGATCACTCCTAAAGTGATTGCAATTAATAATCCGCTGCGAGTTGCCCGCCTTTACTGCAATTTTATTTATGTAAATTTTGTGCTGCTCAGCCCTTTTACCAATATGATCGCCACCTCCACCATGAAGTTGGAAAAAAAGCTGCCGAAACCTCCCTCTACTATTTCCTCTCACGATATTAAAACGATGGCCGAGGTTAGCGAGATGGAGGGATCGATCAAAGGGGACGAAAGAGAGATTATTGAAAATGTAATTGAGTTTTCCAATACGACGGTTCGGGAGATCATGACTTCCAGAGTCAACATCGTGGCCGTCTCTATGGAAGACGACCTGAGCACGGTATTGGGTCTTATCCGCGGGAAGGGATTTTCACGAATGCCCCTTTATGAAGAGGACATGGACAATATACTGGGTGTGATTCATGCCAAGGATGTACTTCCCTATATCAATTCCGACCTGGAACGAACGACTATCAACTGGCGTACCATCGCGCGCAAGGGTTTATTTATTCCTGCTACTAAAAAACTGGATGACTTGCTGCGGGAATTCCAACAGGAGAAAACCCATATCGCTATTGTTGTGGATGAATACGGGGGGACTGAGGGACTCATTTCGCTGGATGATATTCTTGAGGAGATTATTGGAGATATTTCGGACGAGTATGACGACGGGGAGAAACTTTACACCAGGTTTAAAAGCGGTGTGTACCTGTTTGATGCAAAAATTGACCTGGACGATATGGAGGAAATATTAGACCTGGATTTGACTACGCCGGATGATGAATACGAAACCCTTGGCGGACTGATTTATCATTTGACTGAACGCCTTCCCAGTGTGGGAGAAAGAGTTTACTATGATCATATGGAAATAACGGTCCATTCGGTTGAGAATAACAGGGTGAGAAAGCTGAGGGTTCGAAAGATGGCATCGAGTTCACGTCGCGATAATTCTGAAAATGGTGAAGAAGACAACAAGAAATCATGATATGCACCTGTCAATTGTTTGATCCTCCCCCTCATGAACACTGAATCCATCCCGACCCTTCAAGAAAATAAGAATATCAAGGCCTATAACACCTTCGGTGTAGATTGTATGGCCGAATATTATGCCCGTGTGGATCATCTGGAGCAATTACAGAATGTACTTGGGCAGTTATCGATTTCGTACAACCGCATGCTCATTCTGGGCGGCGGAAGCAACCTGCTTTTTGTCGGCAACTACGGGGGAATTGTACTTCACAATGCATTCAAGGGGATAGAGGTATTGGATGAAGATGCAGGCCGAATCCGCATACAAGTCGGCGCCGGTATGAATTGGCATCGGTTTGTTACTTACTGTGTGGAAAGGGAATGGGGAGGTATCGAAAATCTGGCCTTAATACCGGGTAGAGTCGGCGCCGCTCCTATACAGAATATCGGGGCATATGGGGTGGAATTTGAGGATGTGTTCGAATCTTTACGAGCGGTACATCTTAAAAGCGGGGAAGTTGAAGCGTTTGATAATGAAGAATGTCGTTTTGGTTATCGTGACAGCATTTTCAAAGGTGCTTTGAAAGGCCAGTACTTGATTACGGATATCACGCTGATCTTGGAAAAGAACAAGGCCCCCGACACCTCTTACGATTCTCTATCCAACCACCTGATGGATCAAGGTATTCATGAGCCCGGAATTGAGGATGTGTTCAGAGCGGTGGTGGATATCCGGCAGAGCAAATTGCCGGATCCCGATGAGCTGGGCAACGCGGGAAGTTTCTTTAAAAATCCTGTCATCACCTCGGGTAGATATGAGTCTCTTGAAAAAGAGTTTGGAGAGGTTCCCGGATATCCGGAGGGTAACAACAAAATTAAGGTTCCTGCCGCATGGTTGATCGATAAAGCGGGATGGAGAGGAGTTCGCCGTGGAGAGGTTGGGACTTATCCACACCAGGCCCTTGTGATCGTGAACTATGGGGGTGCCACAGGTGCTCAAATATTGGAATTTGCTGCTGAAATTCGCAGTGCGGTGTTTGAACGATTCGAAATTAAATTGGATCCGGAAGTAAATATCATTACAACCGGTGACCAAGACTGGAAAAGACTATTAATAAACTGATGACAGATACCTTCTTCTTTTCCTCCTATTTATACCGGATGGCGTTGGAGTGTCCAACAAGACTTTATTTTGAATTGAATGATGAATACCCGGCCAGACAAGAGGATCAGGAGCTGATTAATCATATTCAGTTCAATAAACGTCAATTGACAGAATTGGCACATTGTTATTTCCCCAAGGGAGATAAAATTGATGAGGGAGGCTTAAAGAAAAATGCCCGCATGAGTCTGCAATCGTTAAATGAAAATGAGGATATAACTCTATTTAATGCAGTGATAACATCAGGTGAATGTTATTATAGATGTCCCATACTGGTTAAGCGGGGCAATGTGTTGGAAATATTCCGGGTGAGATCAAAAGGCTATAATCCACATAAACATCGTTTTTCAGGATCCGATGGGAAAATCTACGGGAAGTGGAAAAACTATTTTACCGATTTAGCCTTTGCCAAGTATGTGTTGAAGAGGCAATTCCCTTCCAACAATGTTCATGTTAACCTGATTTTGCCAAACAAGGTCAAACGTACCAAACATAACCTGCAATCCTATTTTGAAATTGAGAGTGATGATGCGGTTAAGCTGGATTGTTCAACTTTTGACCGCCCGCATGAAGACATCGGTCTCCTTGAGTTTATTGAAGTCGATGATTATGTGAATCGCATATTGGAAGGCAAGGATGATGACCGGGACGTTCACCCGGCCTGGAAAGGAATATCCTTCCGGGATCGAATAGAGGAGATGCAACGCTTGTATAGGGAAAATGTAAAGTATGCCCCGGTACTTGATATGCACTGTCGTACTTGTCCTTTTCGAGTGCATGAATCTCGTTTGTCGGCTGAAGAGAAAAGCGGATTTAAAGAGTGCTGGTCGGAAAAGATAGATTCGAGAGATATTGAAAAGGGCCTGCATATCTTTAATCTGACCGGACACGGGACCAGGTCTTTTTTACAACAAAATATTTATACCTTGGATAAGGCCACGCTTCCCAATGATTGGACCGAAAGTTCTCGTATATTAGAGTGCGGAGAAAAGATTAACTTTGAGCAAAGACAGGCGCTGCAAATTTTAAATGCGAGAGGAGAAAAGGTCTCCCGCGAATATGTGAAAAATGCTCTTTTCGAGAAAATGAGGAGTTGGCAGTTCCCGCTGTATTTTCTTGATTTTGAGGCTGCCAACTTTGCTGTCCCTTTTCGAGCGGGAAGCAGAGCGTACGAGTCACTGGTATTTCAGTATTCATGTCATGTGCTGCAGGATGACGGAAGCTTGCAGCATTACGACTGGATTCAGAATCAACCCGGTCAATATCCCAACTATGAAGTGTTCAGAAATCTAAAAGCGATCCCCGGTTTTGGCAAGGGAACTATATTGCAGTATTCACCCTTCGAAAAACAGATGTTTAAGGAGGTCCGCCGAATACTATATGACGATATTAAACATGGTCAAACTCCGGATGATAACGAAGAATTGATGGAATGGTTTGATCGAATATTGGATGGAACGAGAGAGGAAAATGTCCAACATGCTCATTTTGTGGATATGAGCGAGTTGGTGCGCGATTACTATTATAACCGCGAAATGGATGGATCCTACGGGTTGAAAGATGTGGTAGCGGCGATTTTTGAAACCAGTGATACGTTGGAAAATAACTATTCTGAGCCCTATCGCAGCAGCAATTTTTCTCCTATCCAGTGGTGGCAAGAAAAGGAGGCCGGCGCCGGGGCCAAAGATCCTTATGAAATAATCAAGGAGCGGGGCAGAGGCATCAACAGTGGCGATGAAGCATTAATGGCTTTTGTTCGACTGCAGCGCCGTAACCTTTCGGCCGATAATCGCCGGGCAATGACGGACGCCTTGCTAAAATACTGTGAGCTGGATACCCTGGCAATGGTTATGCTTTATGAGCACTGGCTGGGTATGGAGAGTGCATAAAGTCGAAGCAAAGGACAGAAAACCCGGACGAGGGTTCCGACACATTAAATTTTTTGGATATAAAGCTGTAATAAATAGAATCAGTTATTACGGCACTCAAGCCTTAATTGTCGACTAACGAAGAAAGTTTGCCGCATCGGAAACTGCCCCGTGTTTTTCCGTCCTTTGCTGCAGGCTTATGTTTTGTTTAAAGATATCCTTAATTTTGAGTTCATATTTAAAAAGACCAAAACCAACGTTCAGAATAGAATGCAGATCATAAAAGAATTTATCAGTAATAGAACGGTACTGATTTCGATATTGGTGGTTCTCGTAATCGGCTCCGGCTGGACTTCTTGTACGGTTCAAAAGAGTCCGGTTACAGGTACAAAGCGTGCATACGGTTATACCTGGGAGGAAGAAATTCGAATCGGTAGCGAAGCGGATAATAGCATACAACAGCAGTATGGAATTTACCCGGATACGACCGTAACCAATTATGTGAAAAGAGTAGGGCGTAAAGTTCTGAAGGAGAGTCATATGAGACGCTCTTCCACTCTCGAAAAATATCGCCAGACCGAATTTACATTCCGGGTACTCGACAGTCCGGTAGTGAATGCTTTTGCCCTTCCCGGCGGCTACATTTATGTCACACGAGGTTTGTTGGCCCATCTCAATAATGAAGCCCAATTGGCGGTGGTGCTGGGACATGAGATTGGCCATGTTGCAGCACGACACGCCTCTCAGCGGGCATTTGAGCAAAAAGCCGGGCAGATAGCACTGGTAGGTGGTGCGGTGGTTGGACAGGAAGTATTTGGACTGCCAGGTCAGGATCTGTTGCAGGTCGGAAGTTCGGCGACCAAGCTTCTTTTTTTGAAATACGGCAGAGATGATGAACGGGAATCGGACCGCCTGGGAGTGGAGTATGCGGTCATGGCGGGTTATGAGGCATCGGAGGGGGCTGAATTTTTCACCTCGCTTCGTCGACTGTCCGACAAAAGCGGGCAAAGTTTACCCTCATTGTTGTCCACGCACCCGGATCCGGGAGATCGCGAACAGAAAATACCTCAGTTGGCCGACCAGTGGCGGGCCAAAGGCTACGAGATGAATAAGGTGGAACGCGCCTCCTATTTCGATATGCTCGATGGAATCATCTACAGTGACAATCCAAGAGAGGGTTTTGTACGCGATGAAATTTTCTATCACCCGGATTTGGCTTTTCGTTTTCCGGTGCCGTCGGATTGGCAGTTGTATAATCAGCGAGCCAGCGTAATTCTTGCGGCGCCCGAGCAAAAAGCCGTCGTACAGTTTACCATCGAATCGGATTCCGACTCGCCGAAAATGGCTGTAGAAAAGTTCCTGGCACAGGAGGGGATAACCGTCGAAAGCCAGCAGCCGGCTAGTCGGGATGATCTGTCAGCTTACCAGGCAATAGCCAGGGCCGAGACCCGGGAGGGACCGTTAAAACTGTATATATACGCGATTGAACATGAGGGTAATGTTTACCGGTACCTGGGGTACTCCGATCTCTCTTCGTTTGATCAATATGTAGGGTCTATGAGAAAAGCGGCTGAAGGTTTTCAAAGATTGACCGATGAAAGTATTTTGGCCATCAATCCCGTAAGGCTGCATACCCTGGCGTCTGACAGAACTGCAATATTTCGGGAGCTAATCCCCAAATCATTGCCAATGGATCTGGAAGCCGATCACTTGGCTATAGTTAATCAATTGCATATGGATACCCGGGTAGGTAAGGGAACATTGATCAAAATTCCCAGACAGTAATGAATGGGATATAAACAGAATGAATATTAGTTAGCTACTTTACCAAACTTTAAAAATAATTCTTACATGATAGATCGATATTCACGGGAAGAAATGAACAAAATATGGTCCGAGCAGAATAAATTTCAGTCGTGGCTGGACGTAGAACTGGCAGCCTGCTGGGCTTGGAGTAAATTGGGTAAAATACCGGAGGAGGATGTCGATGTTCTTTATGAGAAAGCCGCCTTTGATGTTGATCGCATTAAGGAGATCGAAAAAGAAACCAAGCATGATGTGGTCGCATTTACCCGATCAGTGTCGGAATCTCTCGGAGATGAGAAGAAATGGGTTCACTACGGTCTGACTTCCACCGACGTGGTTGATACCGCATTGGGATATCGCCTAAAGCAGGCGAATAAGATTTTACGTGAAGACCTGGATCACTTCATCGAGGTACTCGCTCGAAAGGCCAAAAAACATAAATACACGGTGATGATGGGGCGGACCCATGGGGTCCATGCCGAGCCCACGACATTTGGATTGAAGTGCGCGCTCTGGTATGAAGAGATGAAACGAAACCGGGAACGATTTGAAAAGGCGGCAAAAGATGTGGAATTCGGAAAAATGTCGGGGGCTGTGGGTACCTTTGCCAATATACCGCCGGAAGTGGAACAGTATGTTTGTGAACGCCTGGACATTCAGCCGGCGCCCATTTCAACGCAGACGCTTCAGCGTGACCGACATGCCCACTATATTGCCGCCATTGCATTGATCGGATCCACAATGGAAAAAATGGCCGTGGAAGTTCGGCATTTGCAGCGGACCGAGGTGCGGGAGGCGGAAGAGTTTTTTGGCAAGGGTCAAAAGGGATCTTCGGCCATGCCTCATAAGCGAAATCCGGTTAGTTCTGAAAACATAACGGGATGTGCTCGTATGTTGCGAGGATTTATGACGCCAGCTTATGAAAATATTCCCCTTTGGCATGAACGGGATATCTCCCATTCTTCCGTCGAGCGAGTTATTTTACCCGATGCAACGACCCTATTGGACTACATGATCAAACGATTTTCCGGGGTTATTGATCAACTCGTGGTATATGAGGATCGTATGAAAGACAATATTTATGCCACCCACGGGCTGATATTTTCCCAACGATTGCTGCTGGCATTGATAGATCACGGTCTTTCACGTGAAAAAGCGTACGATACTGTGCAGCCTCTTGCCATGAAAGCATGGGAGGAAAACCGATCTTTTCGAAACTTGGCAAAAGAGGATAATACAATTCAGGATAATTTATCAGACGAGGAGCTGAATGAGGCATTTAACCTCGATCATCACACCCGTAATATTGACCGAATTTTTGAAAGGGTGGGCCTTTCCGGGGATGAGTGAATTAGAAGGTTGACAATAAGTAATCGAAATGATATCATAATTGGCTCACAAACGTAGTAATATATCAATTCAATAAACATGCAGTATTTAAGCTTTCACAATCTCTGTTGTTGTTCCATGCAGTGTAATGACTGTACCGATACCTGTCGGTCACGCCGGAGGAAGTGGAAGCCTTATTGTATGTAAATTATTCTGTTTGTAGATTTGAGTTTAAGGCCCGCTGCCACCGGCAGCGGGCCTTTTTTTATTTGCCTGTCTACCGGATTTAAAGCAGAAAGCGTTTTACTCACCTGATAAACCTAAACACTAATATCAAAATAAACCATAAAATCATGGCTTCTAGTACCGATAAAAACGTATTGGTCTCCACAGATTGGGCCGATGAACATAAAAACGATAAAGGCATACAATTGGTGGAGGTTGATGTAAACACGGACTCCTACGAGGAAGGTCACATACCGGGAGCATTTGGCTGGAACTGGAAAACCCAGTTGCAGGACCAAACACAGCGAACCATAGCGAAAAAGGAAGAATTTGAAAAGCTGTTGGAAAATTCGGGAATCAATCCGGATACCACTGTGGTCTTATACGGGGACAACAATAATTGGTTTGCTGCTTGGGCGTACTGGCAGTTGAAATATTATGGGCATGAAAAGGCTCATCTAATCGACGGAGGCAAGAAAAAATGGGTAGATGAAGGTCGAGAGCTGACGAAGGAAACCCCTTCTGTACCTAAAGCTGATTATACGATCACTGAAGTAAATAGTGACTTGCGTGCCTTTCGACAAGACGTTCAGGATACACTGGATAACAGCCAAAACTTCGGTTTGGTCGATGTACGTTCTCCCGAAGAATTTTCCGGCGAGAAACTGGCTCCCGAGGGACTGAATGAAACCTGCCAGCGTGGCGGACATATTCCGGGCGCCAGTAATATCCCCTGGTCAAAAGCTGTCAACGAGAATGGTACTTTTAAATCTACCGAAGAGCTCAAGAAGTTATATGAGCAGGAGGGAATAACGTCTGACAAAGATGTTATCACCTACTGCCGAATTGGAGAACGTTCGGCTCATAGCTGGTTTGTTCTTCACGAATTGCTCGATTTCTCCAACGTCCGAAATTATGATGGTTCATGGACCGAATGGGGAAATCTCGTGGAGGCTCCCATCGAAACCGGCCGATGACGTGACGCTTTAAAGCTTACTGGCAGGCCGTATCTTCTTTATGACACGGCCTGCCAGTTTTTTAATCCCTTATAGAATTGGCTAGCTCTTTTTTGAGTTCTATTCGTTTGATCTTGCCCACCGGGGTTTTCGGTAATTGATCACGTACCGCTATGCTTTTAGGAATCTTGTATGATTCGACTCTGCTCTCCAGGTATCTTTTCAACGCTTCATACGTAGGGAAATGGTCTGAATCGGCGGGGATGACTACTGCGATTGCTTGTTCTCCCCATTCCGTATCCGGTATTCCAACAACGGCCACTTCTTTTATCTGACTCCATTCGAGTAATAATTGTTCGATTTCATGCGGGTTGATGTTTTTTCCACCACTAACAATTTGATCGGTCCGCCGCATGGAAATATATACATACCCTTTACGGTCCATATAACCGTAATCTCCGGTATTAAACCATCCATCCGGGTCAAAGTGATGTTCATTTAAGGAAGCCTCGATATACCCGTCAAAAACTTGCGGGCCCTTCAACCAAATCAAACCGGTTTGATCCGATTCAAGAACTTCTCCATTTTCCGATCGGATTTGAATTTGGTTGGGTGTGAATACCTTTCCAACACTATCCCTTTTAGCTGCTGCGGTTTCAGGGCCGATCCGGTGGGAGGTAATTTGAGCGCAGGTTTCGGTCATTCCATAACTGTTGATTACCGGTATACCCCTGCCGGTGGCTTCAGAAACCAGGGAGGAGTCGATAGGTCCGCCGCCCAGCAAAATACCCTTGAAATTGGTATGAACTTCAAAGTCCGACAAGTCAAGCAACCGGCGCAACATGGTGGGGACCATGGACGCAGCCTGAATGGACGATTCATTTTTTAATAAATCTTTTATGACTTTTTTCTCAAATCGTGGAACCAGGTGGATTGCATTTCCATAGCCCAAAGATCGAAGAATCACCGCTGTTCCCCCAATGTGATAGGGAGGAAGGCAAAGCATCCAACTGTGATTGGCGGCAGGTTTTAGTCTGACAGCCGCAGCTTGACGGGCATGATACAGCTGTCTTCTTTTTAGGGGAATCAGTTTGGGGGCGCCGCTGGAACCGGAGGAGTAAAACACGCCGAATATTTGATTGGAATCTTTCGCAATCCGGGTAGGCGGTTCAGAATATTTAACCCGTTGATCTGAAGAACAACTTTCAATAAATGATTGATCCAATATGTCGGTGGGTATCGACGTATCTAGCTCTACATCGGGTGCTGCAAGAGCACAGCCAATATTCAAATGGGCCAGGTGAGGGGAAATTGATAATTTTTTCTGATCCGGCGACAAAGAAACAAAAGGAATATGAAGATTCCAGCAGGCCGCAATCGTGAACACCATCGAAGGAGATAGTTCAGATATGAGAAGAAGCTTTTCCCCTCTACTAAACGCCCGATTGGCTAAGTACTGTTTCAACCCCTTCTGATATTGATACAAATTTGAATAAGTATAGTCCCGGTTTGGGGTTCGCAGGAATAGATTCCGGGGAGGGGGGAGTTCGTTTTCCTTTCTATTTTGCGAGGGTTTGTTCACGATTACCGTAGTTCAAACTTTAGGATCTTGTGCTCAAGATAAGTGCTGAGAATTTCATAAAAGCAAGATTTAGTTTACTGATAAGAAGCTGATCTTTCAATGTAAGTTTTTAAGGGGGATCGGTTTCAGATAGCTTTTTTAAATGAGAAGTTTTCATCTTTTGCAAAAGGCGTTGAATTGACTCAATCGAGGCGGGCATATCCATGATGCCGTTATGGCTCATCGAGTTTAAGTCCAGCAGGTCCTGTTTTAACAATTGCCCGGTAGCAAGTCCTTGTGCATATCCGGGGCTTCCCACCCCCGATGCAAGCGTGACATAGGAGAGTCGGGCAATTCCCGAGTCCAGCAAAGATGATAATACGATATTCATTCCATTTTCTTTTGCTTTACGAAGATGTTGGATTAAAGTTGACCAGGAACCGAACAGCATCGGTTTGATAATAAGAAATGGAGCTGCAAATGTTTTCACAGCGTGATCTAATGCTCTGAAGTCCATTAATGATTCGTCCAGGGCAACGGGCACGTTACTTCGATTGGTAAGTTCTTTGAGCTCTTCCCATTGGTCGGGAGGTAGTGGCTGCTCGCAGTACTCGATATCAAGCGGATTTAATTTTTCGAGGTGGTTAAGGGCTTCTTGAAGGTTCCACTGTCCGTTAACATCGATCCTTAGTGTCAGGTCAGGGTAAGCTGTTCGAACCTGTTTTACTGCTTCAAATAATTTATCAAAGTCACGACTGCTCTTGTATTTAATCGTCCGAAATCCTTTATCATACCATGTTTTTGTTTGTTCCAAAACCTGTTGAACGTCATGTATTCCGATCGTACCGTTGAGAGAAAAAGAACGGACAAAATCCGGAAATAGTAATTGCTGAGGCAGCAATTGCTGTTCAAACGCATGATGCATCATAAAAAGCGAATCAAGCGCAAAGCGCGCAGAAGGAGTCAGATCATGTTCGTCCAACTCTTGGTTCCAATGCTCCAGAGTGGAACATTGATGCAGAAGCTCCTGAAAAATTGACCGGTTTTGGACCAGTTGACTTCTGGTGGCTGGGAGGGTATCGGTTGAGTGTCCGGCGAGTGGAGCTGCCTCTCCCAACGCTAATGATCCTCCGCGACTCGTTTCGGAAGCAATGATAATCCCCCTGCGAAATTTCACTTCCCGACTTTTCCATCGGAACGGAGTTTTAAAGGGAATTTTATACTCGAAAATTTGCACAAAGGTACCCTGTCAATGATTGAATTTTCAACTTAGTCACTGGTATAGTACACCTCTTCATGTGGAAATCCTATCACCGCATCCTGGAAGCGATCCCATAAGTTATTACTTAAATGACCCATTTCTCGGCGAATTCGCGCTGAACTTTGGACACGCGGGCCGATTGCCTCGCCACGAAATACAACAATCGTTGAATCAGCAGGAGGTATGACGGCTTCGATATTGAAGGTGTACATCTCTTCATCCATTGTTTTAAAATCTGTAAGTAAGTAATGCTGGAAGTGATCGACTTTTTTCATTTTAAATCCACTGTCTTTTAAAAAATTAATTAATTCAGAAAAAGCCTGATCGGAAGACTGGTTTACTTTCAATATGATACCGGTGGTCTGAACTTTGGGATCCTTCGAAGGACCTGTTTGCTGGGTTCCCGTACAACTGATGAATAGAAAAATGATCATCAAGTAGGATAGATTCTGCATCGACATAGAATAATGTATTAATTTAAGGATTTGCGTCTCTCTAGCCGGGATTTCTTTCCTTAATAAAAACATAAATTGTCAGAAATCCAGGCCAGGAGCCTATCGATTTTTCCTATAGATTACAAGATAATTCCGATAAACTCCTTGTGGTAAGCTAGATAAGTCAATATTGGAATATAATCAATTTAGATCAGGATAAAATGATGCCCGCGGCAAACAGTAATCCGTATACCGACATCCACTGTCCCGTATGCTCCAGTGTTCGATTAAGCCTGGACATATTGGTTTCGGTCCAGATAATTCGGGATAAAAAGATGCCTGCGGGCAAGGTTAGGAGGGGCAGTAAAATCCAGCTGTTGAATTTGGTAAAACTGAATAGAACAAACGGCACGAGCACACTGATGCTGCCCATTATTATATATTCCCACCGCAGAGCCGTAGAGCCAAAAAGTACTCCAAGGGTCTTTTTACCTGCCTTCCGGTCTTGCTTAACATCACGCAAATTGTTGACTACCAATATATTGGTGGATAGGGCCCCAACCGGAAGTGAACAGTAAAACGAGGTCCACGTCCATTCCAGGGTGTTCACATAATAGGTGCCCATCACCGCAATAATACCGAAAAAGAGGAATACGAATACGTCTCCCAACCCATTATACCCAAGCGGATACGGTCCGCCGGTATAGGCAACACCGCAAATAATCGAAAATATTCCGATAACCAGTATAGGCCATCCTCCGATGTAAACCAGGTATAACCCGGTGAACAAGGCAAGTGCCATGGTCGATAGCGCGGCATGCTGCATCTGTTTGGCTGAAATGAGTCCTGAAGCCGTTGCCCGTTCAAATCCCACTCGTTCCTCGGTATCGGCTCCCTTGACAAAGTCAAAATAATCGTTGGCGAAATTGGTTCCGATTTGAATCAAAAGAGCACATGTTAAAGCAACAACAGAAGCAGCCAGAGAGAAAGATTCAAAACGTATTGCAAGGCCGGCTCCAACGAGGACAGGAACTACAGCCGCTGGCAGAGTTTGCGGTCGTGCAGCTTTGATCCACGTTATGATTCGATGTTGATGCATGATTTGCATACCTAAAATAATAAAGATTTTCGACCTCTAAATTAAAATTACTATAAGTTTTAAGCTCAATGGAAGCGCTTCTACAATAAATATTTTAAGTTTGTACCGCACTTTATATTTAAAAATTAAATTAATTAATTTTAATAATTAAATAACTATTGAATAATTGCAATTTTACCTTATATTTAGGCTGAATTGCAATCATCAATTTAAACTTCAAGCATTCAATTTCGATGACTAAAGTACAAAGACGGTATGACACGCTTGCTGCGGCCCAGAATTGGAAGCCCAGTAAACGGAATGGTGAAGAGCCGATGAAGATCACCAAGATTTTTGGTGAGAACACGCTGCAACTTGAGGAGTTAAGAGAACGTTTGCCCAAAAATGTTTGGAAGCAATTAAGCCAAACAGTTCAACATGGAGAAGAACTGAATTCTGAAGTTGCCGATGCAGTAGCGGTGGCGATGAAGGATTGGGCAACGGAAAAAGGTGCGACCCATTTTACGCACTGGTTTCAGCCGTTGACGGGTCTGACTGCCGAAAAACATGACAGTTTTATCACACCCAATGAAGGGGGCGGGGCACTTGAGGAGTTCTCCGGAAAGGATCTGATCCAGGGAGAACCGGATGCTTCCAGTTTTCCCAGTGGGGGTCTCAGGCAAACATTTGAAGCCAGGGGATATACGGCCTGGGATCCGACCTCACCTGCATTTATTATCGAGAATCAGAATGGATCCTATCTTTGTATTCCCACCGCCTTTGCTTCGTATAACGGAGAAGCACTGGACCATAAAACTCCATTGCTGCGATCGGTGGAAGCACTCAACAAACAAGCCAAAAGAGCTTTGAAGCTTTTTGGCGTGGAGACATCCCGGGTGAATTCGACGACTGGGGCCGAGCAGGAATATTTTCTGATTGACGAAGAGTTCTATTACCGACGACCTGATCTGATGACTGCCGGTCGAACGTTGGTTGGGGCTAAGCCGCCGCGTGGACAGGAAATGGACGACCATTACTTTGGATCGATACCTGAGCGGGTACTTTCATTTATGTTGGATGCCGAAAAAGAACTTTATCGACTGGGTATCCCGGTCAAGACCCGTCATAATGAGGTGGCCCCGAGCCAGTTTGAGATCGCACCCATTTTTGAAACGTGCAATATCTCAGCGGATCATCAACAGTTGATGATGATTACCCTCAAAAGGATAGCTCGTAAATATGGGTTTGAGTGTCTGCTGCATGAGAAGCCGTATGACGGTGTGAATGGTAGCGGTAAGCATTTAAACTGGTCTATCAGCACAAAAGAAGGCATGAATTTGCTGGATCCGGGGGATAATCCGCATGATAATATGCAGTTCCTGTTTTTCTTCGCTTCCGTTCTGAAAGGCGTTTATGAAAATCAGGATTTGCTTCGTATATCGATTGGAAGTGCGGGTAACGATCATCGTCTGGGCGGTAATGAAGCACCGCCGGCCATTATATCGGCCTTTATCGGAGAGCAATTGCAGGATGTGTTCACGCAATTGTTGAATGGCGGACTCAAAAACTCCAAACAGGGTGGACTGCTCGGATTGGGAACTCCAGTTCTGCCGCAAATTCCAAAACATGCAGGAGATCGTAACAGAACTTCTCCATTTGCATTTACCGGAAATAAATTCGAATTCCGGGCAGTAGGTTCAAATCAATCCGTATCTTTCCCGACCGTGGTGCTGAATACCATTGTTGCCGATGCACTTGATCAAATGTGCACCCAGATGGAGAAGGAAAGAGAGGACCAAAATTTCGAGGATGCCCTGAAAACGGTGCTGCATGATACAATCGATGAATGCCAGGATATTGTATTCAACGGGGACAACTACTCGGATGAATGGGTTGAAGAAGCCGAAAAACGCGGATTGCACAACCTGCCTGACATGGTGGATGCACTGCCCATGTTGACAAACGATAAAAATGTCGAACTGTTCGAAAAGCACGGGGTTCTCAATGAGGATGAATTGGAATCCCGTAAGGAGATATGGGCGGAACAGTACCTGCAAACCTTGAATATTGAAGTCGATACCACCGAGTCCATTGCCAAAACCATGATTTATCCAGCTGCCGTACGATATATGAATGAACTGGCCGCTGTAGTGGATCGTGGTAAGAAGATCGACCTTGAAACTACTGGAGCTAATAACATGCTAGCCACTGTAAATCAGGGACTTAACGATCTAGATAAATCTATTACTGAGATGCGGAAAGCCGTTAAAAAAGCCAATGGCGATTCGATCATGGAACAAGCCAAATACGTCAATAAAAAGGTGGTACCTTTAATGAATAAAGTTAGAGATGCCGCTGACATGCTCGAATGGCACGTAGCCGATGATTATTGGCCATTGCCAATATATCGTGAAATGCTATTCGTGAAGTAACAGGTTGAGGATGGCTTTTTAGTCATCGACCCCGGTATCCGCCTAATAGGGCGGGTATCGGGTTTTTTATTTGGTACCGTCGATTTCTGTGTGTTCTACATCAGGGGCGCCACGGATAGTCCCGGAAACGGGGTTTGCGCTTTTCCAGAAAGGCGTTTTTACCTTCTTCCGCTTCCTCGGTGCGATAAGCCAGCCCCGTGGCCTCACCGGCAAATATTTGTTGCCCGACCATACCGTCATCGATTAGATTAAAGGCGTATTTAATCATGCGTATGGCTGTGGGACTTTTATCCAGTATTTCCTGCCCCCACTCAAAAGCGGTTTCTTCAAGTTTGTCGTGACTCACCACCTCGTTTACCATCCCCATATCAAATGCTTCCTGGGCCGAATAATTTCTGCCAAGAAAAAAGATCTCACGGGCTTTTTTCTGTCCAACCTGTCGGGCAAGCAAAGCCGAGCCGAATCCGCCGTCAAAACTGGCTACATCGGCGTCTGTTTGCTTGAATACCGCATGTTCTCTGCTGGCCAGGGTAAGATCGCAAACAACATGCAAGCTGTGTCCGCCTCCTACGGCCCAGCCGGGCACAACGGCAATAACAACCTTTGGCATAAAGCGTATTAAGCGCTGAAGCTCCAGGACGTTGAGACGAGGGGTCCCTTTTTCATCCTTGTAGCCGCCATCGCCTCGGACATTTTGATCGCCGCCCGAACAGAAAGCATACACACCGTCTTCTGCGGGACCTTCGCCGGTAAGTAAAACAACACCGATGGAAGGGTCTTCCTGTACATCCTGGAAAGCCTCATACATTTCGTTCAGGGTTTTTGGACGAAATGCATTGCGAATTTCAGGGCGGTTAATACCGATGCGGGCGATGCCATCCTGTTTTTTATAGGTGATATCTTCATATTCTGTGACCGTTTTCCATCCCATAAAATGAATTGTTTAGTTGTTTGTGGTTAGCTGGTAAATTTACCGGTTCCAGTTCTCGCAAGGTTGTTATCGCTATGCTGCAAAAGCCTTTATTCTAACTCTAAATATTCGACAGAAGCAACGGTTTTGCAATTGGATCATAAACCATAATTTGTGGCTTACCGGTGTTTCAAAATAAAATTTTTAATTGCGGTTGACCACCTTTTCGGTTGATCCACATGGATTCGGTGGGCGGCTGCTGATATCATGGCAAAATCGGCTGCGGGTATTGTCCGCTGAAGTTTTTTCATATACTCACGATACTTGGCATCGTATTCTCCGGCTGCCAACAGGACCGGTTTTCGCAGGTTAGACCATTCATCACGAACCGGTAAAACAGAACCCTGTCCAAAAGCCTGTAAACTGTTTGCCATATATTCGGGAACCTGTTGTCGTTGAATTTCCCGGTACCATTTTTTTGAATCTTCAGTCGAGGAAGGAGCGTCAAACAGGTCCAATTGCTCCCACCAGGATAAGAAAGCATCAAAATCTTTTTTGATCCATCGAGCCCATTTTTGATCTCGCTCTCTCCGTTTTGCGCGTTCCTTTGAACTTGTAATTCCTGCATGCGTACTTTCCAGTATTATCCCCCGGATAAAACGTGGATGTTGCAGGGCATATCGCAAAGCCAGCCGTCCCCCCATGCTGTATCCATACAGAAAAAAGGGAGTGGAGAATTGATCCCGGAGGATTTTGTCAAGATCAAGAAGCTGTTCGGCCGTGGTGTATCGATCTATATTGTCCGTACCCCCGGTCTTGCCGTGTCCCAACAGATCAATGGCAAGGAGATTTATATCCCCCGTTAGATGGTCTGTTAAAAGGTTAAAACTTCGTCCGCTTCCCATAAAACCGTGCAGCAACACCAGGTAGGGAGCATGGGGCCCCGCTTGCTCATAACGGTCGACATGGTAATCTATGGATCGGACGGAAATTTTCATACCACAAGGCTAACCCTCCCAGAGTTTTCGACGCTCGTCCATTGAGGCATCCGGATCGGTACGAAATTCAATGAGATGTATACCGGTTGCATCCCCCAATTGACCGAAGGAAAATTCAGCCAGATCTTCCCGGCTTTCGATCAACTGATAATTCACTTGGTAGGTGTTTCCCATGAATTCAATGTGAACCTTTTGGGGAGTCTCGAAATAAGTTTCAAAAGTATCTTCATGTTGGGCTATTGGCAACATCCGGAAAATCGAACCGCCTTCGTTGTTGATAATACCGATTACCAGGGGATATGGAAGAGAGGATGCCTGTAACAAGGCATTTGTATCGTGAAGAAAAGCCAGGTCCCCCGTCAAAAGCAGGGCAGGTTTGTGTTGCCCGCGAACAATGCCCGCCGACATGGAGGTAACCCCGTCAATGCCACTGGCACCTCGATTGACGTAGGTGAGTTGGGACGGTAATGACTTGCCGCCGTATAGGGAGGCATCACGAACGGGAAATGAATTGGATAGACAAAGGGCCCAGGAGGAGGGTAGTTGTTTTAATAAGTTACGGACTGCTTGCCCGTCTGTTAAGGTGTTTGAGTTTTCGTGCAAATTTGAAATAAGGTCCAGATGGGCATTGGCATGCTCCATCCACTTCTTCATCCATTCATCCCGATCTTTGCGTTCGGTACGGGATTTAATTGATGGTGGAATGCCTTCAAGGGTATAGTCCGTCGACAACAGAGCATTTTGCGCATGACCGAGTCGGGTGAAATGGTAATGCAGAACGTCTCGGTGTATTTCAAGATAACGCAATAAGGTCTTGGTTGCGGGAGATTGACCGATTCGTATGATCAGATCAGGTTTGAAGGCAGTGGTATCCATATGTGAACGCAGGAATCCCGAGAAGCCGGGTATGACTTGATCACAGGATGGCAGGTTGGCTCCGGCTTCTGCCAGGATAGGTATATGAAAGGTGTCGGAAAGTTCCACTATCCACTCACCAAGTGAGTAAGAAGGATCTTCAGGACCTGCAATGATGATGGGCTGGTTGCCCTTATGTAAAGAGCCTTTAAAGCCATTTATTTCGCTTGTAATGCGAACACCGGAAGTGCTGTGGTGGGCGGCGGTAAAGGTAGTTGCCTCGTTTTTACGTTTAATAGTTTCAAAATACGAGGGATCCGGCTCCAGTGGCTTGCGAAAGGGAAAGTTCAGGTGGACCGGTCCCCGTTTGGTCTTGCTTTGGTAGACGGCTTGATGAGCAGCATACCTCAGTCGTTGCAGATCATTTTCGCCGGAGCGTGGCTCCCCGATCTCATGGAACCAGACCGGATAAGATCCAAAAATTTTGAGCTGATCTATGGCTTGATTGGCGCCTATAGAGCGCAAATGCGGGGGACGGTCGGCCGTCAACGCGATTAAGGGGACCCCGGCCTGCCGTGATTCTATAATGGCTGGATAGTAATTGGCAGCAGCGGTACCGGAGGTACATATAAGAGCGGCGGGAATGCCGGTTGACTTTCCAATGCCCAGTGCGGTATACGCAGCTGATCGTTCGTCGAGAATAACCGTTTGATCCAACCTCGGGTGGGCAGCGGCAGCCAGTGTTAATGGAGTCGAACGGGATCCCGGTGACATAATTAAATGCTGAACCCCTTCACGCCGCAGGGCGATTATAAACTGATTCGCCCAATAAAATGAACTATTTTGAGGTGTGAGATCAGCCATTTTCGACGGAGGAAAGCATTGGAATCAGCTTTAACTTGGTTTCCTCCCATTCCTCGTTTGCATCGGAATCCTCTACAATGCCACAGCCGGCAAAGAAATGGGCTTGGTCACTCTGAATTAGTCCACTTCGAATGGCGACGGTAAATTCGCCCCCTCCCATGGTGTTGAACCAACCCACGGGACCTGCAAACCAGCCGCGATCAAATAATTCCAGTTTAGGAATATAGGACAAGGCTTTTTCGGTGGGATATCCCCCAACAGCGGGCGTTGGATGCAAATGCCGCATGACGTCGGATTTTCGGGTATCACTTTTTAACCAGGCCAGAATCGGAGTGTGAAGATGTTGAACGTTACTTAATTTTTTGACAACGGGGCTGGATGGGTGCTGAATACGGGTGGTTAAATTTTTAAGTCGATGAGTGATTGATTTCACCACGAATTCATGTTCATCACGGTTTTTCCCGCTGCTTAGCAGCCTGTTTTCAAAAACCATGTCCCGGGAGGCCGATGTGCCTCTTGAAATACTTCCGGCGAGGGCATCCGTTAAAATATAACGCTTATTGAACTGTACCAGCCGTTCCGGGCTACACCCGATAAAACTTCCGGAACCGGGGAATTCTATAAAGAAGCAGTAGCAGTTGGTATACAGGTTGCGCAAACGATTGATAGCCTGCGTCGGTGAAATGGAACCGTTATTTTCAACCTGTATTTTTCGGGATAAAACTATTTTCTCGAAAGCCCCCTCGCGGATTAAATCTTTGGCATGGTTCACATGTTTGGTCCATTGCTCGTAGGTATCCTCCGATTCTGTATCGTCAACCAAACTTTTATTGGAGCTGTCCCAACAGGGCTCGCTCTTTTTAACAATACCGTCGTGTTCCTGTTGAAAGTCGAGAAGCGGTTGCAATTGGTCCACTCGTGATTCAAATTGTTGATCAATGTCAGCCGCAGTCAATCTATGATCCGATATATCCAAAGTTAAAGTTAGCAGTCCCAGGTTGCCGTCGCGGACAAAAAGCCACTCGGGAACGTGGAAAGAGGCCGATCCAAAATTAGCCCAGAGCTGGTTGTTGGTCGTATGTCCATTGAATGAAAAACCACCTAGAAAATGGAGACCCGCCTGGGTATGTTCAATTTCTGATATCTCACGGCTCTTGTTTCGTACTTGTTGAATTCGGTCTTCAACTTGTTGAAAACGGCTGCTTCCTTCCGCGCTGATGGATAAACAGCTCTTCCCACCGGCAAGACCGAAATCCCGTTCAGGATGTTCCCAGTAAAATTGAAACTCGCCAGGCTGCCCCAGCACCTCCACACAAGCCAGCGGATCTATACGGCTAATGGGAATAGTTAAGCTCAGTAATCGATCGACTGAAGAAGAGGAATAGGAGAATTGACGGCCAAAATCGGACAGAAACCGATTTTGGAATAAGGCTCTGAGACGGCGGCGTATTTGGGGGCGTTCTTGCAGTGTATCTTCAGACATGGAACTTAAGTCGTTCTAGCCAGGGATATAGACCGTTTGAAAGTTTCAATATATTGCGAATCAGACAGATTCCCAACGATTCGTAATAATTGGTTTAAGGGTAGCATCGGATAAATTGGCAAGCATCTGCCATCAGGTGTCGCGGTGCGGGTGACGAATACCATAGTCGCGTGGGTTGTATTCGGCCAGCTCAAAATAATGATCCCATGCCGCTGCGCTGGTCCCGTCATCATCCACCCAGTTGGGATGACTTTGTTTGATGAGTTCAATAATACGCTTGGCATAATCAACACGATCCCGACGACTTTGTATGCGGGGCAGGGCCGCTATCATTAAATCCAGGTTATACCCGCAATCATAATCTTTGGGTTTATCTTGATGGATGAACATTCCCATAGTAAACAAAGAAATTAGAGTTCAAAATTGATATCTTCTGTACACGTAATACATTGATTGGAATGTACAATTTTTATTACTGTTGTTGAAATCTTGATTCCCGGCGGTGGTCATTACCTTGTACACCAAGGTAGTTCAATTGGTATCCGGGCCGCCGAACAGCGGGGGACTCCCAATGAACTCTTGTCATAGCTTTACCGTTTTTATATACTGTTAGAGTCGGCTGCATTTGCACGGGACGAATATTGTTTAACGACAGACTACTCATTTGATTATAAATTTACCGGGAAAGGAGAACCGTTGTTTATGAAGGTATATGACTCAATTTTGCAAACCATCGGGCACACTCCGTTGGTACGACTTAATACTTTGGCTGATGACATACAGGCCACTGTTTTAGCCAAAGTCGAATATTTTAACCCTGGCCAGAGTGTGAAGGATCGCATCGCCATTAAAATGATAGAGGATGCGGAAAAGGAAGGCTATATCAAGCCGGGAGGAACCATTATAGAGGGAACATCCGGCAATACGGGAATGGGACTGGCGATTGCAGCTATTATCAAGGGATATAATTGTATTTTTACGACGACCGATAAACAGAGTAAGGAAAAAATTGACTTGCTTCGAGCGCTCGGTGCCGAAGTTCGAATCTGTCCTACAAATGTTGATCCGGAAGATCCCCGAAGCTATTATTCGGTGGCCCAAAAATTGAGTGAAGAGATACCCAATTCGTATTATCCAAACCAGTATGACAACCCGAGTAACGCGCAAGCCCACTATGAAACAACGGGCCCTGAATTGTGGGATGAAACCGAGGGTAAGATAACCCATTTTGTAGCCGGAATGGGAACCTGTGGAACTGTGACGGGAGCTGGCCGGTTTTTAAAGGAAAAAGATTCTGATATCAAGGTTATCGGCATCGACAGTGTCGGTTCTGTGTTCAAAGAATATTTTGAGACGGGCAGTTACAGTGAAGAGACTATTGCTCCCTATTTTACCGAAGGAATCGGAGAAGATCTGATCCCCGGTAATTACGATGAATCTGTAATGGATGAAATTATACAGGTTAACGATCGAAATGCTTTTTTAACAACCCGTGCGCTTGCCAAAAGAGAAGGTCTTTTTGTCGGCGGATCCTGTGGTGCGGCTGTATATGGAGCGCTTGACTATGCCCGGCAGAAGGGCCTGGGATCTGATGATGTAGTGGTGGTTATACTGCCGGACAGTGGGACCCGCTATATTTCCAAGATTTATAATGATGAGTGGATGAAGGAGAACAACTTTATGAGTGCGTCATCGAGCTTGAAGGCGATTGAGATTGTTCGTCATCGGGCGGAAGCTCGCGATGTCGTTTCCGTACCGCCGGATACCACACTCCAGGAGGCTATAGACGTTATGAATGAGAATAAAATTTCGCAACTGCCGGTGGTTAACCAGGAAAATAACGTAATCGGCAGTCTGACAGAGAATCGTATTTTAAACCGGTTGATTGAGGATGCGGGTTTTCGGGATGCGCCGGTAAGTGAAATTATGGATCAACCGTTTCCTGTGATTACAGGGGATATGCGCGTGGATCAAATTACGCAAATGCTGAAGAAAAATACCACAGCTGTTATTGTAAAACACGATAACGGACAGATGGATATCTTGACAAAAAGTGACATTATTCACGCACTTTCACATGCCAAATCAAATGAGGTTTAACTAAAAGATGGACCAGGACAAACCAAAAGATACTACCCAACAAGGTCAGCAGCAGCAAAATCAGATGGAAATCGAGTTGCAGGAAGGTGAGGCAACAGGTACCTACTCCAATCTTGTGATGATTACCCATTCCGCCTCAGAATTTATCCTCGACTTTCTTTCAGTCATGCCGGGCGTTCCAAAAGCCAAGGTCGTAAAACGCATTGTGCTAACCCCGGATCACGCCAAACGACTGGCAAAGGCCTTAACCGACAACATCAATCGCTTTGAGAATGAACACGGCGACATTCAGGAAAAAGACGATTTTGACATACCTTTTAACTACCGGGGACCCACGCCTGAAGCCTGACGGACGTGATTCATGATTTATGATTAATAATTGATGATTGCTTTTTTCGATGAGATACCCAACTACTCGTCTTTTTAGCCTGGGTCATGATGATTTTAGGAAGGATTTATTAAATAAAATATCTCTTATTTAAGCTTAATCCGTGAAAATGAAATAACGATGCCAGTTTTTAATCACCAATTATAAATCATCAATCATTAATCAATTTACTTCTTTGCTTTTAACAAAAGCACGATACCTACCGCGAGAAAGAGCGAATGGGGAAGGGCGGCGGCTGTGACGGCGTTTATTTCGCCGGAGGCACCGAACGGCTCGATAATCTTCATAAAGGCAAGGTAGAGAAAGCTAATCGAAAGACCTGCGGCAACGTAGGCTCCTTTCCCGCCCCTGCGGCGAACCGATGCGATCGAAAATCCGATCAACGTAACGATAATAACGGAGATGGGATAAAATATCCGTCCAAAAAGCTGAATTCTGGGCAGACTGATGCCGCTCGCTCCACTACGGGAGATTGATTCTACATAATTGAATGCCTGGGGATACGTGAGCTGATAGATATCGGAAGTGCTGCGAGCCAGGTCAGTTGGTAATATATTCAGGGTGGTATCGATTGATTCAAATTTTTGAGTGGTGTACCCCTGCGGACCAAAATGGTGTATTTCCGGATCGATCAGTTTCCACTTTTGATCGCTGTTAAGCCATTTCATCTTACGTATTTCCATGGTCTTTAGCAGGGTATCTTTACCGAAATGGTATAAGTCGATATTGTATGCCAGGCTGTCGTTGGCATCATAATAATTGATTTTAACAATGGTTTGAGGTGATTCCTGCCGGTAAATACTGGTTTTGTCAATCTGGTTTCCCTGATTTTCTAAGTAGCGTTGTTCAAATTCGATCCGTTCTGCATTGGCCGGGGGTATAACAAACCCATCCAGGTAACTCAACAGTCCCGCAATAATGAAACTGAAAATCAGGTAGGGCAGGATTAGCCGGTATAAACTGACTCCTGCAGCTTTAAGCGCCACAATTTCAAACCGCTCGGCCATTTGTCCCGTAAGAATAAGGCAGGCAATAAATACCGCAACGGGAGAAACCAACCGGATCATTTCCGGGATGTAATTCAAGTAGTACTGACTCATAATTTGAACCAGCGTGGCTCCCTGGTCGGTAAAGTCGTCGCTGTTTTCAGAAAAGTCGATGACGACAAAAATGAAGATCAGCACCCCGAGCACAAACAGGGTGATGATAAACATTCTCAACATTATGTGACGATCCATCCGGTTAAACACTACGCTTCCACAGGTTTGATACTTTAAAGGAGGTAACAAGTCGTATGGTCAGGTAAATACCTATTATAAACAGAATAATATCCGCAAACCACATGCCCCAGAAAGGGGTGATATAAAGACGGTCGGCCAACTTTTCCCCTTGAATGATACTGATCCAGTAGAAAGTTAGCAAAGCCGCACTTACCAGAGCTGCAAAACCGAGGTTGCCTTTCCGCGACAACATGCCGATAGGGGCTCCGAGCAGTAAAAATATCACACAGGCAAAAGGGATGGAATATTTTTTATGGACTTCCACCAGGTATTGATTTATACGCTGCTGGCGCCAGCTCAGATTTGAAAGGGTATTTTCATAGTTGGAAATTAGTTTGCGAAAAGTACTTTCACTGTTGGAAATGATTCGACGTCGGGTCGAGGGGTCATCTATCTTTGCAAAAGCGGTAAACGCAACTGAATCGGCCGGGATGAACGATTGAATCCGGGAGGATTCATTCCAACTGATATTTGAAAGTTCCGGCTGGGTCAGGGATTGACGTACATCATCAGGAAACAGGTTGGCAGTTTCATTTTTAAAGTGGGCCTTTTCATTTTGTACTTTTTGCCGCAGTGAGTCAACCACTGCCAGCATGGCACCGGCACTCATCGTCCGGTCGCTCCTTTTTTTGCGATCGGACGCAGAACGAGTAAAGGCCAGAGATGATAGGTCGAAACTGATTCTATAACGCTGAAAATAGGTTTTTTCCGTCATGTTGGTGGACTTGCGTTTGGGCAAGTAATGTAAAATGGAACCGTTCACCAGGTACAGGTTGAGCAGATTCTGTTTCGGCTGCATCTCCAGCAGTCCTTTCTTTGCTTTAATAACAGCTCGATCGCGATTGGATCCCGGCTCCTGGAAAAGGGTGACATCGTAAAGGGAATCGGTCTCCGAGTCAATACGCTTTACAAGAAAAGTGTATCCGCTGATCCCGTCATAAAACGCGTGGGGCTCCAGGTCGAAGCCGGGTTTTTTGGTCCGTATGTCGATAAAGAGCGAACGGGCTTGCTGGTTGGCGTCCGGCAATACGTCATTGGAAAACCAGACGAGAAATATACTGAGCAACACCGCCGTAATTAAGGCGGGAACCATCACCCGAATGGGATTAATTCCGGCTGCTTCCAGGGCAGAAAGTTCCCGGTTTTCAGCAAACCTTCCATATGCTACGACCGCTGCCACAAGCACCGCCATAGGGGCGGCCAGAACCACCATGTACGCAAGATTGGTGACGATCAGCTCCAGAATGACCAAAAATGGAATACCCTTGCCTACCAGCTTGTCGATGTGAAGCATCAGAAACTGCATCAACAACAGGAACATGATGGTGAAAAAACTGAAAACAAAGGGTCCGACATGTCGTTTCAGTATATCAAGCTGTATGTTATTGGGCAAAAAGCGCACTTATATCGGTAAACTGTTTAAAAAGATTGCGAAACTATTTTTCAATTTACTAAGTTGAACGAGTTAATTTAACTCAATCATATACAAGATAGCGAATTATATACTCTACCAATGAAATTCACCGGTCTCATTTAGTGTATTTTACTTTCGACGGAATTAAAAATCCGTTATAATCGAGTAATCAATTAAAAATCACCTGATTGCCAGAAGTAATTGAAATTCAATATCTTTGATCGAATAATAAGATATATCCAACTGATCCGGCGAACCCAAACAAATAAGTATTGCCTATCGTAAAAAGCTACGATTGCATTTATTATCACACAAATAAGCAAGTTAAAGACCAATCACCACGCGGTTCGTGCGATTTTCGAATGTTCTCATTTTATTAATTGCAGGCGTATTTTCTACTTTAGCGTCGGGCTCTTTTGCTTGGGTTCAAGCACAGGATGTAAAGCCGGATACGGTTGAAGCCAACCAGGATTCTGTAGATGCAGCGCAAGATTCCCTGAAAGTTCTGGAGCCGGACAGGGATGAGACTATCAAAGATACCCTGCAGCTGGAGGACGATACGCTCAAGAGTCGGGTTCTCAAACCGGATCTGGTAGCCGATCCATTCCCGAAGCCCCGACCCAGCCTCTATTATATCGGACTGAACCAAGAGAAAACGACCGTTGATCGGGATACTATGGGTATTTACCGGGCTCGTCGTCAAATAGGCGACCTGCCTTCCGGGGTTGAACGACGAATGGACTTTGATGAATATGCCCAGCGAAGCCTGGAGGCCAAAAAGCGTCAGAACTGGAAAGAATTGATCCAGGAATTTAACCGGAAACGGGAAGATGAATCCGGTTTATTGGATTTTCGCATCGATATTCCGGGTGGGGAGAAATCGGCTTTCACCACGATTTTCGGGAAGCCGGAAGTTAACTTGAAGGTTAACGGTACGGCCAATCTCAACGTAGGGGCCTCTATTCAAAAAACGGCCAATCCCCGATTGCCGCCTGACCAACAGACCCGCATCGACCCGACTTTCAGCCAGAGTCTCAAACTTAATATTCAGGGTAATATTGGGGATAAGCTCAGTATTCAGACCGACTGGGATACCGAACGGTCTTTCGATTTCCAAAACCGTCTGAGTATTGTATACCAGGGATATGAAGATGAAATCCTGCAGCGTATTCAGATGGGAAATGTTTCCATGGAAACCGGCAATTCCCTTATCCAGGGAGGAGGATCTCTATTCGGAATTAAATCCCGTGCGCAAATGGGCCCGCTGAGCATTACGTCGGTCGTTTCTCAACAAAACGGGAAAAGTAGTACGGAAACCCTTACGGGAGGAGCCAAGACGAAGGAGTTTAATCTCAATCCGGCTGACTACGATTACGACAAGCACTTTTTCCTCGATTTCTTTACCCGCCAGGAGTTCGAAAGTAATATGTCGAATCCACAACAGCTGAGCACAGCGCTTAACCTGGTCGAAGTTCAGGTCTGGGTGCTGAACGCTTCTTCTCAGTCGCATGATGATCAACGTCCCGCTATCGCGTTGGTTGACCTCGGTTCCAACCAGCATAGCGACGGTTCTTATGGTCCTCCGACGGAAGCCAACGATCCGTTTAATAATGATACGCTTGAAAAATACAGGGACCCGTCGCAAACTGAAGCCGTATCAGCCTCTGATTTTGGAGTCGCCCAGAACGAATTTCAGCGGGGCGAATTTATTCCCCTGCAAGAGGGTACGGATTACGAGGTTAACTATCCGCTCGGTTTTATATCTCTCAACACGAACTTAAATTCCAAGCAGGCCCTCGCGATCGCCTACTCGTATCGCGATCCCACTACGGGAGAAGTGGTCGAAATTGGCGATCTGAATGTCACCGGTAGTGGTAATAATCGAATTTTCCTAAAGCTGATACGTCCGAAGACGCTTTCACCGGGGACGAAGGCGTGGGACCTGATGATGAAGAACGTGTATAACCTGGGAGTGTCGGATATCCAACAGGATGGATTTAACCTGGACCTGCAGTTTATGCAGATTGGGGAGAATGTGCCGCAGAACAGCTTGCCGAATCGAACTTCGTTTCTCTTGCAAGACCTGGGGCTGGACCGGGTGGATGCCCAGGGTGCACGTGATCCCGATAACCAGGTGGACTTTGGAACGGGTACGCTTAACTCAACAAGCGGTCGTGTCATATTTCCTTACCTGCAGCCTTTTGGCAGCAGAATCAAGAATTTGCTGGAGAATGCCGGGGCGGATCAGGAAACGATAGACCAAAACAGTTTTACGGAACTTTACGATAATACGCTCAGCGATGCAGAACAGAATTCAAAAAATAATCGCTACCGTATATCGGGGACTTCCAAAGGGAGTGTTTCGGATAATTACTATCTTGGATTCTCATTGGTGAAAGGATCGGTTGAAGTTTATTCGGGCGGCGTCAGACTTCAAGAAGGAAGCGACTATACGGTCGATTATTCCACCGGTAACATATCGATTTTGAATGACAAATACCTCAAGCAGGGACAGCAAATTAAAATCGAGTATGAAAGCAACCAGCTGGTTCAGATTGAGCAGAAAACATTTACGGGAGTCCGGGCCGAGTATGATGTGAATAATGATATTACCCTGGGAGGTACGTTTTTTCAGCTTAAGGAACGTCCCCTCCAGGATAAAATCAGGATTGGTGATGAGCCGATTAATAACTCAATCCTCGGAATGGATGCGGAAGCCAACTTCGATCTTCCCTGGTTAACACGCGTTATCGACCAGGTTCCATTATTGCAGACCAAAGCTGAATCGCACATCAATTTTAGCGGTGAGTTTGCCCAGCTAAGACCCGATGTAGCACAGACAAACGCGGTCAGTGATGCGATTGATAATAACAAGCTGTTTCCCGACGAGGAGAATGGGGTATCGTTCGTTGACGATTTTGAAGGGGTAGAAACCTCGATCAGCTTCAAACAGCCCTCTCGTTGGCATCTTGCCGCTGCACCGGCACTTTTGCCGGGGTATGACGGAACCCTGCCGACCGACAGTGCCATCGTTTCGCCCGACAACTCTATCCCTGCCAAGGTAGCGCGTTCAGATCTGCGAGCACAGTATTCATGGTACACCGTTCCTATTAATGTGGATGACATTATTGATGCGCCGGTCACTCCGGAGGCGGAACGGGTTCGGGTTAACGAGGTCTTTCCCGGGCGGGAAACGCAGCGAGAAGACCGCTTTTTGAATACCCTGGATATACACTTTGATCCAACCCGGCGAGGCCCTTATAACTACAATGACAATCTAAAAACGCAGCTCGAAGAGTACCCCGAAGAAATGTGGGGCGGCATGACGGCAGTACTTCCCTCGGGACTGGAGGATCTGACCAAAAATAATATCGAATTTCTGGAATTTTGGGTACAACCGCTGCTTCCGGGCGGCCGACAGCCGACAGCCGAGGATCTGGGGGATTATGATGGGAAGATTTATGTTGATATCGGGATTATTTCGGAAGATGTAGTACCCAACCTGGTAAACAATAATGAAGATGGGTTGGTTCAACGACCGGAAAGTATACGGCGGGATCAGCCGGGACGATCGTTTATTCCGGGGGTAAGTCCGAATACCGACGGACAGTTTTCTACCGAGACCCAGAACCTGGAGGATGTGGGTCTGGATGGAGCACCTAATACCGGAGGAGTGATTGAGAATGCCGGCTTAAATGAACAGTCGCTTTTTTCCGATTTTATTAATCAAATCAGGGAGTCATACGGGGAAGACAGCAGAATGTACGAACGAGTACAGGAGGATCCGTCGAATGACGATTATTACTACTTCGGCCAACAGGAGCTGGATACGCTGGCCCTTCACGAGCGATTTCATCGCATGTATGGATATCACGACGGAAATACGCCGCGCAACCAGGACAGTGATAAACGTGCCGTCACGAATCGACCGGATGCCGAAGGATTGGTTACCCCGTCAGTTGTGGAGACCAATAACTCTTATTACGAGTACGAAATGACGCTGAATCCGGCCGAGATCAATGACCGCGACATAAACGAGATGAAGTATGTGGTCGATAAAGTTGGAGAAGGACAGCCGCAATCGGATCGTTGGTATCAGGTGCGCATTCCGTTAGAGGATTATATCCGCCGTATAGGAGAAATCGAAGGCTTCCAGAATATTTCCTATATCCGTATCTGGATGGCAGGTTACGAGAAGCCGTTGACCTTGCGGTTTGCTACGATGGAACTGGTGGGAAGTCAGTGGAAAAAAGCTCAGAATGTAAACCAGCAACAGAATACTTCCGCTGATTTCCGGGTCTCATCTATTAACGTGGAGGAAAACGGCTCTCGAACGCCTATTCCATATCGGCAGCCCAATGGAGCAATTCGAGCGGTAGAACGCGGGCAGCAGCAGCAAACGCTGGCCAATGAACAGTCGATCGTACTTAAAGCCGATAATCTGGGTCCCCAGGAGATGCAGATGGTGAAAAAAGTCTATCCCGGTGGATTAAATCTGATTAACTATGGACACCTCCGCATGTTTGTGCACGGCGAGGGATATGACCAACGAGGAGACGTCGAAATGGTAATGCGTATCGGGACAGACCTGGAAAATAATTATTACGAATATCGTCAGCCGGTTACCCCGAGCGATTCTACCTATCCCTTTACCCGGGGTATACCGGAACAGGAAAGCGTATATCAGAATGAGGCGGAACAAATATGGCTGACCGAGGAGAACGGAATGAATATCATTCTCAGCCGCTTTAACGAGTTGAAACAACTGCGGGACAGACAAGAGGTTGATCCGACATCCCGGTTTGAAAACAGTGCATTACTCAAAGAAGCGCCAAATGGAGCAACTATTGCGATTAAAGGAAACCCTTCGCTGGATCGAATTACAGAAATCGGTATGGGAATGCGAAATCCGTACGATCCATCCGATCCTAATGCCGGGGGAGATATTTCAGCCGACGGACAATTCTGGTTGAACGAGTTGCGCGTCACCGGTTTTGACAATCGCAACGGGTGGGCCACTAGCGCAAAATCCGAACTGAAACTTGCCGACTTTGCTACCATTAATGCAGTGTTGAATCGGGAAACCGACGGTTTTGGCGGACTTAGTTCCACGCTGGGTAATCGACGCATGTCGGATTTAACATCTTATGATCTGTCGACGAATGTGAATTTACACAAACTTATTCCGGAACGTTATGGATGGAACATACCGGTAACACTGTCGATGCGTCGACGGACAACCACCCCTCGTTTTCTGCCTAACCAGGGGGATATACGTTTATCGGAGTTTAAAAATGCGGTTCGACAGGACACCTCGATATCAGAGCAGGAGCAAGAGGAGGTGATTAATCAGATGGTCCGCCAAAGCCAGGATTACCGTGAAAACTACTCGATTAATATCTCCAATGTTTCCAAGCAATACTCGGAATCGGCTGTTGCGAAGTATACGCTCGATAATACCAATCTGAACTTTGTTTATAACCAGGGTAATGAGCACGATCCGGAATTTCTGTTCAAGAATAACTGGAATTACAACGGATCGGTTAATTATCGATTGAATTTTCCCAATGTTCAATTTGTCCAGCCTTTCGGATTCCTGGGAGATCTGCCCGTCCTGAACACCTTGGCAGGATTGCGTTTTAGTTATAAGCCCCGTTCGATCAACGCCTCGGCCAATCTGAGTCGGAGCTATAATGAGAAAAAACGCCGGCAGTTGGAACGTGAAGATCCCCTGCCCATACAGCAGACCCACAAATT
>CAJXOW010000030.1 GCA_913057825.1 uncultured Balneolaceae bacterium | reverse complement strand
GGGCGGCGGTTCCGAAGTATTAAGTTTTTCGGAAATAACAGCAAGGATTACCCCGATTTATTTTAACCTATAAACGTTTGCAACCTGCAACGAAAAGAGAAAAACTTTCGAACGAGGAACCGCCGCCCCCGCTTCGCCTGCACCGCTTCAATTTTACTTCAGATTTATTTTTTACTTTACGGTACTATGAAAGTGCTTATCATTGAAGACAATACCGATTTGCTCGAAAATATCGAGACGTACCTGGACCGGGAGGGATATGTATCCGAGTCGGCGACCACCTATGACGAGGCATTCGACAAGATCTATGCTCACTCCTATGACATCGTATTGATCGATATCATGTTGCCCGGCGGGAACGGGCTGCAACTGCTCAGTGAACTTAAATCGATCGACCATCAAACCGGATCCATTATTATATCCGCCAAGAACGCCCTGGACGACAAGATTGAAGGACTCAATCTCGGGGCCGACGATTATCTAACCAAACCCTTTCACCTCTCCGAACTCCACGCCCGCATCCGGGCTGTTAATCGCCGAAAGAACCTGGGCGGTGAAGAGGAGCTTGAAGTGGGCAACATCCTTATCAACGCCTCCACCCGGGAAGTGAAAGTCGATGGCGAGCCGGTTAATCTGACCCCGAAAGAGTTCGACTTGCTGGAGTATTTTGTCGCCAACAAAAATCACGTGCTTTCCAAACATACCATCGCCGAGCATCTTTGGGGCGACTACGTGGATCACCTTGAAAATTTGGATTTCGTATATCAGCATATCAAGAACCTGCGAAAGAAGCTGGTCGAAGCCGGAGCTGAAGACTACCTGGAAACTGTTTACGGAATCGGATATAAATTCAATCCCGAGACCTCATCCACATGAGATTAGTTACGAAATTCATACTGATCTATTTGCTGGTCACCACCCTCGTGCTCGGGGTAGGAGGTGTAATATCATATTACATTATACGCAACGAAGTCCGTTCGGAGTTAAAGTACCGGTTGATGGACCGAATCGATCGAGCTGAATACCTGATCGAAGAGGAACAGCGCTTTGATAAAACAACCACTAAACATCAGAAAGCCACCGTGCGCAACCTGACGGTCCGCAAGCTGGATCACCCGGTGGAACCCCATGTAGAAGTGAGCGACACAATGGCCTGGCATTCCTGGCTGGAACGGATGGAACCGAACGTCAAAGTCACCGCCTGGCGCAATATCAACGGGTCCCCTTATTACATATCCACACACGGCGTTTTACTTGAAACGGATGATATCACGGAAGCCGTGGTCGAAACCCTGCTATGGATTCTCGGCTTGCAGGTTATCGGGGCGGTCGGAGTTGGGTTCTTTGTATCCAGTCGCGTCTTCGAACCTTTTCGCCAAACCCTGCGGCGGATCCGGAATTTTACCCTTACCACGCGCGAACCGATTGAAACGGACGAAGATACCGGCGTACAGGAATTTGATGAGTTGAACCGATTTATCGGACAGATGACCGAAAAAGCTGTCGCCGATTATCAACACTTGAAAGAATTCGCAGAAAATGCCTCTCACGAGCTTCAAACTCCGCTGTCTATTGCGAAAGGTAAACTGGAACTGCTTCAGGAGTCTGAGCTCAATTCGGAGCAGCACGACTATGTAGAGTCCGCCCAGCGAGCCATTCAAAAATTATCACGACTCAGCGAATCGCTGTCGCTGCTAACCAAGATCGGCAATTACGAATTCAGCGATGCGCGACCGATCAACTTCACTCGTCTAATCAAGGAAAACCTGGAGGCATTCAGCGAACTGATAGACTTGCAAGGTTTGAAAGTGCACTCTGAACTGGAAGATGAAGTATACCACACCATGCATCCATCCCTGGCCGATATCCTATGGTCCAACCTGCTGCAAAATGCAATCAAGCACAATAAGAAAGAGGGATACATCCATATCGAGCTAACAGAAGATAAACTGAAAATATCCAATCCGGGCCCCATGCTCGAAGACCACCCTGAAGTCATGTTTCAGCGGTTTAAAAAGGGAGATCAGAGCTCGGAATCTATCGGACTGGGACTCTCGATTGCCAAGAGAATCTGCGAACATTATGAATTTGACATACACTACGACTACCGGGAACCCGAACATACCATTGAGGTAATTTTCAATACATCGTAACACAACAAATACTCGTTGGCAAGGCGTGCAATGGCTCCCGGCTCTCAGTATTTTCCATGCCGGCAACACCTTAGCGCTCGTAGAAATAGCGTAAGTGATTGTGCTGTTGAACAGTTGGCTGGTCTCTGGAACGAAAAACCTAACCCTTCGATTCCGGCGTCCGGCTTGCCCGGAAGTTCCTGCAATAAAGAATAAGGTATTTTAATGTAATTGTTTACCGGCTGGTACGTTTTTTATGACTGTATAAATAAAGCATATAGTATCGTAGTATTAATGAATAAAATTGACCTGAAGCGAACTTATTCACGAGTAATGCATCCCAGACTTTTATCGAAGCATACCATACTTCTATTGATTGGCCTCATTACCGCTATGTCAGCGTGTAACAGGTCGGAACAAAACAACGCTAATTCCGGCGGCAACACCGAAAACGTCGATTCCGAAACCATTCCCGCCGTCGAAGCAGTAGAAGCCCGCTACGGCTCGCTCCCATTACGTGAACGGATCCACGGAACCGTGGAAGCGTTCAACCAGGTGCAGCTGTATCCCGAAATAAACGCCCGCATCCAAAAAGTTATGGTCCGCACAGGCGAGCGCGTTCAGAAGAACGAACCGCTGGTTCAGCTGCGCGACCAACCATACCGTGAACAGCTGCAACAGGCGAAGGCCTCGCTCGAAATCCAGCGAGCGCGTCTCAATCAAGCCAAAGCACGGCTGCAAGAACTCCAGGCTCATTACAAACGAACCAAGCCGCTGACCGAAAAGCAATTGAGCAGCGAATTGGAACTCGAAACCCTTGAAGCTCGTATTCAGTCGGCCAGAGCAGATGTCCAAATGGCCGAAGCCCAGGTCCAAGAGGCCCAGTCCAACATCGAGGAACAGAAAGAAATGCTGAGTCGGACAGTTATTCGAGCTCCCATCGACGGTACGATTGGACAGCGAAACGCCGAGGTCGGCATGCTTGCCAATCCCGGTACGCGGTTGTTCACCCTCGGAAATCTAGACAGCGTGCGGGTGGAAATACCGCTCACGGAACAAATGCTGTACAACGTTCGCGTCGGACAAACAGCGATTGTCCACGCCCGATCGGAAACCGACAGCAGCGAAACCATTGAGGCTGAGATTTCAAGGATATCCCCCTATTTAAACCGGGAAGCACGAAGCACCGAAGCTGAAATCGACATCGATAACTCCAAAGGAATTTTAAAGCCGGGCATGTTTGTCCCGGTCGATGTACTCTACGGGGAAAGTCGTCAAGCTACTCTCGTCCCGATTAGCGCGGTGTGGACCGAACCCGAGACCGGTCAGCAGGGCATCTACGTCGTCGGATCGCTCAGCCAGGAACTTCAGAGCCTGGTGGATACCACCGGCAATAATGAAATGAGCATGGCCTCGCTTACCCGTCCCCTGCAGGTGGACTTTCAACCGGTCCAGGTAATTGCCGAGGGACGTATGCAGGCCGGAGTAAACGGTCTTGACCCCGGAACCTGGGTGGTAACCATCGGTCAGCACCTGTTATCCCAGGGATACACAGAGGCACGGGTCAAAACCACCGGATGGAACAGGATCATGAAGCTGCAACAGCTGCAAACCAGGGACCTGCTTATGCAAACACTGCAGCAGCAACGCCGGCAGCTTCAATCGAGTCAATCCGATACCACCAATTCGACTTCCTAACGTTTAGCATTACCAAGCTTTCAGCTTATGCCGATTACTAAAACTTCCATACAGCGACCGGTTACGACCACGATGGTCTACTTGATCATCATTACGCTTGGCATCCTGGGTTTTCAGTACCTGCCGGTCGACTTGCTGCCCCCGATCGAGTACCCCCGTCTTACCGTTGCCACCGACTATCCCAACGTCGGACCCGAAGAGATTGAAACCATCATTACCAAACGAGTTGAAAATACGGTTTCAGGCGTACCGGGCGTTGAACAGATGCGGTCCAACTCCGAAGAAGGCGACAGCCGGGTCAGCCTCGAATTCGCCCAGGGTACCGATATCGACGTGGCCGCCAATGATGTTCGGGCGGCCCTGGATCGTATTCGTGATGATCTACCCAGGGAAGCTGAAACTCCCCGCATATGGAAGTTCGATCCCAACAACTTTCCCATCGTTATCATCGGGGTGCATTCCGACACCAAAGACCTGCAGGAAATTACCCGGACCCTGGAACGGGAGATCAACTCCCAATTTGAACAGATAGCCGGCGTGGGAGCTATCAACGTCTGGGGCGGTTTCTACCGGGAGATTCAGGTTGAGCTGAACCGTGACAAACTACTGGCTACCGGCTTGACTGCTACCGACATCCAGCAAGCTTTATCCGGCGAAAATGTCAACCTGCCCGGGGGAAATGTACGCGAAGGCATCAAGAATCTATATGTACGTACCAAGGGAGAATATGAATCGATTGAACAAATTGAGCAGACCGTTATCAAGGTCGTAGATGGCAAACCGGTTCGGGTGGGGGATGTAGCTGCGGTATGGGACGGTTATGAAGATCTGGAACAGCTTGTCAGAATTGACGGCAAACCCATGGTTCGTTTTGGTATCCGCAAGCAAACCGGGGCCAATACGGTGGCCGTTGCCGAAGAAATCCGGGAAGAAGTACAGCGCATCAATGAACAGCGAAGCGACCTGCAGATGTTTGTCACGACCGACCAGAGCGAATTCATTCAGCGTTCCATTAACAACGTTCAAACCAACGCGCTCTGGGGCGCATTGCTGGCGCTTATTGTACTTTACCTGTTTCTCCGCAATCGCTCTTCGACGATGATTATTGCGACCTCCATTCCCATCTCGATAATCGCAACATTCGGTCTGCTTTATTTCGGCGGATTAACGCTGAACCAGATGAGTTTCGGAGGGCTTGCGCTGGGCGTCGGCCTTATTGTCGATAATGCCATTGTCGTTCTGGAAAATATTGTACGACTCCGTGAAGAAGAGGAGCGCGACCTACAGGAAAGCTCGTTGATCGGAACCCGCCAGGTGGCCGGGGCAATTGTTGCATCCACCCTGACGACCTCGGTTATCTTCCTGCCGGTCGTTTTTATGCAGACCGTCACCGGCATCATGTTCCAGGAGTTGGCGTTGGTTGTTGTTTTCTCCCTGCTGTGCTCCCTTTTTGTCGCTCTTACCCTGGTTCCGATGCTCACCAGCCGCTTTCTATCCGTTAAACCCTTATCTGAACAGGATCCCTCGGACCAGGGACGATTTCAGCGCTGGTTCCGTCGCTTTGAAGGCGTATACTCACAATTTCTCGGCAAAGCCCTTAAACGGCGTAAAACCGTGTTTGGCCTGACCGCTCTTGCACTGGGTATCTGCGTGCTTGTTTACCCGTTGATTCCTTTTGAGCTCGCCCCCCAGATCGACGCGGACCAGATCGAGGTTGAAACCCAAATGGCCCAGGGTATGAATATCGCAGTCATGGATACCTACTACCAGGATATCGAACGGGTGGTAAAGTCGGTCCTTCCGATGGAAGACGTCGAACATTTAACGATTGAATCCTGGGGTGGGGATTTGCAGCTTGAAATTAACCTGAAAGGTGCCGAAGAGCGAAGTATAAAACCCTCTGTTTTGGCCGATCGGATCCGGGAAAAACTAACCGGTCTTATTCCCGGCGCCGACGTGCGCGTTCAGGCGGAATCCGGGTTGTGGATCCTGAACCGTATTTTCAGTTCCGGCGGCAGCGGAGAACTGGAACTCGAACTGATTGGATACGACCTTAAACAAGCCGAACGCATCGCCCAGGAGATCAAACATAAGATTGAACCGCTGAATGATATCACCGGGGTTCGCGTGGGTCGCCGCGAAGGCCGACCGGAGGAAAATTTTGTATTCAATCGTGAAAAAATTGCCAACCTGGGTCTTTCGGTTCAACAGGTAGCCCGGGTAATTCAGACCAATGTCGGCGGCAGTCAAGCCGGCGTATATCGTGAAGGAGGCGACGAGTTTCCAATTACCGTCAGACTCCGACCCGAAGATCGCCTCAGCAGACAGGATCTCGATAATATTTCAGTTCGAACGCCAGGCGGACAAACCATACCTGTATCATCGGTCGTAAATCGATCACGTGCCCGGGGCCCCACGGAAATCGACCATATCAACGGGCAGCGTGTTACCCGTGTTACCGCCAACCTTAAAAGTGGCGTAGCACTCGGCAGTGCCGTCGAACAAGTTCAAGGGGCTTTATCCGACATGAATATCCCCGATGATTTCACCTTAACGTACGGCGGGCAGTATGAAGAGCAGCAAGAAGCCCAACGTGATTTTCAACTGGCTATTTTGATGGCTTTAATCCTTATTTACATGGTCATGGCGGGTCAGTTTGAACGCTTCCTGGATCCCTTGATCGTGATGGTATCCGTCCCCCTGGCCATTATCGGGGTCATCCCCATGCTGCTGCTTACCGGGACTACCTTTAACATGCAGAGTTTGATGGGCGTGGTGATGCTGATTGGTATCGTGGTGAACAATGCGATTGTATTGGTTGACTACATCAACTTATTGCGGCGTGAAAGAAATATGTCGGTCTACGACGCCGTGATTGAAGGCGGTCGACTGCGTCTGCGTCCGATTCTTATGACAACGCTTACCACGATCCTGGGTCTTATTCCACTGTCGCTCGGTTGGGGTTCCGGTGCCGAGCTGCAGGCCGCCCTGGCCCGGTCGGTCATTGGAGGGCTGACGGCTTCCACGCTGGTAACCCTGGTTTTAATTCCGGTGGTATATATCAGTGTCGAAGACGTCAAAGCCTGGGCGCGCGAACGAAGCTGGTCGGCCATCCTGTTGCCCTGGAAAACCCGGCAGCAGGAAGCATAACTCGATTTAATTTAACCTCCGAAGATAAAGTCCAGCACGTCGCCCACGCTGGTTTTGCTTTTCATGACCCGTTCATTATAGACTTCGGTGTACCCGCAATTCGTGCATGAGACGGTGATGAAGCGCTTGTTCTGCACATCAAAAAAACGGGCAAAGCCGGTTCCCGTTGCCGCAAACGAGTCGGTCTCTCCCCCCTGCTTTTTGCACTTTGGACATGTGAACTTTTGAGCTAGCTGTTGTTCGAATTCCATTATTCTCCTTCTCCTGGTTAATGTTTATGC
Source organism: uncultured Balneolaceae bacterium (assembly GCA_913057825.1). Taxonomy (GTDB): domain Bacteria; phylum Bacteroidota; class Rhodothermia; order Balneolales; family Balneolaceae; genus CAJXOW01. The sequence continues at coordinate 33,706 of CAJXOW010000030.1, read as the reverse complement.
AACATAAGTTAATAAAAAATCATCCCTGCCGTGGCAAGCTGAAAAGCCGGGCGGCGGTTCCTTGCTCGTATACTTTTCTTCGGTTGGTGGCATTGAACGGTTAATTGCCCTGTATACGATTATTGTTATTACTGCCTGCCACCCAGAAAATTATTATGCTTCGGAACCGCCGCCCGGCTTTTCAGCTTGCCACGGAAATCGATTAATCGTGTTGGCGACTATTGAAATATACGTTTGGAAATATAAAAATCACATATCTACAACTTAAGATATACGATCTTTCCGTAATCAGAGTTGCAGCTTTCTTAATATATCTAATATCTAATGGCTTACTGGTCGAAAAAATTTATGATTTAACTATGATAAGCACATTCCAATGACTTACTCAAATCAGCACCTGCTGTTGTTGTCTGGATAGCAGCAGCTGTCCCTCCTCTATTACAACCGGCAATTTCACGAATTGGGCGGGGTTACCGATCAATAACTATGCGTTCGGTTTTAATACCGGCATCAAATCTGTGTTTTAAGCTTTCGATGCTTATATTCAAGGTTTCACTGGCATTTTAGATATAAAACCACGCTAAGTAGATATGAGATTATTGGTCAACGTGGATCACGTGGCAACGCTTCGCAATGCGCGGGGAGAGGGCGTACCCGACCCCATTCGCGCTGCCCGAATCTGTGAAGAAGCCGGAGCAGCCGGCATCGTTTTTCACTTGCGGGAAGACCGGCGGCATATTCGGGATGAAGATGCCTACAAGATGAAAGAAAACGTACAAGGGGATCTCGATTTTGAGATGGCTGCGACCGATGAAATGATTCAGATCTGTACCGACATCTCGCCGGACCTTTGCACGCTGGTTCCCGAAAAACGCGAGGAACTGACCACGGAAGGCGGATTGCAGCTAAAAAACGTTCACCAAGATTTCCGGGAACGCGTCATTCCCGCCCTGCACCAAGCCTCCATCAGGGTCAGCCTGTTTGTGGATCCCGACCCGGATGAAATTGAAATCGCCCACGATCTGGGTGTTGAGGCTATTGAGTTGCACACCGGGACCTACTCAAACGCCGATACCGAGGAGGGACGGCAAAACCAGCTAAGGCGACTGGCCGAAGCCGCAGAAAAAGCCCACGAATTGGGATTACAGGTTAATGCCGGACACGGACTCAATTTTGACAATATCCAAACGATGCTCGACAGGGTACCTCACCTGCACGAAGTAAGCATCGGACACGCATTGATATCGGACGCCATTTTCAACGGTCTTTCCAATACCGTAAGCCGGATGGCCCATATCGTAGAAAACTATGAAGGATAGCAGGAGTACCAGCATGTCAGATCACCCACACAAATCGGGCTATGTTGCGATCGTCGGCAAGCCGAATGTCGGCAAATCGACGCTGATGAACGCCCTGATCGGGGCCAAGATTTCGATTACCACGCACAAGCCCCAGACAACCCGCCACCAGGTGGTGGGCATCCATTCTGAAGAAAACGCCCAGTTCATTTTTCTGGACACTCCCGGCATCATAAGTCCCCGCTACCAGCTTCAAAAAAACATGATGCAGTTCGTGGAACGGGCTCGGCAGGATGCCGACATCGTTCTTTTTATCGCTGAAGCGGGTGACGACCGCTATCCCAATCACGCCTTTGAACAATTGGAAATGCTGGACAAACCGGTCCTGCTTATCATAAACAAAATCGATACCAGCAGCCTGGAAAAGGAACAAAACCTGGCCGATCGGTTGAATGACCGTTACGAGTTCGACAAGGTGCAGTTTACCTCGGCGACCGAAAACACGGGCATCCGGGAACTAAAAGAGACGATTATATCCTATCTGCCCGAGGGACCGCCCTTCTATCCCAAGGATATCATCAGCAAACATCCGGTCCGGTTTTTTGTTTCCGAAATCATCCGTGAACAGCTCTTCCTGCAATTTCACCAGGAACTCCCTTATTCCTGCACCGTCAACATCGTGGACTACGACGAACGCGAGGATCTCGACTATATCGACGCAGACGTAGTGGTTAACCGCAAATCCCAAAAAGGCATGATCATCGGCAAGAAAGGAAAAGCCATCAAGAAACTGGGCACCAACGCAAGAAAAGTGATCGAAGACTTCGTCGGTAAAAAAGTCTACCTCGACCTCCACGTCAAAGTCCGCGAAAAATGGCGCGACAACGACGGGCTGCTTAAGCAGTATGGGTATCGGTGACTTGTGATTAATAATTGATGATTTATGATTTATGATTGTCGCTTTTTGCTTACTAAACCCTAGCCGCCCTAATAACAATATAGTACCCTTCAGGTTTGCCAACTGATAGAATTGCCAGCAAATTAATCATTCATCATAAATTATTAATCATTAATCACCAATCACCGAGCGAAGCGAGGGAAAGCGAGGGAGGTCTTGTTTTTAACCGTAAAATCTCGTATCCTTCGTTTTCAATTTGGAATAAATGTTCTTTTTATATTAACTCTTATCGAGAAAGGTGGAGGGACAGGCCCTGCGAAGCCTTAGCAACCAGCTGCGACTGCGGTCGGAGTGTTAGGTGCTAATTCCTGCCCAGACTTCCGGGACAGATGAGAGGATGAGGTCTTTACTAGATATTATTGCAACCTCTTCCACTCCCTGCCGGAAGAGGTTTTTTTATTGCTGGGCACTTTTCGCTACTCCCTCCTCCATGGTGACCGCCAAACACTCACAAACATCGCTGTCAAGCCGTTCGACCGGCGTCTTGAAACCGTTTTCGAACGATCTATCGTCGTGCAGCCAACATGTTATTTTACCATGTCGAGAAGATGCAACCGACGGTACCCCTTGATAAGGGAAGAGCATCCCAACAAAACTATTAACTCGTGAATCACGTATTACCTGAAATAAAAACAGAAATCGGATACCAGGGTTACCTATGCATCCGGCATATCCTGTCGATCCGATGGGGACAAAGCAATTACATCTGCCGCCGCGCCGCGGCTTGATTGTATAAATACCAAACCGATTGAGGATTTAAAACACTTTACTACAACCTAAACTATCTTATCACAAACAGTATGAGTGAATCTAACGGAGAAGAAAAAAACTATCGCTTTGAAACTCTGCAATTGCATGCAGGACAGGAACCGGATCCGGCGACCGGATCGCGCGCCGTACCGATCTATCAAACCACGTCCTATGAATTCGATGACACCGAACACGCCGCCACGCTTTTTGCGTTGAAGGAGTTCGGCAACATCTACACGCGGATTATGAATCCGACGACCGATGTCTACGAACAGCGCATTGCCGCCCTTGAAGGCGGCGCGGCTGCCGTGGGGACCGCTTCAGGTCAGTCGGCCCAATTCCTGACCATCATTACCCTCGCTCAGCAGGGAGATAATATCGTGTCGACCAGCAACCTGTACGGCGGCACCTATAATCAGTTCAAGGTAACCCTGCCCCGGCTCGGGATCGATGTGAAGTTCGTCGAAGAAGACGGTCCCTCGGCCTATGAAGAAAAAATCGACGAGAACACCAAGGGTATCTACGTGGAATCCCTCGGCAACCCGCGGGGCAACGTGCCTGATTTTGAAGCACTCGCCGAGCTGGCCGACAGCTATGATATCCCCCTGATCGTCGACAACACCTTCGGTGCAGCCGGGGCCATTTGTAAACCGATCAAACACGGGGCCAACATCGTGGTGCAGTCGGCTACCAAGTGGATCGGCGGACACGGGACATCGATCGGGGGTATCCTGGTCGACGCCGGCAACTTCGACTGGAGCAACGGCAAGTTCCCGATGTTCACCGAACCTTCCCCGTCCTATCACGGGCTGAATTTCTGGGAGGTCTTTGGCGAAGACGGGCCTTTCGGCAATATCGCTTTTGCCATCCGTGCACGCGTAGAGAATCTGCGGGACGTCGGACCGGCTCCCTCCCCCTTCAACAGCTTCCTGCACCTGCAGGGACTGGAGACGTTGTCGCTCCGCATCGAGCGCCACTGCGAAAACGCCTTGGCCCTGGCCAAGTGGCTCAAACAGCACGATGCCGTGGAATGGGTGAATTACACCGGTCTGCCGGAACACCCCTATCACGAACTGGCTCAAAAGTATCTTGAAGAAGACCGCTTCGGAGCCGTACTCACATTCGGCGTTAAAGGCGGTTACGAACCGGCCCGAAAGTTTATCGACAACGTCGAGCTGTCGAGTCACCTGGCCAACGTCGGCGACGCCAAAACGCTGGTTATACATCCGTCATCCACGACGCACCAGCAGTTGACCGAAGAAGAGCAGCGTTCCGGCGGAGTAACACCCGAACTGATTCGAGTCTCGGTTGGTATCGAGCATATTGACGATATCAAGGAAGACTTCGAAAATGCATTTTCGCGAGCAGGGATTACCGAACCGGAAACGGACTAAATAAAACGGATTGCCGCCCGCTTAACCGGCGATATCTCTTTCGCTCGGCCGAACGGGCGGTTCCTTTTATCCTTTATCCATGAATGAGCTAACCAACATATTTAATAGCGACAAGTCGTTCGTAACCGAATCGGGCTGCACTGTCAAAAACCCGAAGATCGCTTATCGCAGCTGGGGAACCCTCAACGAGAACCGCAGCAACGTCGTTGTGGTTAACCATGCCCTCACGGGAAATGCGGATGCAGACGAATGGTTTTCTGGCTTGTTCGGTACCGGAAAAGCGTTGGACCCCTCGCGACATTTCATTATCTGCATGAACGTGCCGGGCAGTTGCTACGGCAGCACCGGTCCCTGGAGCAAGCGCGCGGACACCCAGCAACCCTGGAAAGCCGATTTTCCGTCCCTTACCATACGCGACCTGGTTCGTTTTCAACAGTTGTTGCTGGACGGCTGGAATATCACAGGCATTGAGTTTGTCATCGGAGGTTCCATGGGCGGCATGCAGGCACTCGAGTTCGCCATCATGGACAACCGCGTCCGAAAAGTGATTCCCATTGCCATTGGAAAAGCTCACACCCCCTGGGCTATCGGTATCAGCCATACGCAGCGACAGGCGATTTTCCGGGATCCCAAATGGCAAGATGGATATTATGAGCAGGGCGACGGACCGGAGAACGGTCTCGCCATTGCACGTATGATCGCCATGGTCAGCTACCGGAGCCCGGACGATTATCAGCAGAAATTCGGACGCTCCCTGCAACCGGACTCCCCACAGTTTCAAATTGAGTCGTACCTGAATTACCAGGGAGATAAACTTGTCAAACGATTTGACGCCCTCTCGTATGTACGTCTATCCGAGGCAATGGATACCCATGACCTGTCGCGCGGGCGCGATTCATTTAATAAAGTCTTAAATCGGGTACAGCAACCGGCCCTGGTTATCGGTATTGATTCAGACAAGCTATATCCTGTTGAGGAGCAAAAAGAGTTAGCCGAACTATTGGGAAATAGTCAATACGAAGAATTACAATCTCCCCACGGACATGATGCCTTCTTGATTGAATTTGAACAACTAAACGAATGCATCGTTCCTTTCATTGAACAAGGCAACCCCTCGTCGGTGGTCTCGGGATCGCCCGAAGACCGATCCGCTGAATTCGGATAGATACCCGATGGCTAAAAACCGACTTCCCGGATGATTGCCGGAAGCAGGCTCGAATCGAGTTTCATACGGACAGATTTTAAGAACTTTACAGCTTTGAACTTTTAAAGACCTGGATTTGCACTATGCTTAATATCTTGAAATTTGGTGGCACCTCACTGGAAAACGGAAAGTGTATCAACCGTGCCATTCGAATCGTCAAAGATCGCGCTGAAGATCAAAATGTTTACGTAGTGGTCTCGGCCCTGAACGGGATAACCAATCTACTCCTGGAACTGGTCAAATACTCCACCGAATCGCCCTACAAATATGATCAAACCCTGGCCCGCTTCAAGGATATTCACCAGTCGGCGCTCTCCGAAATCAACGCGGATTTTTCGGGGGATACGTATCTTGATGAGCTTTTCGATAATCTGAAAAATGATTTGAAAGGAGGTCAACAGGTTGAAGAAAATCAGTTCGGTGAATACCGGGACCGCATTCTATCCTATGGAGAACGCTATGCGGCTCATATATTTTCGAAAGCCCTCAATCAGGCCGGCTACGAATCGGCCTCTTACGATGCAGACCATTTTATTCGTACGAACGACAAGTTTGGAGAAGCGGAAGTTTTGGCCGACACTACCCGTTCGCTGATCCAACAGTATTTCGGGAAGACCCTCGACCATATTCCGGTAATTACCGGCTTTATCGGCAAAACCGAAGATGACCGTATCACTACGCTCGGCCGCTCCGGATCGGACTATACGGCCGGCCTTATTGCCGAAGCCCTGCAGGCCGACCGACTGGAAATATGGACCGACGTTAACGGGGTCATGACTGCCGACCCGAAGTTGATTCCCACGGCCCAGACCCTGGAGCAACTGAATTACGAAGACGTTACCGAGCTTGCTCGTCACGGGGCCAAGGTTATCCATCCCAAAACGGTGGAACCGCTCCAGGATCTTAACATCCCCCTGCACGTAAAAAACAGCTTCAACCCTGACCACCCGGGCACCCTTATTACGGCCAACTATCCCTCGAACGGCGCCTTCAAGTCCGTATCTATCTCGGGTCCCTACATCCATCTCGATTTACATTCCCACTCCGAAGAGATCATGAACCGGGTGGTGGATGCCTCGGTCGACCAGCTTGAAGACGGGCAGTCGGCCGTATCCCATATCAAGTCGCACTACAACGAACAGCAAATCAGCCTCATCTTAAAGGCCGCCCAGTACCAGCGACTCAAACCTCTCCTCGAAAAGCACGAGGACCTGCAGATCCACACCGAGCACGTGTACCAGCTGAAGCTGTTTAACGAGTCGCTGCAACACAACACCCGGCTCCTGCAGCGAGCCCTGAAGATCCTGGACGAAAAAAATATCTACCCGCTGGAAATTCGTCACGCCTCCGGCAAAAAGTTCGCCTCGATCTTTGTCCGCAGCAAACAGGCCCAGCTGGCGGGTCGACTGATCAACGATCACCTCTGCCTCGACGAGCGCAAAATCAATCTCTTTATCGCCGGCGTCGGAGCCATCGGGGGTACGCTCCTGCAGCAAATCGACGAACTCCAGTATGATGGATTCAATATGAATATCGTCGGAGCCTGCAACAGCCAGTCGGTCGTATGGGACGTCGACGGACTCGACCCGGCCCGCATCGTAGATCAACTGCGAGACGGCCAACCACTGGCCTGGCAGGAAATTGTGGAATGGCTGGCCGAGGACTACCATTATAACACGGTCTTTGTCGATGCCACCGGAAGCGAGGAAGTAGCCCGTTACTACGAACAGTTGCTCAAACAGGATATCAACATCGTAACGCCCAGCAAGCTGGCCAATACCTTTGGACAGGATTACTACGACCGGCTACATCAACTTATCCGGAAAAATAATGTCTACTACGAATACGAAACCACCGTGGCCGCCGGTTTGCCCCTGCTGGAGACGTTGAGTGACCTGATGAATGCCGGCGATACCATCCACTCCATTTCCGGGGTGGTCTCGGGCAGCCTGAATTACATACTGGATGAACTTGAAAAAGGCACCTCCTTCAGTACCGCCGTCCGTCAAGCTCGACAGAACGGATACGCCGAACCCGATCCGCGCGATGATCTGTCGGGCGAAGACGTAGCCCGCAAATTTTTAATCCTCGCCCGCATCACCGGTCACCGGATTGAACGCAACGATCTCGAAGTGGAATCGCTAATCCCCGATGAGCTGGCCGAGGTCGATTCCGACACCTTCATGGAAAACCTGAAAAAATACGACCATCACTGGAAAGAGCGCATGCAGAAAGCCCGCGACCGCAATCATACCCTCCGCTTTGTCGGAACCTTCGAAGACGGGGAGATCGAAGTCGGCATCCGGGAAGTCCCCAAGGAATCCTCCCTCGGAAGCCTGTCGGGCACCGACAACCTGGTCCAGATCCAATCGCGCCGCTATCCCGATAATCCTTTGATCATCCAGGGACCCGGAGCCGGCAAAGAAGTCACCGCCGCCGGCGTGCTGGCTGACATTCTGAAGATTGGCAACATCATAACGAAGTAAATTGCGGATTTACTTCGTTATGATGTTTAATTAATGATTTATGATTAATAATTAATGATTATTTGGATAGTATGCTTCCTGCCTATTTTGAGACCCGCCCATAATTAATACCATCCCTCCACAGGAATTCCCTCAAGTACTCCCCAATACCCGCACGATAAATCATTAATCATAAATCACTCATTATTAATCAATTCATAAATCACCCATCATCAATCAACAACCCTACCACAATCTCCCACCACAAAAAACCACTCCCTAACACATGTGTAACATATGTTTATCCGGCAAAACAACCGAAAATAAAGGGTTTCCCGTCGAAAATGCTTGACAAGCACCTTGCAAAAGGGGTACATTGTGGTTTGAAGTGGTAGAATGTGGTATATCTAATGGTATCCGGGTTAAGCATCTTGAAAATAGGGCGGAAAGCGGTTCTGACTATTTATATTGTCGGACCCCTTAAATCACGCATCAGCTAACAGTAATGGGGGAGTTCCCATTGAACAAGAACAGTAGAGACGCTGGAGTGTATTTTAGCTGCTAATGAATTCGCTTTCCGCCCGGTTTTCAAAATGCTCTTTTGGTTGACAGGAGCAAATTCCGTGTCGCAGTCGTCGTCTAACAAGATCCTAACAGTTCCGTGGCCAGTTTCAAAGGTGAATACGAACATAGTGTTGACAACAAAGGGCGCGTCAGTTTTCCAGCAAAGATGCGCAAATCCCTGAATCCCGGGGCCAAGGATCACTTTATCGTTTTGAAGGGACTTGAACCCTGTCTCTATTTATATCCCGACGACCGGTGGCAGGAAGTGGAAGAACAACTTTCCAAGATTAGCAGCTTCAAGAAAAAGGGACGTACCGTCAAACGCAATTTCCTGCGCAGCGCCGAAGATATATCCCTGGATAATCAAAATCGTATAGGTCTCTCCAGTTCTTTGCGCGAGTACGCCGGAATCGACGGAAAAGCGATCTTTATCGGGGCCGGCGACCGCATCGAGATATGGTCGCCCGAATACCTGGCCGAGGAAGACGCCAAGCTTACCATGGAACAGTACGAAGAATTTTTCGAGGAGGTCATGAGCAATGGGCAAGACTAATACCACATACTACCACCATACCCCCGTTTTGCTTGACCCGTCGGTCGACTACCTCGTTACCGACGAATCGGGTACGTACGTCGACTGTACCCTCGGCGGCGGCGGACATGCTCGCCGCATCCTCGAGCATCTCAATGAAGACGGGCAACTTTACGGTCTTGACCAGGACGACGACGCCCTCGAATCGGTGCGAAAAAACCTGGACGACGATCGCCTGCATCTGGTCAAGGGAAATTTCGGATACCTGTCCACCCTCCTCCCGCCCGAACTCCACGGACAAATTTCCGGATTCCTTTTTGACCTGGGCGTTTCACGCCACCAAATCACCGAAGCGGAACGAGGTTTCAGCTTTGATCACGACGGTCCGCTCGATATGCGGATGAGCAACCTGCTCGGTATCGACGCCAAACACGTGGTCAACCAATACAGCTATGAAAAATTGAGAGACGTTATCTACCACTACGGGGAGGAACGTAAAAGCCGCGAAATTGCCCGGGCCATCATCGACCACCGCCCGCTGGAAACCACCGGCGAACTGGCCGACCTGGTCGCCTCGCTGGTCCCGGAACCTTATAAGAAAAAATCGATTGCCCGCGTTTTCCAGGGGATTCGCATCGAGGTGAATCGCGAGCTCGAAATGCTGCGCAAAGGGCTCGAGCAGGCCCACGAGTGGCTGAAAGTCGAAGGGCGAATAGTGGCGATCTCCTACCACTCACTGGAGGACCGCATCGTCAAGCGCTATTTCAAGTCGGGCAATCACGAAGGTACCGTGGAAAAAGATTTCTACGGGTACGAGCTGAAAACCATTCGGATGCTCACTAAAAATGTAGTACGTCCATCGGAGGAAGAGATTGAATCCAATCCGGCCGCTCGCAGTGCCAAGCTCCGGGCCGCCGAAAAAATCGAACCGGAAGGGGGTGGACAACCATGATAATGCAGATCTTCCAAAACCAGACGTCCACCAAGACCGCCAAGAAGAACAGCAGAAGCAAAAAGAAAAAGCGATCCAAAAAACGTTCCGGCGGATCGGGCGGCGGACATATCCCCCCGGTCTTTGGTCCCAACGGCAATGGATCGGGCGGCAACACTACCTACGCCAAGAAGAAAAAAGAAAAATCCTATAAACTACCACGGATTGCCCCCTGGAAGATCATAGTTGCCAGCTTTGTCATCGGCATTTTTGGCGTCCTGTATATATCACACGTATTCAGGACGCAGCAACTTTTAAAAGAAGTCAAAAACCTGGAACAAAAATATCAGCGCACCAAGCGAACCCATGAGCAGTACGAGCTGCAGTATGAACGCATGACCGGACCGCGGCAGATTTACGAAAAAGCCCAGCAAAACGGCTTTGTCAGCGGCGGACCCGTAGAACAAGTTATAACCATCGAGGAATGAGACCGTATCGAAACGCCATAATGAATCGACTCTTTGTGGTCGTCGGACTTCTGCTCCTGATTCCGGCGGGCATTGTGCTGCAACTGTTGCGGATCCAGTTGTTTCATGGGGATGAACTGCGCAAGTTGTGGAATGAACAGACCATCGATTATCTGACCATCCCGGCACGACGGGGCAATATATATGACAGTGAAGGACGTACCCTGGTGACCAATTCGGTGGCATACAAAGTTGCGGTGGATCCGGTAGTCATGAAGCGGTACAAGGAGCGCGCAGACCGAATCTGCCAGCAGCTAAACCGTCACACGGCCACCTCCCACTCCCGTTGCATGCAAAAAATCAATAACGCCCCGCGCGGATCCCGCTATGTGGTACTGGCCCGTGAAGCCGATATGCAGGCCCACGACGCCCTGCAGGAGCTCGATATGCAGTCGCTCATCCTGGAAGAGCAGTATCAGCGGCAGTATAACTTCGGATCGCTCGCCGCCCATGCCCTCGGATTTGTCAATCATAAACTCCAGGGGATGACCGGACTGGAGGCTCAGTACAACAAGCAGCTTAAGGGTAAGGACGGACTGCGACAGGTGCAGCGCGACCGCCAGGGCGACATGCACTCGTTTGTCGGTGCCCCCAGCAAGCAACCCCAACAGGGACACTCCCTCTATACCACCATCAATGCCAATATCCAGGCCATCGCCGAAGAAGAGTTACGCAATGGCATCAAGCGAACCGGCGCGCAGAACGGCACAGTCATCATCATGAAACCTTCGACCGGCGCGATCAAAGCCATGGTAAATATCCCCACCTTCAACCCGAATCGCCCGGCGCACAGTAAAAAAGAAAACCGGCGAAACTTTGCTATCGCCAACATGATCGAACCGGGATCCACCTTTAAGCTGGTCACGGCCATCGCGGCTCTTGAGCAAGACAAGGTGGAATTCGATGAAATCTTCGAAACCCCTGAAGACGGACGCGTCAAAATTCACGGTCAGTGGATGCGGGATCACGATCCCCTGGGAACCCTCACCTTCCAGGAGGTAATTGAACAGTCATCAAACATTGCCACCTCCCGGATTGCGATGCGACTGGAGCCGCAGACTTTTTATCAATATGCCCGCAACCTCGGATTCGGGACGGCCAGCAACATCGACCTTCCCAATGAAAAATCGGGCGTCTTGCGCAAACCCTACAAGTGGAGCGATGTCACCCTTCCCTGGATGTCGATCGGCTACGAGGTACAGGTCACTCCCCTGCAGCTTACTCAGGCCTATGCCGCTTTCGCCAACGACGGCGAAATGATGCGTCCCCATATGATCGATAAAATAGTGGACGAAAACGGAGAGATTATAAGCCGCAAGAACCCCCTGCCTGTACGCCGCATTGCTGACAAGCAAACGGTAGAAAAACTGCTGCCCGTATTCAAACGGGTGGTATCCGACTCAGGTACGGCCGGGTGGGCCCGGATCAAGGGACTCCCGATTGCCGGCAAGACGGGAACGGCCCAGAAATACGTTGACGGACAGTATCGCATGGCTTATCGCGCTTCTTTTGTAGGGTTTTTCCCGGCCGAACAGCCCGAATATGTCTGCCTGGTGCTCCTTGACGAACCTGAAACCAGCATTTACGGGGGATATACGGCGGGCCCCATTTTCAAGCAAATTGCCCAGCGTATTGCCGGATTGGACGACGAAGTACAGCAGCAATACTTGAAGAATCGATCGGATGATACGCAATGGACCTATATGCCGAATTTGCGGGGACTGCCCCTGGAGCAGGCACAGAATCTGCTGGAAGCCCGGGGATTTACGTATACCACCCGGCAAAAAGGCGAGTGGGTGACCGCTCAAAAACCGGATCCCGGCAGCCGGGTCAAAAGTCCGCGCATGATTCATCTCACGCTTAATACGCTTCCTGTTGCCGCAGATTCGATTACCGGATCTGCCGACAGTTCACACGTCCGGATTCCGGATCTGTCGAATATGAGTATGCGAAACGCGGCCAGTTTAATGCACCATCAGGGCCTCAACACCCGACTGATCGGCTCCGGTTCGGTGCACAAGCAGTATCCAAAACCGGGTGCTTTTATGAAAAAAGGCCGCACGATAACGATACGGGGAAAACAAACATTGGCACTTAACTGATAACCAACTACGAATCGTGACATTCAACGTATTAAAATCAATTTCCAATCCGCTGACCGTCGCCGGTCCCGCACCGGACCGTATCGGGGGTATAGCGCACGATTCGAGGGAAGTAGATCATGATTATGTGTTTGTCGCCCTGCAAGGATACCAAGCCGACGGACACCAATTTATCGATCAGGCCATCAATAACGGGGCAAAAACGATTATCCACGATCGGGAAATATCCAACCGAAACCCGGAAGTTTGTTATCTGAAAGTTCAGGACACCTGGTCCGTACTGGGTCACCTGGCCCAGGCCTATTATGACTATCCCGCCGACCGACTTAACGTAACCGGAGTAACCGGCACCAACGGGAAAACCACCGTCGCCACTCTCACCTATCAGTTATTGAAAAAGCTCGGAGAACGTCCCTCCCTGATGGGAACCAACGGGAATATTATCGACGGGAAAAAGCTGGACAGCCGGCTCACCACCGCCGACCCCATTCAACTGGCAGAGCATATGTATGAGATGGTCAAAGCCGGATCCACCCACCTGGCGATGGAGGTATCTTCCCATGCCCTTAACCAACAGCGAACGGCGGGGATCCCCTTTTCGGTGGCCGCATTCACCAACATAAGTCATGATCACCTCGACTATCACGGGTCGATGGAAGAATACGTAAACGCTAAAAAACGACTATTCGATCAACTTTCTGAAGAAGAAACCGCGGTTGTGAATATAGACGACGACTATGCGACCACTATCATAAAGGATTGTGAAGCTGAAATAATCACTTTCGGGTTCGAGTCGGACGCCGACTTCAAGTGCGAAGTGCTGTCTCACGAACTTTCCGGCTTGCAATTGAGGGTAGGGGCAGCCACCTTATCTTCTCCCCTGTGCGGACGTTTCAACGCCTACAACCTGGCTCAAACCCTGTTGATCGGTACAGCACTGGGATATGACATTGACGCTGCGGCCAGGGCACTGGAAAAATGCGCAGGTGCCGAGGGACGATTGGAGCGCGTTAATCTACCCGATAAACCACAACCGACGGTTTACGTCGACTATGCTCACACGCCCGATGCCCTGGAAAACGCATTGCAGACGCTACGTGAACTTAAAGACGATGAACAGAAACTACACCTGGTGTTCGGATGCGGCGGTGAACGGGATCGGGAAAAACGACCCCGGATGGCAGAAATAGCGGAACAATTTGCTGATGTAATCATGGTGACCTCCGACAATCCCCGCGGGGAGGATCCTGATGATATTATCGACGAAGTCTTTGATGGATTTAACTCGACCGATCCCGTGCAGCGGAACAGCGACCGGGAAGAGGCGATCCACAGTGTTATTCGCCGGGCAGATGAAAGGGATGTCGTTTTGATAGCCGGCAAGGGGCACGAAACGTACCAGGAGATCGGTGATCGACAAATTGAGTTTGACGATCGAAAAATCGCTCGAGAAGCACTGGAGTCCAGAACCAAAACCCCCAACGGGGAGGTGGCCTGATGCTATACTGGCTCTTCCATTGGCTCGAACAACAATATGCCCCACCGGGATTTGGTGCTTTTGAATATATCACCACCCGCACCGCACTGGCGGCAACAACCGCCCTGGTAATCAGCCTGCTGATCGGCCGTCGGATCATTCATCTACTCGAGAAAATGCAGTTGAAAGAGGTCATCCGTGATGATATCGGACTCGACACGCATCTGGACAAAGCCCACACCCCGACGATGGGCGGTATTATCATCATTCTGGCCATGGTCATTCCCGCCGCGCTTTGGATGAAACCCGACAATGTGTACAGCTGGATGATCATTTTTGTGACGATAGCCCTCGGACTGGTTGGTTTTATGGACGATTACATCAAGGTCATTATGAAAGACAAAAAAGGACTGCTCGGCCGGTTCAAGCTCACCGGTCAAATCATTACCGGGCTGGTGCTGGGTGCCGTACTCTACTTTTACCCTGCATTTGAGCAGTACAATACTTTAACGACGATCCCCTTCCTGAAAAACGTCAATATGGATTACGCGTTTCTCGGGGAAGCGATCGGATGGATCATCTATATCCCCGTCGTCATTTTCGTGATTACCGCGGTGAGCAACGCCGTGAATCTGACCGACGGACTCGACGGTCTTGCCTCCGGCATCTCGGCCATTGCCGGTTTTACATTGGGACTGTTCGCGTACGTTTCGGGACGAACCGACTTTTCCGAATTCCTCAGTATTCTCTATCTGCCCGGGGCCGGCGAACTGACGATTTTTGCCGCCTCATTGGTCGGAGCCTGTATGGGTTTTCTCTGGTACAATGCGCATCCGGCCCAGGTTTTTATGGGGGATACCGGATCGCTTGCGCTTGGCGGTGCGCTCGGGGCCATGGCCCTTATGCTGCACAAAGAACTGTTATTACCTATTGTATGCGGAATCTTCTTTGTAGAGACAATCTCTGTCATTATTCAAACTACCTATTTCAAA
This sequence comes from uncultured Balneolaceae bacterium, assembly GCA_913057825.1. GTDB lineage: Bacteria > Bacteroidota > Rhodothermia > Balneolales > Balneolaceae > CAJXOW01. Next base: position 18,512 of record CAJXOW010000030.1, on the reverse strand, counting down.
TACTCCCGACGCAAATACGGTGAAGGGCGCCGGGTATTCCTGATGACTCCCTTGCATCACCATTTTGAAAAGAAAGGATGGCCCGAATCGAAGATCGTGGTCCGTTTCTGGATCATCTCGGTCATGCTGGCCATCCTCAGTCTTTTAACCCTTAAACTGCGATGATCGAACCGGTTAACAATCAACATGTAGTCGTACTCGGAGCCGCTCGAAGCGGCGTGGCCGGGGCGTGTCTGTTAAAACGCAAGGGCGCGTCGGTTTTTGTCTCGGATCATGGATCCATCGCACCCGATATGAAGCGACGCCTGACGGAAGCACAGATCGACTTCGAGGAAGGCGGTCACACCGACCAGGCCCGGGGCGGTGAATATGCCGTAGTGAGCCCCGGCGTCCCCACTTCGGCTCCCATTGTCCGGCATTACCTGGACAATGGTCGGGCGGTCTATTCCGAACTGGAGATGGCCAGCTGGTTCAACCAAAGTCCGATTGTTGGCGTGACCGGAAGTAATGGAAAGACCACCGTCACCTACTGGCTGCAGGATATCTGGTCCCGCTCCGATCAGTCTTCTATCATGGCGGGCAACGTCGGGTATGCATTTTCCGATTATGTGGAGCAGACGCAGCCCGACAAATACGCGATCCTGGAAGTCAGCAGTTTCCAGCTCGACCATATTCACTCGTTTCGACCGAACATCGGGGTGCTGCTGAATCTGACGCCCGATCATCTCGACCGGTACGACAATAGTTTTGAAAAGTATTGCCAGGCAAAATTTCGCCTGCTGGAAAATCAGACGGAAAACGACTGGATCATTTACAATTACGACGACTCGACGATCCGGGAATATGTCCACACGCTCACTAACCAAAAAGGAGCCCCCGGTGCGTTGCCCTTTTCAAGTACCCGGGAACTCGACCGGGGCATCTTTATTCGCGATCAACAAATTATTTTCAACATCCACGGGAAGGAGGAACCATTGATGAGCAAAGACGACATTGGACTGCAGGGAAATCACAATTTAAAAAACGGACTCGCATCCGCCCTGGCGGCCCGCGCTGCCGAAATTCATAACGAAGCAATTCGAGAAAGCCTTAAGCAGTTTGAGGGCGTAGAGCACCGGCTGGAGACGGTCCGAACTCACAAAGGCGTCCAATATATCAACGACAGCAAAGCTACCAACGTGAATGCGTTGTGGTACGCATTGGACAGTTTTAGTCAGCCGATTATTCTGATTATGGGCGGACGTGACAAGGGCAACGATTACAGTGAGGTGTTCGAGCTGGTCCGCCAGAATGTCCGGGCGATCATCGCTATTGGGGAATCCGCTGATAAAGTGGAACGAGAGTTGTCAGACAAAGTTGAACAGTTTACCAAGTCAACAACCATGGACGGCGCCGTTCGACAGGCTTCCAAATGGGCCCGTGAGAACGAAATCGTGCTGCTAAGTCCCGCTTGTGCTTCATTCGACATGTTCGAGGATTATGAACACCGTGGACGTGTTTTCAAGGAATCAGTCAACAAGCTGTAACTATCATAAATCACCGCCTGTAAATCGATTGAATTGATAATTGGACGGTCAATGCAACCGGATATGAAATAAAACAAAGTCATTAACTAAACGCATGGAATTTTTATTCACATCAGCAAATAGCAAATTAAGCAGCGGTCGATCTGCCGTGCAGGACCAGGAAAACGGCAGTGATCGGGTGATATTGGTGTCGATTATCATGCTGATGATCTTCGGTGTACTGGCAGTATATTCGTCCATCTACTATTTCGCCGAATCAAACCAGGCCTCGGCCAGCAGTATGATTGTGGAACATGTGGTCAAGCTGTTGGTTGCGTTTGTGGTGATGCTCATTGCCTCCAAGTTCGATTATCACCAGGTGACCCGTTTCAGCCGACTGGCCCTGATCATCAGCTGGCTTGCGCTTATTGCGATGATGACCTTTGGAGAAGAGGTGTTTGGCGCCCAGCGGTCCCTGTCGCTCGGATTCTTCTCGTTTCAACCGGCCTCACTGGCCTCCATAGCACTGCTGGTCCATCTGTCGGTACTGATCAGCAACAAACAGGAGTATATCAAAGACTTTCAGCGCGCCTTTTTACCCATCATGATCTATATACTCATCACCTGTACGCTGATCGGCATCGAGGACTTCTCCAGCGCGGCCTTGCTGCTGGTACTCTCCATGCTCCTGATGTTCGTGGGACGTGTTAACCTGCTGCATCTCGGCGGACTTTGCCTGATCGGCCTGCTTGGAGGCGCCCTGCTGGTGATGCAGTCACCCGAGCGGCAAACCCGCATCACGCAGCACTTGAAACAAATTAAAAATATTGAAGCCGAAAACTTCTCCCTCTACGAGGGATACCAGACCCAGCAGGCCCAGATCGCCATCGCCCGGGGAAACGTGACCGGGGTGGGAATCGGACAAAGCACCCAGCGGGCGTTCTTGCCGGCTCCCTATAATGATTTCATCTTTGCGATCATCGCCGAGGAATACGGCTTGATCGGGGCGATCGGACTTATTCTGATCTTCGCCATTATTTTGATTCGCGGACTGGCTTACATCGCGCGACGTGCCCCGGACTCCCTGGGTACGCTGCTGGCCGTGGCGTCAACTTCATTTATCGTTCTTTACGGATTTGTAAATGCAGGCGTGGCAAGCGGCTTATTGCCCGTAACCGGCCTGCCCATGCCCTTTGTCAGCTACGGCGGAAGCAGTTTGGTATTCGCCGGCCTGATGGTAGGCGTTCTGCTGAATGTTTCGAAGTACAGCAGTGCCAATTCAAAACGTAAATCATAAATCAAAATCGAACGCAAAACGTACTGATACGTAATACATGAATCATTCATCCCGAACCGATGACAATTTATCTATTGTGATTGCCGCCGGGGGGACCGGGGGACACGTTTTCCCTGCCCTTGCTATTGCGAAGGCGGTACGTCGTCATCGTCCGGGAGCCACGATCACTTTTGTCGGCACGCGCGATCGAATGGAAAGCCGCGTGGTCCCGCAGGCGGGCTTTGACATTCGCTACATCTGGATTTCGGGCTTTCACCGCCGGTTAACGATTAAAAATCTGCTGTTTCCTGTAAAACTCATAGTAAGTCTGATGCAAAGTTTACATCTGTTACTGAATATCAATCCCAGCGTGGTACTATCCTGTGGGGGATACGTGGCCGGACCGGTCGGCTGGATAGCGACCATGTTGCAGATACCGCTGGTATTACAGGAACAAAACAGTTATCCCGGAGTAACCAACCGGATGCTGTCCAAACGGGCCCGCCGAATATACACCGCTTTTGAAGAAGCTCACGATCACTTGCCATCGGAGAAGTCAAAGCTGGTCGGCAATCCCACCCGACAAAACCTCTCGGCCGTCGATCGCAACGAAGCATTGTCAGCATTTGACTTTTCGGCTGACCGACGCACGATACTGGTCATGGGCGGCAGTGGAGGTGCCCGCACCATCAACGAGGCGGTTTTATCTCACCTGGATACGCTGCACGATGAGCTCGAATTGCAAATCATCTGGATCTGCGGAAAAAACTATGAAGAAAACATTCGACGGCGCATAGATGTCAACCGATACTCGAGATTACGACTGTACAAATTTCTGGATGATATCGATCAGGCTTACGGCGCCGCTGACCTGGTTGTAAGCCGGGCCGGGGCCAGCACCTGTGCCGAACTGCAACTGACCGGAAATGCCTCCGTCCTGGTTCCCTCGCCCAACGTAGCCGGCGATCATCAACGCAAAAACGCGCGGGCGATGGTCAGCACACGTGCAGCCATTATGATCGAGGACCACGAACTGGAGAAAATGATTGTGAAACAGATAAAGAAAATCCTGGCTGATGAAAATTTACTCCGTGAAATGCAGGAAGCCGCCCAAAAGCTGTCGCGTCCCAATGCGGCCGACGTCATAGCAAAAGACATTATTAACCTTTCGAGTCGAACGTAGATATATGAGCAAGCAAGTGGAAACACAACCGATATTCGGACGCACCCGACACATTCACATGGTCGGGATCGGAGGAATCGGTATGTCCGGCATTGCCGAAATATTATTGCAAAAAGGATATAAAGTGACCGGATCCGACGGCAAACTGAGTCAGACGACCAAGCGCCTCGAAGAACTAGGCGCCACGGTGTATCACGGGCACGATCCGGATCAGGTTGAAGGCGCCGATGTCGTGGTTTATACCAGCGCGGTGGATGCCGACGAAAACGTGGAAACCCTGGAGGCTCAAAAACGCAAGATCCCCGTCATCAAGCGCGCCGAGATGCTCGGGGAGCTGATGCGCATGAAATACGGCATCGGGGTGGCCGGCACGCACGGTAAAACGACCACGACCTCACTGGCCGGACATGTGGTGCAAGCCGGCGGATTCGATCCGACCATTATTGTCGGCGGACGTGTACACAGCTTTGAGGAAACCAATGCGGTGGTCGGTACAGGCGATGTCATTATTGTCGAAGCCGACGAGTTTGATCGTACGTTCCTGCAACTGACGCCCTCGCTGGCCGTGATCACGAACATCGATTCGGATCACATGGATATCTACCGGGACGTCGAGGAGATTAAAGAATCGTTCATTGAATTTGCCAACAAGGTACCCTTTTACGGGGCCGTGGTGGTATGCCTGGACGACCCGCTCGTGCAGAGCATCATCCCGCAGCTCGACCGGCGCACCATCAGTTACGGACTCACTCCCCAGGCACAGATCCGGGCGGTCAATATCGAGATGGATCAGTTTTACAGTGAGTTTGATGTAAAGTTTGAAGATCAGCTGCTCGGTCATGTGAAGCTGCAGGCTCCCGGTATTCATAACGTCAAGAATGCCCTGGCGGCCATTGCCGTGGGACGTGAACTGGATATGGGTATTGATCAAGTCTGTGAAGGCCTGGAACAATTTGCCGGCGTGTTTCGACGATTTCAGCTTAAGTCCGACACCGATGACGTAATGGTGATCGACGACTATGCACACCATCCGACCGAAGTACAGGCCACGTTGAGCGCCGCCCGGGGCGGATGGAAAGAACGTCGCATAATCGCGGTCTTTCAGCCGCACCTTTACTCGCGCACGCAGCAGTTGTATAAAGAATTCGGCTCCTCGTTTTTCGACGCCGAAGTGCTCGTCATTACCGACGTCTATCCCTCACGCGAAAAACCCATTGAGGGAGTCAGCGGTAAGTTGATCGCCGACACGGCCGAGCAGTTCGGCCACCGGGATGTGCACTACGTGCCGGCCAAAGAGGATGTGCCCGACAAACTGGAAGAACTGGTACAGCCGGGCGATATCATCATTACGATGGGCGCCGGCGATATCTATGAATACGGCGAGCAGTTTGTAGAGCGACTTGAAGAAGGCATTGACACACTTAAACAGTAACGGTCGAATCGACTGAATGACGAAATCAACCAAACATAACAAAGGCGACCAACAAGAGCCGGAATCGACCGACGCTCAACAGGAGTTTACCTTTGATGAGGAAAAATCCTTTGGCAGCGGACAGCGTTTCAAGTTCTGGTTCCTGGCGGTTGTTCTACTGGGTATCGGGGCCGTTGTGGCCGGACTCTATTGGAGTCAGACGATCAAAGTGGACCGTGTGGAAGTTTACGGTACGGAGCTGGCCGACAAGCAAGACATCCTGGGCCAGGCCGAATACACGGTGGGTATGAAGCGCGACAGTGTTTCCATGATCAAAGTGATGAAACAAGTCGAAACCGTAGAATTTGTCCGCAGCGCCAACGTATCGATCAGTCTGAACGGGACCATGGAGCTCGAAATTGACGAGCGTCAACCGTTGGCCCTGCTTGCGGATAACTCACCCAAGGTGTGGGTCGACCGGGAAGGCGTGATATTACCGATGAAACTGGGATTCGATATCAATATCCCCCTGTTGCGGGGATTTTCGGGCGTACAGCCGCAGGACACGCTCGATTCACAGGCGTTCCGTGAAGTGACTGACTTTTTAACCAAAGCTCGAAAAGATCCCTTTACCTGGTCGACCGTTAGCGAAGTATTACACAAACCGGGCAAGGGCGTGATCGCCATAAGCAACGAATCCAACGTCCGACTGATTTTCGGTACGAAAGAATTCGATCGAAAGATGAAATATTGGAAGGCATATTACGCGCAAGTATTAAAGCACAAGCAGCAACCCGAACACCGTGAGATCGATCTCCGGTTTGAAGGACAGATAGTAGCACGCTAGTAACATCAAAACGAATCATCCATATATCATTTAAAAAGTACTGTTACGCATTATGGAAGAACAAGAAAACATCGTAGTCGGGCTCGACATCGGAACCACCAAGGTATGTGCCATCGTCGCTTCGATTGACGAGACCGAGGATATCAACATACTCGGGGTGGGACGAGCGCCCAGCAACGGACTGAACCGGGGCGTGGTCGTCAATATTGATAAAACGGTCAATGCTATTCAAACGGCCGTCGAGCAAGCCGAGCTGGCTTCCGGCATCGACGTACAGTCGGTTAATGTGGGTATCGCCGGCGATCATATCAAGAGCGTCCCCAGTCGCGGCGCGATCACGATCAACAACCGCGACAATGAAATCACGATGGACGACGTCAATCGCCTGTTGGAGGATTGCAAGCGCATTATGGTGCCGACCGATCAGCAGATTATTCATGTGATCCCGCAGGAATTTGTGGTCGACGGACAAGACGGTATCAACGATCCGGTGGGGATGAGTGGGATGCGCATGGAGGCCGATGTGCATATCATCACCGGGCTCGTTTCGGCCGTCAAGAATATTTACCGGTGTGTCGAGCGAGCCGGCTACGAAGTTGCGGATATAATATTGGAACCGCTGGCCTCGTCCTATTCCGTGCTGCAAGACGAAGAGCGGGAAGCCGGGGTCGTGCTGGTCGATATCGGCGGCGGGACCACCGATGTGGCTGTCTTCCAGGGCAATACCATCCGGCATACCGCCGTCATAGCCATCGCCGGGAAAAAAGTAACCGACGACATTCGCATGGGACTCAGCGTGCTCGACGACCAGGCCGAGAAACTGAAAAAAGAGCACGGCGAGTCGTTCGTGGACTTAATTGAAGAAGACGAAGTGTTGACCGTCCCCGGCATCGCCGGACGTCCGCCGAAAGAGATCAAAAAAAGCGTGTTGGCCGAAATCATCCAGGCACGCATGGAAGAGATCCTGGAGATCGTAGCCATCGAAATCAAGCGAAGCAAGTACTCCGACGCCATCAGTGCCGGGGTAGTATTGACCGGCGGCGGTTCGCTGATAAACAACATCTGTCCGCTGGGCAACGAAGTATTAGGCATGGACTCCAAACTCGGCATGCCGTTGGGCCTGTCCGGCGGTTTGGTCGAAGAGGTCAACAACCCGATCTACGCCACCGCTGTAGGACTAGTTAAACACGCACTGAAAACCGGTCAGTCAGACGGCAAACAAGCCTTAACCGACGCCAAAGACACCAATGTAAGCAAACTCATGGAACGACTGGCCGACAGAATGAAGAATTGGTTTAAGGAACTTTAAATAAGCTCGAGGCTCGAGGCTGGAGGCTCGAGGCCTTGAACGGTAATCCAGTAGAAGCTCGAACATGAAATCTTGAAGGCTGGTATTCTAATATTAACAACATGCTTTATACAGTATTTAAAATGGCTAATTACATAACGACAGGCCAAGGCCTCGAGCCTCCAGCCTCGAACAAAAATTTTTCAAAGAAAAATTTTTACTCAGCAATCTAAACCGTAGGAGGTACATATGACCGAACAACAAAACTCGCGTTTCAGTTTTGACGAAGAGCGTCAAGACAACGCACAGATCAAAGTCGTAGGAGTAGGAGGCGGCGGAGGGAATGCCGTCAACAATATGATAACCAAAGGGCTGACCAGCGTCGAGTATATCGCGCTGAACACCGACAACCAGGCCCTGAATAACAACCTGGCCGATCACACGATCCAGGTTGGGGAGAATCTGACCAACGGACTCGGCGCCGGTGCCCGGCCCGAAATCGGTCGGGAAGCCGTCGAGGAAAACCGCCACGAGATCGAGGAGTCGGTCGAAGGCTCCGATATGGTCTTCATTACGGCCGGCATGGGCGGCGGGACCGGGACCGGGGGCGCGCCCGTGGTCGCCGGTATCGCCAAGCGCAAAGGCATCCTCACTGTGGCCATCGTGACCACACCCTTCAACTGCGAAGGCAAAGTGCGGATGAAATACGCCCTCGAGGGCATCACCGAGCTCAAGAAGAACTGCGATACGGTGATCGTCATTCCGAACGAGCGGCTGCTCGATATATCGGACGAAAACACCACGTTGATGGAAGCCTTCGAGCTGGCCAATGAGGTGCTCTACAACGCCACCCGCGGCATATCGGATCTGATCCTGATGCCGGGACTCATCAACCTCGACTTCGCCGATGTGCGTACGACGATGCTCGACGGCGGAGCCGCCATCATGGGATCGGCCACCGCCGAAGGCGAAGACCGCTCCGAAATCGCCGCCCGCGAGGCGATCAACTCGCCCCTGCTCGACGGCGTGAGCATCCGCGGAGCCCGCAACGTGCTGGTGAACATATCGGCCGGATCCAATCTCGGAATGCGTGAGACCACCACGGCGACCAGCATCATCCAGCAGGAAGCCGGGGAAGACGCCGAAATCATCCTCGGTACGGTACTCGACGAGTCGTTCGAAGACGAGATGCGCGTCACCGTCATCGCCACCGGATTCGACCTGTCGGATAACCAGAAAAAAGCCGAAGTCGAGCCGAGCAACAAAAACGGACAAAAAAGCAAAGAAGACGCAGAGGAAGCCGACGAAGAGAAGAAAATGGCTCCCCCGTCCAGCAAAGATATTACCAGCAACATCAGCGGACGGAAAACGAACTTCTATAAAGGCGAGAAGAACCTCAAACAACTCGACTCCCCCGCCATTCATCGACGGGGCAATGTTCGATCCCTTAAGAAGGATGACGACAAGGAAGAAGGCGAACAGGAAAACAAAAACAAAGACAAGCAGCAGGGCGGCGACAAGCTGCTCAACGACCGGCGCGAGCGCATCGACAAAAGCGACTCCGATCAGCCGGCCTTCCTGCGAAAAATTATGGACTAAAGAAATGGAAGCGGGCCCTGTTCCCGATAGCTATCGGGACTCGAAGAGCCCAAAAACACGGAACGTATGGCTGTTTAGCCATGGTTTCACTGTTTTTCCATCTTCGAACCTTGAGCCCATTACTTCCTGAGTTAAAGCGGCCAGTCGAAGCTGGTCCGCCTGATGTACGACGGTTAGATTGCTAAAAAGGGAGAAGTCACTGCGGCTTCTCCCTTTTTTAATATGATTTAGAGTATAATGTTATAATCAAAAATATACGTCCGCTTGATATAATTGTAAGTTTTTATACTTTTTGGGATCTTATAGTGTATAATTGTAGTAACTAAACAATTCGTATTATTATGAAAATTGTAATTAAAAGAGGAAGTTCACCAAAATCGATAAAGGATAAGCTGGGAAAACTGCATCAGAGAAGAAGAAAGCTTAACCTTTCTAAATATTGCGGATCCATCAACTTAGAAGATGATCCACTAAAGATACAGAAGGCTTGGCGAGATGAATGGTGACCCCCTCCTCCTTAATACCAACATAGTCTTATATTTTCCACCTATAACAGTTGATAAGGATTTTTTAAAAGTAACCAACGGTGATTTAATCCTATTTAATCAAAAGCATTTTCTTCGACTGGGTTAGTCCATCGGCCTTCAATCGATAGATATAAACGCCGCTGGGCAGTCCACCCGCTTCAAATTTTATTGAATGGGCTCCGGCGCTCATTGGCCGTTCAACCAGCGTTTCCACTTTTTGACCAATCGTATTGTAAACCGTCAGCGTAACATCGGCAGAATGAGGCAATTTGAACTTGATATTTGTAGATGGATTAAAGGGATTGGGGTAATTGTTTGATAATTCTATCTTTTTTGACACTTCTACATCAGAAATGCTCCCAATGGTCGGGCCTTCTTTAATATATAAGTTATAAACACTATCACTTTTCGCTATAGTGAACATATAGTCGTTATTGTGACTAATTTCTAACGCTACCGTGTTTTTACTTGATAAACTGTCGTTGTTGTCATATCTGTATTCAGAATCATTGGCAGCATGTTCTTTAAACACGCACGTTATACGCCTGTAAATACCCGAACTGGTAGCAATGAATTCAGCACAATCAGTATCCTCAAATGAATTTATTGACTTTAGACTATCGGGCGTTACAGGTCCCCGCACAATCAGGCTATCCTGATTATCGCTTTCATATACATAAAATAAATCTCCCTGCTTTGAGAAGTAACTATAACTCCACTTGACCCCTACTAAACCAACCTTATTGATCTTATCTAATACTTTTAAATTTTGCCAGGAACTACCTCCATCCATTGAAGCATACAACCGTCCAGTACTATCATCCCCTGCTATTACCTTATTATTAAAAGAAGCGAGATCAGTCAAGTTAACTTCATTCGAAAAAACAGAATCGGAATCGCTGATTAGTTCTGACCACGTTTCACCCCGATCCACTGATTTATAAATATTTTTCGTACCAGCACCAACAGTACCAATATAGATCACACTGTCATTCATTGCATCCACGCTAAAAGATCCAAGATGTTGGCTATCCCCATAATCGATACTTTGATCCATCGCATACCAACTCTCTCCGCCATTCTGAGACGCAATTAGACCCGTATCCACTGTAATTATAAAGTTGGGATTTTCTTCAGATAAATAAATACCCTTAAATCCCTTAATCGCCGTCTTCAAGGTATCGAATGATCGCCCGCAATCCACGGATCTCAGCAAGTATTGGGTAGTACTTATCAGCATACTCGATGATTCACGTGGATATATTCTAAAATCGGTTACAGAATCCTGGATAACTTGCATATTACTCGAACTCCAGTACCCACCGGCAGTGGGACACTCTTCCTGCCCATAAGCTACAACGGTAAGGCCGATAAAAAACAATAAAAATGATATAAACTTACTTTTTCTCTTGATCCATTCTATAATAATCCGTTTTAACATATGACCCCTTCTTTTTGGGAAAGTGATTTTCGAAAAGGCTCCTTTGCTCCTATAAGTGTTGCATCTCTGAACAAGTATACTTGTAAATCCTCTTGATTTATAAGTATAAAAAAAAAATAAATGTAACAAAACATTCATCTTGGATGCTCTTCTCAATTTTGCCGTAATGTGGACCTGTAAATTCAGCGATTGGCGGAATCTTCTATTGATAAGCTCCTGATTTTCGATGGTTAAAGTTTTCCTATTTAAACAGAACGCTTATCTTTAAGCAAAACATCCATCTATAAACTTTAACAAACGTTATTCATTATGAACATAGCAGTCATCGGTGCCACCGGCACCATCGGGAGAGCGGTTAGCAAACTATTGAGAGATGAAGGACATCAAGTGATCAAATCGAGCCGGAATACCAATCCGCCTATTAACATCGACAGCCCCGATTCGATCGAACAGTATTACCGGCAAATCAACTCAGTTGATGCGGTCATTTGTGCCGCCGGCAACGCCAGTTTTGGTCCGCTGCCGCAGCTGAGCGACAAACAATTCGAGATCGGGTTGAACAGCAAACTCATGGGACAGGTGAACGTCGTCCGCCGCGGACTCGAGATCCTCGAGGATCCCACTACCTATATCCTCACCAGCGGCATGCTGTCACACAGCCCGTGGCCCGGCACCTCGGCCGTATCGATGGTCAACGCCGGACTCGAAAGCTTCGTCAAAGCAGCCGCGCTTGACCTTGAAGACGAAAACCGCGTATGCGTGGTCTCTCCCCCGTTAATCAAGGAAACCGCCCGGAAAATGGGACGCGACCCCGACCCCTGGCCCACCGCTTCGAAAACCGCCCAAGCGTACTTAAAGGCTCTCGAAAGTGACACATCAGGGACTACGATCTACGTTGAAGGGTACGAACCTGACGGTTCTTGATTGATGATTTATGATTTATAATTAATAATTAGCTGACGTTTGTTGCAGGCAGGTATGCTTCAAAGCTCATAAAGTAATTATAAATTAATCGGTTTTACCGTCTCTTCTTATTAAAACCGGTGCCGGCACTAACCCAAACTAAATGCATTGTACGTCAGTAATCACTAATCATAAATTATTAATTATAAATTATTAATTATAAATCGATAGTTGCCCGTAAAGCCGCCCACGAAATCATCCGACCCTATTTAATCATCAACATCTTTCTGGTTTTAGTGAAATCCCTTGTCCGCAAGCGGTAAATATATACCCCGCTAGCCAGTTCAGAACCATTAAAAGATACCGTGTACGAGCCCGTTTGTCGGAATTCATCAACCAAGGTTATCACCTTTTTGCCCGTAACAGTGTATACACTCAATTTTACATTCGAAGGCCGGGGAAGTTTATAGGTTATCGACGTGGAAGGATTAAAAGGATTCGGATAATTCTGTTTTAATTCTACTCTTTTCGGGGTAGACGACGCCGGCTTCAGACCTGTATCCCGAAGTGAGTCAGGCAAGTACCGGTTCGGCGCGTAGTTGAACACGCGAATATCATCCATCAGGCCGTTAAAGTGGGGAGCACTTACTTCACTGCCCAAACCGCCAATAAATAGGGAATCATCCGTCGTTACCGGACTATGATCTACAGGACCTCCCCTCTCATTAATAATGTCACCCTCCAAATTTTTTAATCGGGCAAAAGCTACTCCCGAATCCAACCCGAAAATTAAGTGATACCATTTTCCGGCTTCAATACGCGACTCCGGGCTGTCCAGGATTAAAAATGGCCCCAAAATGGGTCCCAGATATGTTTCATTATTTGGCAGATATGCAGAAGGACGAATTAACCCCCCTTCATCAATAAATACTTGATAATTCGAATAATAAAAGACTCCGGGAAGCCCTTTGTAAATCAACCTGGTACCTGCTCTGGGAACTGAATCCTGGGCTTTAAACTTTAGATCTACCAGGAAATTATCGGAGGATTGAAAGGTCGGGGATACTCCCAAATAGGTGGAGTCTTCCGAACTGAAATGAAGGGCCTGGTCCCCCTCTTCTTCATCTCCGGCACCATATTTGGGCTCCGTTAATCCTTCATACGATACCGCCGCGTCATATTGTGATTGATCGTCGGGATCCTCTCCGTCTGTAGACTCATCAAATGACAATTCCAGAACCTGGGTGCTGTCACGCCATATCCCAAACCGGTAATAAGTATTACTTGATTGAGCTGATGCAGGCTTCGTAGCACGCAAACCACCCTTCGTTTCAGCTGAAATCCAATATTTTATAGTTGACCCAACTTCTTGTGATGGTATAGTAGCACGATATGCAGCACCTGTCTTATTGCTCATGTCAACAGCATTCCAGGATCGGTCATCCACTTGATAGTGAAGCCGCACCTGTCCCAAATTGAGATAACTCATCGTTTCGACCGAAGCACTGATCTCGTAGGAAATATCACTCTGCTGGTTGTCCAAATTAGTAACATTGGATATAATGGGTGGGATATTAAATCTCCTCACTGTATTACTAATTCGTACTTCATCAATAAAACCATCCAGATTGGCGAATGTAGTATCAAGTTGGGGCGACGTCCCGATAAACAAAGGCTGATCGCTTGTCCGGGGTTGTCCCGTTAATCCATCACTCCCATAGTCAAGAATCTCAAAGTGAACAAGTTCCAGGTTATCCGGATTGCTCGTCAATTGTGCTCTATTGTTAGCATTTTGATGAATCATCTGCATGATCATCTGTCTCGACGTATCACGTATAAAAGTGAGATGGAACCACTCTCCGACTTTCATTACATTCTGCGGAGAACGTATTTCCACCCAATTTTCAGCCTCTGGATTCCAATACCCCGTTGCAAAATCCCGATTGGAACCGAAAATATTAAAGAAATAATTTGAATAGTAATATGGAACATCGCCATCGGGCCCACCGTCGCCGGGTTTAAAATAAAGGCGTGGCTGCCAGCGCCAGTCGTCCGAATCCGTGCCAAAAGTGAAAACATTAACCCAGAGCTCCATCGTCCAATTGCCGGTAAGATCCAACGCGGCGGTATCGGGTACCTGTAAATGACTCTTTTTTTGAGCAGCGTCATTATTCAATCGTAACTGTTGATCAAAATCCCCGGCACTTTTTGTACTTATATAGGACACATCTCCAAAAATACGGGCATCCCCGGTCCTATTCGTCTCGTTGGTCACGTCTCCGTCGAAATGCATTAATAATACCGTAGTGGAATCCGGTTCATACGGACCTCCAAAGTTATCTTGTCCCTTGACCTTTGCTGTAAATATCCCCACGAATAGAAGAAAAATAAAAAAACGAAAAACAGGCCTTATCATCTTTCCCCCCGAGATTATATTAAATATCAATCAATCCTTTGATGAAAAAATATTAACCCTGACCAATATATGCTCTATCCTTCATTCTTATTTCATTACAAACAAGAGAGGCAGCTTAAAATTGAAGGTTGATCAGTGAGGCAGGCATTTAGTCATTATGTAGAAGACGTAGCCAATAGCAAATCTACTTCAGTCAGTAATCATAAATCATTAATTATTAATCATAAATTGGTAGTTGCCCGTAAAGCCGCTCCATCACCTCGGTGGCCTTCCCCTCCAGGTAGATGTCGGTCACTGTATTGGTATACGCGGAGGTTTTTTTATTCACTTCGATAATCCTGGCTCCGGCTTCCTTGGCTCGATTGGGGATCATGCTGGCCGGCATGACTTCGCCGGTGGTCCCTACGATGAGCATTATTTCGCAGCTTTCGGCTTCCTCGAACGATTTGGATCCGGCGGGTTCGGGGATCCCCTCACCGAAGAAGATAATATCGGGTTTCAAGAGTCCGCCGCATTCGGTGCACTCGGGGACTGCCACCTCGATGTTGACTTCTTCGAAGGGAAAGGTTTTGTCGCACGACTGACACTCAAACCGGCGGTAAGTCCCGTGAAACTCCCAGACGTTCTGGCTGCCACCCTCCTGGTGAAGGTTGTCGATATTCTGGGTCACCACCGAACGGATATACCCCTCCTGCTCGAGCTTGCCGATCACCTCATGCGCCCGGTTCGGCTCGACCGTCTCAAAATGCTCGTAAAAGATCTCCTTGAGGATCTTCCAGGTCTTTTGCGGTTTGTTGTAAAACGAGGAGAGCTCCAGCACCGACGGATCGTACTTGCTCCACAGTCCGTCGGGGCCCCGAAACGGCGGAATCCCGCTCTCCACCGAGATCCCCGCTCCCGTAAAAGCGACGACATCCGACGACCCGGCAATCCATTCGGCCGCCTTCTCGTAATTATTGCGTTCCGGCTCCGATTTGTTCCCGAAAAAGTTAATCATGGTTTAGCTAAATTCATCCGTATTATTTTTCATCCCTCGTTCAAACTTACAGGATGTATCATAAAAACCAACCGGTAATTCTTCATCTTCAGGAAGGTTTCGAATTATTCTACTTTCAATCTTGTAATCTTGGTTATTATACTTCGCCCCTTCTCTTCCAATGGTCGTCGTTATGGGCTTTGAGGACAACTTTTTCCAACTTGATCGCTACCCATTCCACGGACAAGACAGGTCTATCAAAAATCGCTCAATTCATCCTGTTGCCTGAGGCTATATCTCACAATTTTTCAGGAACACAGAAAATCCGCCCATTGTTTTAAAAAATGAAGGTCATATGGAATCAACTCGAATTAAATCCTATCCGCCATGGCTACTCACACATACCAGGTAACGCTCTCCGACGACGAGCAACAAACCGTTAACGCCGAAGACTTCCGTGTTATTGATTCGACTGTGGTCTTTTATCGCCACATCATGGGCGACAAAGCCAATACGCATCTCTTCAAACTGGAAGACGTGAAAAACATTCAAATAACGGATTCTGCTTAGTAGAAAATTTACAGATTTATTCGGATATAACGACCTCATTTATTGGGATAATTTTTAGTATTTACAGCAGGAGAGGTGGGATATCTATGCAAGTTATAGAAGGCTACTACCTGAATCATTTATATCCGAAATATTCTACTTACTTACTCAATTAATAATTGAATAACCGCTACTTCCCGATCAATGATGATTAAGTAGGATATCTTTGTGCCTATCGGTCAGAAAGAAATAATTAATTGCTTGAACTCCCTTCTCTCTTGGTTTAAGATATCCTTCATGAAGCACAAAATCCCGATACCCTTTCTCTGTTAATTTAGAAGATAATCGCTTCGCATTTGACCCTTCTTTATCCGGATCCTCATCCACCTCTATCAATAAAGCCGGGCGGTGCTTTTCAATCGTTTCCATTGCACCTTGGACACATTCCAGATAATGTCCCTCTACATCAATTTTAATTAGTGCGATATCCTTTACTTCTCTCTCTCTCTCTCGAATCAAATGATCCAGGGTGAGCACTTTCACTTTTATACCGTCTTTATGATCCGGAGCAATACGTGCCCTATAGTAATTTTGTATCCCCTCCTTTGTCTCTGGAACAGTAAAATTGGCTTTCCCGGCCGCATTTGAAAGTCCAACATTCACAGCCTCCACATTTTTCAGCCCAAATTTATTGATATTATAGGTCAGTATCTCATAGGTCCACGGAATTGGCTCAACACTTATAACATTGGAAGCTCTTTCTGCTAGATAAAAAGTATATAACCCGATATTAGCCCCTACATCCACAAAGGTGCCGTTCAATGAACTCAATATATCCCTGCATATTTTCAATTCCGGTTGAGATTGAGCATCAAATCGTTTTAATATACGATGAGCCGAAACCTTTTTATAATAATGCAGTAAGCCATCAGGAATCAGCTTTTGCATCGTTTTCTTTATAGATCCCATATTATCATCTTTTCTGATTAGTTTATATTATTTGCCCCGCCAAACAACCCCTGAACCTGGTCCACCGAAAATGCTAGTGACAATTGCCAGAAGGCATCATACGGTTGGAGATAACTCTCGGAATCAATATCCTGGTCCAGGTAGTCCAGGCTGACCATTTTGTAGTGCAGGCCGAAGCCGAAATAGGTTCTCTTTCCACCTCCATTGGCTTCGGCGACATTATAATATCCATGTCGAAAACTCAGCATATCGAACACGATAACTTCCAGCCCGCCCCGTTGATCAATCTGCTCACCCAGGGGATGCGATACCATATGAGGACCCGTATCCCGGGGATACGTATCCCAAGAACTAAATAAAGCCTCAAACGGTCCCATTGAATTGCCCGAGAGATCGGTACGCGCCATCAATTTCTCAAAGCTTTGATAAAAGGCCACCGAAAACGGTGTTTTGCCTTTCAGAAACTCAATATCATCTACCGATTCGGTTAATTCCAGCTTCAATCCAAGTCCCCCGCGCATTTTCATGGGCAGCGGATCTCCATTTGCTCGCTCCGAGTACTTTATCTTACTTCCAAAGTCCGTCAGCGACCATCCTGCACTGGGAGTCAATTTAATATTATCATTAAACCAATAGGGATACTGTCCGTAGACGCCCAGGTCCAGCGCCACGGACGAACCAACCTGCGTTTCACTTCCACCAATCACAAGTCCACCGGGCACCAGTTTGCTTCGAATAATATTAATTCCGGCTCCAAACGACAGGTGATCGCTCCAACGGTAGGCCGCCGTAAAGGTATGCGCCTGTTCGTGTGACGAAAAAGTACCTATGCGCCTTCCACTAGGATCCGTACGCACCTCCTCCCCCAAATCAAAATAACTTAACTGGTACGAAAACGCCCATCGATCTTTTGTCACACTAATGGACGGCATATAAAAATTTCTGTCATCCTGAAATGACGGCAACCAATATATCCCCGAGCGATAATAGGGAAACTCATTACTATTGAGGGATTGAAACTGCGAGGAGATTTCGAGATGACCCGGGTTTCCGATCGTCGCCGGATTCACATGCGCCCCGGCTCTATGATAACGCAGCGCCACCGTCGCCCCCCCCCAATCCCATGCTTCGCGCGTGCGTGTTGAATTCCAAAAAGGGAACTGCTGTAATGCCGGTTTGCGCATGCACGGTAGGATTGATTCCCAGACAACCCAAACCCACAAATAGTATCAGTGCTACAACTTTATATCGCATAATGATTAAAATTATCTTTATTTAAACCAGTTCATGACTCGTTCGGTGGACAGCTGAACGGACAACTGCCAGAATTCATGGTTGGATCCAAAATCAAAATCGGATAATTCTCTATCCAACCGGACATAATCCAGGGCGACCGGGCCGTATTGCAGGCCGAATCCAAATCGGTGAAGCTTACCGCCTCCCTCGATTTCAGGAGACCGACGGTATCCCTGGCGGATGCTTACCATTTCAAACAATATGACCTCCATTCCAAACCGGTGCCCGATCTGATCGCCGAGCGGATAAACCTCGGGGTCATAGCTCGGCCAATCCATGGAATCCCATGCGCCGAATAACGCTTCGATAGCGGACATCGGCTCCCC
>CAJXOW010000029.1 GCA_913057825.1 uncultured Balneolaceae bacterium | reverse complement strand
GTACGCCTGAGAGGATTCGAACCCCTAACCTCCTGATCCGTAATCAGGTGCTCTATCCAGTTGAGCTACAGGCGCATGTCAATATCAGTATGTATTAGACAGCTTTCAATGTATGTTTCCTAATGGCTGTCTTACCGCTCAAACGAAATATTTATTCCGTTGAAGAACGACGCATAAGATATAAGATTATTATGATTTCATCCAATATTTTCTGATAACATTTTATGTTTCGGATCTTCGGGGATACATTGCCTTTGAGCGCCTTATATGTAGAGCTTATTCTTATTTGTCAATTATCTTGCTGTGACAAATTTCACTATTTCACCAGGAGCATCTTCCGGGATTGGGCAAATTCGTCTGTTTGTATCCGATAGATGTAGATCCCGCTGGAGAGTCCCGATCCGTCGAAGGTGACGCGATGGGTGCCGGCCGACTGCCGTCGGTTTACGAGCGTGCGAACCTCTCGTCCCAGCATGTCGTATACCGTGAGCTTTACCTCGGAAGCATCGGGCAGCCGGTATTCGATGCGGGTGGTCGGATTGAACGGATTGGGATAGTTGGCTTTGAGTCGGTAGCGGTCGGGTTGTTGCCGGCGGGGATCTTCGATCGCCGTCATGTTGGCGCGCTTATCGACTAACATAACCCCTATATCGTATATGCGGAGCATCAGGTAGTCGTCGTCGAACGGATAGACTTGAGAGGGCGCCAGCTCGCCGGTGTTGTTGATGCCGTCTCCGTCGTACCGGGCCACTGCGGTGGGATTGGACGGGTCGGAGACATCATATTTGGTCATGTCGCCGCCTTCGCCGTACCCGGTCGTAAGATAGAGCGAGTTTCCGTCGAGCATCATCGTACCGTCTTGTTCATCCTGGGATTCATAGTTCACGGAATACAGCTTTTCAAAGTTGGAGGTGTCGGAGGTGCTGTAGACCGTCAGACTATCCCACTGTGCTACAAATAACCGATTGTTTCGGGCTTCGATGTCATGGATATCACGCCGTGCATCAACACTGATATCGATGAAACCGGAGTAGTGAGGGTTCTCCATGTCGGTGATATCATAGAGGATGACCCCGGGATTGCCGGTGCTGTCAACCACACCGTAAAGAAACTCATCGTCGTGGGCCAGATTGTCGATTTCCCAGTTGAATCCGTCGCGGTCGGAGGGATGTTCGTCGCGCGTTATAATGTAGCCTTTGTCTTCGGTTTCACTGACGGATTTCGCCGGAGTGAGAATGTTATATCCATGGCTATTTTCTTCTCCGCCCGGAAGATCTTCTCCGTACGTAAAGATATGGCCCTTGATCTTGTCTATCATTGCGTATGGAGTAAGGAAGCCGGCATGCGTGGGATTCAGCGGATCCGATATGTCGATGGTCCAGGTGGTGTCATCGACGCTGGTCCCGAAGATAATATCGTTATGCTTTTCCATGCGGATAAACTCTTCAGGGGTCGCTCTCGATTTGTGATCGAGGCTCAACTTGCTCACCTGTTTGATCCGATCGGGATTGCCGGCATCCAGTACTTTCAGCGTCGGACCTTCAGAGTACTGCGAATCATTGGCAATGTAGATGTAGGTGCTGTCGGTTGCCAACCGGGTCGTGAGTCCGCCTTTTCCATGTCGGCGTTCAAACCTAAAGCGCTCTCCGGTGATATCGAAAATCATCAGGTTGTCGGGCAGATCGGAGGCATACACATATCCCTGGTAATGTTCCATCGATCCGATGCTGTTCCAGGTATGGTCACTGCCGGTCGTGTCGGGATGACGGTAGCGGACGTTGGAGACGGTCAGGTTGGTGGCGTCGGACAGGTCCACGGTCATGAACGTTTCCTCTCCTGCGGGGATGAAGAGGGAGTCGCCCGTGGCAACCATATCTTCGAAATGGGTTTCGGGGAATTTGAGCGTATCCTGTATCGTAAGCGATCCGTCGGACACTTTTGCGGCATTCAGATAGGTGGAGTTCGGATACACCTGGCTATAGTATGAAAATAACACCAGCGAATCACGCAGCACGATATGGCCGGGATCTTCCGGCAGCGACATCGTGTCGATAGCTGCAAAACCCGAGGAGAGGTCCGAAAGATCCCAGGTCACCAATCCGGACTCGAAATATTGACCGGTAAAAGCGAATGATGCGTTGGCAGCCAGTGCCGGGCGGGCCTTACTGTCGGTCACCGACGGAAAATCGGGGATGCTGTTGGGGTCAGACAGATCAAAGTAGAACAGATCGCTGCCCAAAAGTCCCACCAGGGTATCCCCCGAGAACGTCATGGCGTTATATTTGGCATGGGTGCCTTCAATATCCTCGAAATCGACCGTCGGATTCGATTCGCCGGTGATATCAATTACTTTGATGCCGAGTCCGTGATCGTAGTGAACCACCGCATAATGGTCATTCGCCACAATCTGGTCGGCCCGTCCCTTCGTCGAAAACCAGGAAATGGTAGAGGGATTCGCCGGATCGGAAAGGTCGGAAATGTGAAAGAGTCCTCCATCGGTCCAATAAAGACGATCGCCGTGCACCTCCGCGGCCGAAGCATTTCCCTGCATCCAATGTCCCTCAACATTCAGCAACGGCAATTGCGCGTGAAGATCAGAGGGGATGGCAACAAAAATAAAAAGCAGTCCAGAAAAAGCCGTGATAACCGTTGTCAGAATTCCGTTCCGTAGCGATTTGACCATGACAAATTCATATTTGATGAAAGATTCAAATTATCCGGATACAATCACCCAACCCAAACTCCCCGTCAATAAGTAACTCCCACGTTTCCATAGCGGGATTTTTGCATTAAGATCTTGCCAGCTAAAGGTCACTTAAAAAAAGCGATAAATCAAATAGCCGGGAGGTGAATCAATCAAGACTCCAAGACGAAGCGGAAGAGCATCTGGAATTTAGAAGATCATGAAATATATTTGCCGGGCAAAGAGTTGTATTAACCATTTCAGAAGGCATTGTTTTATCATTATGATTTCGTCCAACATTTTTTTTGGGATCGAATGAGGCAACTCTTCTACTGAATGAGTGATCAATTGATCGGAGTATATTCTTTTTGCCAATGGACCTGTTGTAAGGAAATGATAAAAAAGGCGCAGTTATTGAGACTATAACTTTTCAGTTAAGTATCACGATCAGTGATTGTGTTTTGAAATTAAAATAGCTTGATTACATTTAAGTAGTCAATATCACTATAAAAAGGTTGCGGTGTCTCAGTATCATCGGGAGGATGACTTTGAATTGGCCCAGCAATTGGCTGGGATGGGCTAATGGTGGGTGAACCATGCCACCGGCGATTCCGGTATGTCTGCCGGAGCCAAGCGTCTTCACGGGTTAGCCCCGGAAGTTTCCTACGATTTTGATGACTATCTCAAGTTGATTGTCAAGGAGGACCGACCCCTGCTTAAAAAGGCGGTCAGGCAACTGGTCGAAGACCGGGATCCTTTTGAAATTACCTATCGAATAAGCGTTCAGGGAGATAACAAAATCCGCTATATTCAGAATCACGGGGTGGTGCGTAAAACATCGGAGAAAGGCGACCGCTTTTTTGGTATCTACCGGGATGTGACCCACCTGAAAACATCCGAGCAAGTTGCGAGACGAAATCAGGATGAGGCCCGGGTGCTGCTGAAAGAGGTGCATCACCGGATTAAAAATAACCTGGCTTCGCTTTCGGGCTTGCTGGAGTTGCAAAGCTATCAAATCGATGACGAACGGGCGATTAAAGCACTAAAGCAAAGCCTCTCGCGTATTAAAGCGATGGCGAATATCCACGAGGCTATCTACCAGAGCGAAGATATTAAGCAACTCCGGTTGGATGATTACCTGGCACGGCTTACGCAGGCCATCGAGGAAACGCATAGTCCTGAGGACAAACAGATTGCGGTCAATTTGTCGGTGGATCCCGATATTAAAATTGATTTTGACCGGGCGTTGAACGCGGCGCTGCTGATTAATGAGCTGATGATCAATGCCTATCAACACGCGTTTCCGGGGCGGGACGAAGGACAGATTTCAATCCGGGCCCGGCAGTCTGACGGTTATATCAAACTGCAAGTGGAGGATAATGGAATAGGGATCGATTGGGACGGTTGGGAAAAGAGCGATTCCCTGGGCAAATCATTGATCGAATCGTTGTCAAAACAACTGGGAACGAACTTGGATGTTGAGGTGAATAAAGGTACACGCTTTTCTTTTTCATTATAGCTTCGTTTTATCGGGTCAGCAGAATGCATTTCAACTGCTGGAATTAGAGGAAATCCTTTTTAAGTCGTTTTTGAGCTTCGCCCCTCTCTTTTTTCTCTGCACACTCACGGTCATCACGCTTTCATATATTTTTAATCCCTCCAAACAAAGATAGGTTCTTTACTGTATCTCTGAATTATTGCAAGTAATTGTTTATACTGCAAAATAGAGCATTTGGGAGATATCAGTTTCATTATACTATAGGCTGTCGGTGTAATATTCGAAGAAATATGGGGTAACGGAAATGGATAAATACCCGGACTCAGCGGAAAAAATGCTTGATGCTGTATTGGCCAGCATGGGAGAAGCTGTGCTGGTTATCGAGCCAGAAGGACGTCGAATTCAAAACTGCAACGCCGCAGCGGAACATCTGTTTGGATATGATAAAGAGGAATTGATTGGTGAACCGACAGAAATACTGCATATCGACCGCGAGCATTATGAAAAGTTTGGAAAGAAGGGAGAACTGGTGCTCGACCGGGGTAAAGTGTTTCGAACCGAATATCTGATGCGTCGCAAGGATGGGACGGTGTTTGACGCGATGGTCACGGTGAGTTCTATCGGTGATGACCTGGGCTGGGAAGCGGGCGTTGTCAGTATAATTCGTGACATCTCGGATCAAAAGGAGGCGGAGCGACACCTGCGGAATGAACGCGACCGACTCCGGGAATCCCAACAAATTGGACAGATCGGCGATTGGTATTATGACATTCCAACTAATCAGATCACCTGGATGCCGATGATGTTCGAAATCTATGAACGGGATCCCCAAAAAGGCGCCCCCAACTACGAGGAGCTGAAGAATTTTTATCCTGATGATTTTGAAGTTCATGAAGAAATGGTTGAGCGGGCTGTGGAGGAAAAGAAACCCTATAGTTACGATATTAAGATCAATACCGAAAAGGGTAATACGAAGTATGTGCACGTCGAGGGAAAACCGCGATTGAATGCCGAGGGGGAGGTCGTCAAACTCTACGGAATCGTCCAGGATATCACCGAGCGTAAAAAGGCCTATAAGAGTGAAAAACGGTTGAACCAGATTTTTTACCGGGCTTTGAATATGGCCCCCATGCCCGTGATGATGCAGAATGAGAGCGGAGAAATTACTTTTGTGAATGAGACGCTATGCCGGAAATCGGGATATGACCGTGAAGAACTGGAAACTTTCGACGACTGGCTGGAACGTGCTGTTTTAGATGATATCAAGGAGGATTTCCTCGCAGCCGTAGAGAAGATTTTTAAGGAAGGGATGCACCGGGAGGAAAAAGAGTTTCCGGTACGTACAAAGAAGGGGGATATACGCAAATGGACCCTGATCGGGGTGAACCTGGGACAACTGCCGGGAGACGAGGAAAAAACGATTATGATGACGGGGATTGACGTTACGGAACTGCGGGAAACGCAGGATCAGATGGAAATGGAATTGATTAAATTCAGCCAGCTTTTTGTCCACTCCCCCGATGCCATTGCCATTACGGACGAGCAGGGAACGATATTGGATGTGAATGAATCGTTCGAAGAGATGTTTGGATATTCTTTTAGCAACATAAAGGAAAGGAATTTAGATCGCCTGCTTACCCATAGCGAGGAGGAGTTTGACAGGGCTCGACAACACACGCGTCGAACCCGGGAAGGGAAGCGTTACCGGGAGGAAGAAGTACGATATACCAAACAGGGAGAACCGGTAAATGTAATAGTCGGGGGAGCGGCGGTGGAAATGGATGGCAAAGTACAGTCCCTGTTTCATTTGTATACGGACATAACGGAGCAGCGGCTCATTGAAAAGGAACATGCCCGAAAAGAACAGGAACTCAGCACCTTGTTCAGCAACCTGCCGGGAATGGCTTACCGATGCCGCAATAACCGGAACTGGACGATGGAGTTTGTCAGCGGTGGATGTGAGGATTTGACCGGGTACCAACCGGATGAAGTGATGGACGATCATACCGTGGCATATGGCAACTTAATTCATGAAGACGACCAGGACCGCGTCTGGCAGGAAGTGCAGCATGCGTTGGAAAGCGAATCGCATTTTGAGCTGGAATACCGGGTGCGCACACGGGAGGATGAGATAAAATGGGTGTGGGAGCGGGGAACGGCCTTGCACTATGGAGACGATGATCGGCTTACCCTGCAGGGTTTTATCTCGGATATTACGGAACGCAAGCGACAGGAGCGCCAACTGGAAAAATTGATAGATCAGAAAAATACCCTGATTAAAGAGATTCATCACCGGGTTAAGAACAACATGGCAATTGTTTCGGGACTGCTGGAGCTGCAAAAACAAAGTATCACCAGCGAAAAAGTCCAGGATGCCCTGGTGGAAAGTCAGCTCCGGCTTCAAACGATGGCCCAGGTCCACGAGCAGTTGTACCAGCGCGAGGACTTTACCGATATTCGAGGCGACGAGTATATTAAGGAATTGATTGAGACGATCAGTGTTGCCTACAGCGGCCAAACCCTGCAGATTACTACGAATATGGGATCCTTTGATCTGAACGTGAATCAGGCTATTCCGCTGGGACTTTTGATGAACGAACTGGTCATTAACGCCTGCAAACACGCTTATGACGATCAGGAGGAGGGTGAAATTGAGGTGTCGCTCGAGCTGGAAGGAGACCAGGTAACCGCGACCGTGTCAGACGACGGTTCGGGTCTGCCGGCGGAGGTGGATATCAATAATCCTGAAAGCCTGGGCTACACCATCATCCAAACCCTCATCAAACAGCTCGATGCCAGGATGGACCTGGACAACTCCGGCCAGGGCCTGGACGTTCATATCTACTTCACCCGCGAAGAACTCCGCGGCTCCTCAAGCAATATCCTAAACTTCGACGCCAACACCTAACCCTTCCCCCTTCGGAGGGGGAAGATCCGGTTCCAATAAAATTGGAACCGGATAAGGGGGAGGACCCTGTAAGGCAACATAAAGAGAAAAACTGCCCACGGCAGTAAGAAGTAAGGTCCATCCAAAAAACCGTTCATTCGTCTTTCACCTTCGATCTTTCACCTTGCTTGAACAGCGGGCGTTTATTCTCCCCCCTTCCCCCATTGTGCAGACCGAACACCTGTAAAGGATGTCCCCGAACTCTACACCCTTCCGAAGGGGTACACTTTTTTATTTTTCGTGGAGCTTGGAGCCTGGAGCTAACGATGGATCGGCTTCAGTCACCCATCGTTATAACTTTCTAACGCAACTAGACATAATTACTGCGTAATTTGATTTTATAATAGTACGTATCCCAATAAGGCGGGAAAGTGCAGTACCTGGGAAGCAGCAACTGCATTTTTTAACAGGTGTTATACTCCGCTTTCAGCATTGCAATTCACCTGGAATACGGAGTATGAACCGTTAAGCTTCCATATTGAATAAGCGGTGGTTTATTAAAGCGTGATTCGATAGGGAAAATAGTATGGTTTGACCAACTGCAAGTTTGAGATCTCACTCTCTGTCAAGTCTGCCCGTCCCCCGGCTTATAAAAGATAAATTGCACCACACACCGGCTAGCAGTCCGACCGACTGCCAAGGCGTGAATGGTGCCTCTTGAGGAGATACTATGAAGAAGGGAATATTGATTCTGATTATTGGTCTGTTGGCGCAAGGGGGATATGCCCAGGTGGTGGATGTTCATAAGATAATCGACAATCGCTATCCCGATGTTCACCTGCAGTCGTTTATCTACCAGGCGAATCCACAGGTGGAAACGGCCGATCTTGAATGGAGGGAGCAGCTTGAAGCGCTGTACAACGGGCAGCACCTTCCCCCTGAAATAAATGCTGTAGAACTAACTTCTTGGGTGTACGAGGAGCAAAAGTTCACAGCCGAAACCCTGTTTGCGCCGATCAGCTTCCGGTACTATACAGTCGATGAGAATAACGGAAACCGGCTGCTTTCCTGGAATAACTACGAGTGGGACCTGAACTCGAATGATTGGTACCTGACATCAGAACGATTTATATATTCGTCGGAAGGTCAGATCGATTCCACGATTTCCTATTCGTACCAGGCAACCGGCACCACACCGTATTCAGGCAACCGATTTCGTTATATTCATTCGCCCGCAGACGGGGCCGACTATGAATATTACATAGACATGTATGACCGGGATCAGCAGCAGTTTGTGAATTTTATGCATTACCGTACGTACCGGGACGAAGAAGAGCAGGATACGCTCACCCTGAGTTCCCGGTGGGTTGAATCCAGCCAGAGGTACCGACAAGTATCATATTTGCGCTATGAATATAGCGAGTCCTACGAAATCGAAGAGTACCGGTATTATGATATCTCGACGGTGGACGACCGAATCCTGATCTGGAATTTTGATCGCACAGATTATGACGCGGAAGGGCGGACAGACCGGATGACCAGTCGTGGATGGAATTTTCTTACCCAGCAGCTGGAACCGACGGATAGCACGAAGTATAATTATTTCAGCAACGGAGTAGAGGCTCAGAATTTTGAATGGGTAGATACTGCATGGGTGTATTCGGAAAACTACCGGAGCTATGATCATGAGTCTACGATCAACCCGGGTTATCGAATTACCGACTCGGTCGTGGTTCAGAGCATGGTCTATGACCCGGAAAGCGGTTTGTATGTGCCGGAAGAAGTTACCAGTAAACAGGTATATGAATACGATGCAAATGAGCGGATCATAGATAGCAAATTGTATACCACTATGACCACCGAATTGGTGTTGGCCGCAAGATGGACTTACCGCTATGCGATGATCAATGGATTGAGTCGGTCGGTGGAACGCGAGTACTATAGCTATGATGTTGCGACGTCTGCTATATATCTTTCTTCCGAACTTAAAACCTATCACATGTCCAACGGCAATTACAAAGGTAGCCAGACTTTTAATTTCAATCCGGCTGGCGATACAACGGGTGGTGCTAGAAACATGATGGAACGGCTTAACGAAAACGAAACCGACGATTGGATCACCACCTACTTTAGCTGGGAGGTCGATGATAAAGACTGGGTGCTCAACTCTTACTATATCCAGCGATATGATGATATCCCGACGGTTACCGACCGGGTCTATCAGTCGAATACCTACGATGTGAACGGTACAGTTAATCGCGAGATCAGGGGGTATGGAGATTACCCGGGGATATTTAACGACGGACCCGTATTTCTGTCGGCTAATAATGCGGTTGCGAGTGATGCAGCCGATTTCGTGTTTAATGAACAGTCGGCCTCCACCTATAGCCCGGGTGATACCCTCCTGTTCTATGTCAGCGGCATCAATCCCGATCGGACTATTCCGGAGATCACCGTAACCGGCATGCCGGCAACGGCAACGTACAACCCGGATACGCGTCGTTTCTTCTGGATCGTGGACGATCTCAATCCCGGTCCGATGACCTATTCGACGACCTACGGAAATCTCACTATATCTACCACCGTCGACTTCAGAGAAGGTCCGCTGACGACCGAAATCGAAAAACAACCAGTGGTTATCCGTAGCTATGAACTAGATCAAAACTACCCGAACCCGTTCAACCCGACGACGATGATCAACTTCGAATTGGGACAGGCGGGACCGGTATCGCTCGAGGTCTTTACCATCACCGGTCAGCGCGTAGCAAGGCTGCTGACGGATCAACAGATGAGCGCAGGCAGCCATTCGGTTACCTTCGACGGAGGTCAATTCTCATCCGGCGTCTACCTGTACCGCCTGTACTCGCGCAACTACATAAAAACGAAAAAAATGACGTTAATGAAATAATCCCGAGAATTTTCGGGACTGTTTCAGTTCCAAGCTCCAGGCTCCACGGGAATACGAGCTTGGTGATGGTTATTAAACTGCAGGGTGAAGTTTATAAACCGTCAAATACGTAATAGCAAACACCCCTTCTCCATAAAATGGATTGAGGAGAATTTGTGCCATATACCAATAAATTTCTATAGCGATCAAAGTTTATTTCCAGGATAACATCGTTATCAGCTTGTATACCGGTGGAGCCTGGAGCCTGGAGCCTGGAGCTTGGAGCGCGCCGACGCCCGACCCGTCGGGCATCGGCGCTAAATTCATCCCCCTTTACATTTCCCGTCTATTCAAATAAGTTGATTACACAATCCATCCAACGAGAGTAGTCGGGCGATGAAAGCTTATTACCGTTTTGCAGGATGCTTGAGCTTTTCACTGGTGATAACGCTATATCTAATAGTACCCACCGAACTCCACGCCCAACAGCGTATCGGCGGACCCTATACGGCCGACTCGGCCACAGTGCTTTTGCTCCACCTGGATGGTAATCTCAACAACGCGGCCGACTTGGCCGGTGACGCCAATGCCTATGGAAATGTATCCTTCCTGGAGATGCAGGGGGCGGGCGATTTCAACAAGTCGATGCGGCCCGACAACAACTGGTCCAACTCGTGCATCAGAATGCCGACGACCCCAGTAAGCTTCCGGATAAAAATATTGACCCCATAGAATTGGTGGGTATTAAAATTCGTTCGTATGAAGATAGCCGAAAGGATCACAGTCCGCTGACGGGCAACCAGCCTCTGTTTATAGGCGGGATTCCGGGTGATCAGTCGATCAGGCCGAATTTTCTTGATGGTTTTGTGGATGAAATACGTATCAGCGATGTCGCACGACCCGTGAAAACCCAGCCGTTCATCGAAAAAGTCACTCAATACCACAACCGGCCGCCCGCGCAGTCCTATCCGGTCGAGGCAACGGTTCGCAACATCATGACCAATAAAGTGGACAGCGTCACCCTGCACTACCGGATCGATTCCACTCGCTGGCAAGTGAAGCATATGGCACAGACCGCCGAGGGGACCTATATAGCCGATATCCCATCCCAACCGGCCGATTCCTACATCGAGTATTTTGTGATCGCCGCCAACGAATCGGGCAAGCAATCCTATACTCCCGACTGGTACACGGATGAGCCGATTGCCTATTCTTTTACGACGTGGGAACAAAGAGCGCCGATCCTGGATCTGTCGTTCGACCAGGCCGCCGACGGCGAATTGCCGACCAATACAGCGTACTATAACCTGTCACTCTCGGCCGAAGGCGACCCCCGATATGCATCGGGTGATGAGGGATCGGACGACCGGGCCCTGGTCTTTGACGCAAGCCGCAATTTCTCCCTCGAGGCCAAAAAGGGCTATCCCTACCTGAACAGTTTTCTGATTGATCTGAAACTCTATGTATCCGACTCGATCTTTCTGAAGCCGGTGACGTAGAACTGGCTGTATTTGACGTTCTGGGCCGACGAGTAGCGACCTTGGTCGATGGCTGGCAGAAAGCCGGTGCCCATACGGTAACGTTCGACGCCGGAAACCTGTCCAGCGGCGTTTATATCTATCGCATAAAAACCAAAGCGTTTACGGAATCCCGCAAAATGATATTGGTTAAATAGTGCCGGGAAGAGGGTAATTGGCGGTAATACTTTACAGGGTCAGTTATTTTTGGTAGCCTAAACAGTACAAACATTAATAGTCCAATTTCTTTTCATCATGAGACATCTTTTATATATATGCTTGCTTACTTTTTTCAGTCTGATGATAAGTTTTCCCTCTTCCTCCCATGCGCATTCTTTTTCTCCGGATGATACCACCACATCCGACAAAGGAGTATCCACGCACGCCTTGCAGTTTCAGATTTTAGGCGGGGGATACATCTCCGATTTTCAGGGTGCGTTGGGATCCTATAAATATCACTTTAATGAGCGCAACGCGGTGCGGGTGGGAATTGGACTTTCCAGTACAGATCGAATACGGGAGGGAGAAGGACGCTCCTTTGGACAGGATACCTCGATGCAAAACGATAGAAACGTTTTTGTAGATTTTGAAATCGCGCTTCAGACTCAATTCATTCATTATTTTCCCGTCCATGATGAGGTGCATCTGTACACAGGACTGGGAGCGCGTGTTGCGCACGAGCGTTACGAAAGTCGACGCCGGTTGGAGAGGACTACTACTCGATATGAAGAGCAGCGCTTTATTGCACAGCAATGGGATGAATATAATGCAATGGAATACGGGCTGACCGGTGTGTACGGAGTGGAGTGGTTCTTCCATGATCATATGGGATTAACGGCCGAGTACGGGTTCCTCCTCAATTATGTGGACGGAGAAGATACTTTCAGGGAAGTGCGGGAACGCATCCCCTCCGATAACGGTCCCTCGATCAACCGCGGCACCACCAAGACGACCCAGTGGCGATTCGAGCCATTCCGTGTAAAGTTGGGGCTGACGGTGTACCTGTGAATGGATTAGTGACCGGGTAAATTGTTCGTAACAGGTCGATAGCAGCGGAGATTACCTAACATTTAATTGCGATTGGCTTCCCAGCTAATAAAGTTACAGTATAATCGGATAGATAAGGCCAATAAATATATTTCTTATGTGCAGAGAGAGCATAACAACTGTATTCAATCCCCTGGTTATACTGGCTGTAGGGCTGGTAGTTGCAACCTCTCCTGTATCGGCCCAATCCCTTTCCTTCGAGGCGGACGTCGGACCGGAGTGGGCGGAAGCCGAGAAACTGGCAAAGGATGATGCGGGCCGTATTTACGCGCTTACGTGGCGCAAGGGGATCAGTTACCGCACCGGTTCGATGGATCGGTGGGGAAGTCTGGATTTCGGTCCGAACGAAGCCGGCGGCGTATTGGCCCTGGAAGCCTTCGGAGACGGATGGGTGATGTGGAGTGATCACGATGGAGTGGATGTTCGTCATTTTAGGTCCGGCGATAACCGGGATCATTTCGTTAATCAGGCCGTAAATGATATTTCGATTGCAAATTCGGGCGATATCTATTTGGGAGCTGAAACCGGGGTGTATTACTCCTCGGATAGTGCAAGGACATGGGATAAAATCACTACTCCTGCATCACCGGTAAATAACATTACGACGCATACCGATTCGATTTTGTCGGTCAGCAGCGCCGACACGGTATGGGTATCTTACAATCATGGACAGGATTGGACTGAATATATGGTTACCCCGTATCGATCGCCCAAAGATATGCTATTCGTAGGTGATTCGACCCTGCTGGTGGCAGCCAATGGAATCCACCGCATTGATCATCACGAAGATAGATTTGTCATTCATGAGTATATCGATTCGGTATCGACCCTGGAACTGACTCGTACGAAAAACGGCAAGATCCTGGCAGGAGCCGAAGGGACTGGGGACGGGCTCTGGACGCCTTACAAAAATGCAGGGATCTATATAGGTAATGAAGAGGGTACGAGTTGGGAACAGAAAAAATTACCCTATAGCAGGGTCAATGACCTGCTGGTGGGAGAGGACGGCCAATTCTTTGCAGCTACAGAGGATTTCTTTATTAGTAAGTACGCTATGTCCACTCCATCGTGGGGGATTGTTCGCCTGGATGAATCATGGGAGCAATGGACCCCGATCAACCAGGGATTGAGCGAAGCAAACGTACGACATTTTTCAGTTTCCGATGAAGGGTATTGGCTAGCTTCGGTAATAGGCATTGGCGTATTTCGCTCTGCTGATGAAGGAGACAACTGGGATCGATTGTCGGTCGTAAATAAAGATAGCATCGTTAAGCTGGGTTACCTGCATAATTACCCGATCAATTACGTCGAAAGTTTTGGCAAACTTGCTTTTGTAGCCATGAGAGACAGTACGATTTTTCGATCAGCCGATAAAGCAAACACCTGGGATACACTCGCTGCAAAGATTGGAGTTCAGAAGATGGAACGAGTGGACGATAGTGTGTTTATGGCTGTCGGTAACGGTAATTTGTACCGATCCTCCGACAAGGGCATGACCTGGGATTCGGTGTCCCACGATTTCACGGATATTGTCAATGATCCGACTACAAATGCGGTATTTGGTCTAAGAAATGACAAAGTGTACAAAAGTCCGGATCGCGGTAAAACCTGGTCAACGGTTATATTTGAAAAGCAGGTAAGCCGATTAAAAATGAATTCAAAGGGAGACTTACTGGTTTACGGGGGCAACAGGGCGTTTGTTAAAGAACAGGGAGTCACGGTGTGGGATTCTATACCCACCCCTCATGAAAATGAATATTCTTCGGTCAGTTATGCACTAACCGCTGGAGATACACTCTATACCACCTACAATGGAGATATTTTCTGGTCGGCTGATTGGGGACAGCAATGGCATCAGATGAACCTGTTCACTCATGGTAGCGGGGAATTGCAAATCGGAGGGGATAACCATCTGTATCTGCTTTCTGCCGGGGTTTATCGCTCCAACCGTCGTGTAACCACGCACTCTCCGTCGAGGAATGAAGTCCCCAAACAGACCACGCTCAAACAAAACTATCCCAATCCCTTCAACCCGGCGACCACTATTTCTTACACCCTCCCCAGGACTGCAAATGTGCGCTTAACTGTGTTTGATGTGCTGGGGCAGAAGGTAGCAACCGTGGTTGACGCAAAAAGAAGAGCGGGACAACATTCCGTAACATTCGACGCCGGCAACCTGTCCAGCGGCGTTTATATCTATCAAATAAAGACCAATGAGTTTATTGAATCCCGCAAGATGCTGCTGGTGAAATAGTTTTTGGTTCAAGCAGATGAGAACAACGCATCTGATGGGACGTGTCAACATATTAGGGCCGGTTTTAAATATTGGAGCGGCATATATCCAGACATTTATTACAAAGGAATCGTGTTAAGAGAGAGGACAGTTGAAAAATTGGTCTATATTATCAAAATTACCCACTACAATTATAGATGCAGGAATGATAGCATGGACCCCTTACCCGTTGTTTGGTGGGTAGACAATAGGGTTCAAGTATAGCTTACAGATGTGGCGAAACGGTATCCCAAAGAAGTAACGGGTCGGAACTGGAAGCCGGCATGCTTTCTGGATCACACTTATTATTGAAGTAGCATCATATGGGAAGAAAAACAACTGATTCACGATCAAAGATAGAACGGGCGATTCACCGGCTGGAACGGGACGAACCGCTGAACAGGACAGCGCGGGATAAACTCATCGATATATTGAAAGATTACCAAGAGAACGTCTCATCCAGGCCCGCCCCCTCTTCAAGATCTAATGGCAATCCCACCTTTGTTAATTTATTCAAACTCCTGGAATCGATAGGCGAACAGGCTGAATTTGCCGTTTTTTTGAAAGACCAGGCTGGTCAGTATATGTATGTGAATCAGCGATGGTGCGAATATTATGGAATAAAAGGACAACAAGTGGTGGGGAGAGACGCTTTCGATTTGTTTGACCCGCCCCGAGCTGAAAAGTTGAATGAGCAGGATCGAAGGGTGATCGAAAAGGGAGAGAGGATAGTCAACCAGGAATTCAATCGAGTCGATGATGACAAGGCCCGGTATTTCTCTATTCATAAATTTCCAATTCTGGATATCCCGGGAATGGATTCGGCCATTGGAGGTATTACGATAGATATAACCAGGATGAAAGAAGTGGAAAGACAGCTCAAGAAAAGTGAAGAACGACTCGCCCTGGCACAAAAAATTGCCGGTATGGGGTCCTGGGAGCTGGATTTGGAGTGTGAGGACCTATACTGGTCGGAACAAATCTATCGGATTTTTGAAGTCGCCCCCGTCAACTTTGACCCTTCCTACGAGGCGTTTCTCTCATTTGTTCATCCCGAGGATCGTAACATGGTGGATGAGGTTTACAAGAACTCCCTGGAAAATGCAACCACCTACCATATTACACACCGCCTGCTGTTAGCAGATAATAAAGTAAAATACGTAGAGGAACAGGGCGAACATTTCTACGTTGAACAGGGAAATCCGGTGCGCTCAATCGGGACAATACAGGATGTCACGGATCGGAAAGATAATCAGCGTAAGCTCAAAAAGTCGTTGGAGGAGAAGCAGGCGATGCTTTCCGAAATCCATCACAGGGTCAAAAATAACCTTGCCATGGTCTCCGGGATGCTCGAGTTGCAATGGTTTGACACGGATGACCCGGAAACGGCTGATAAACTCCAGGAAAGCTTTAATAGGATCAAAACAATAGCGAAAATTCATGAGCAATTATATCAGTCGAAGCAATTTGCCAAGACCGACCTTTCGGAGAATCTGCGAAAGTTGGGCAGAGATATCATATACAATTTTCATGCGGAAAAAGAAATAGATTTTAGCTGTGACTGTGACCCGGTGGAATTGGATATGGAAAAGACGCTGCCTTGTTCATTGATTGCAAATGAGGTTTTGACCAATATCGTAAAACACGCATTCCAGGACAGGAAAGGAGGGGCGGTCAGAATGGTCTTGAAAGAAAGCGACGGACAAATAAACCTGCAAATCAAGGATGATGGAGTTGGTTTGCCGGACGATTTTCACCGGGGAGATGATGAGTCGCTGGGGATGCGTATTATTGAAACACAGGTTACCCAACTGGGAGCCGAATATAGGATCGTATCGGACGACGTGGGAACAACGTTTTCGCTCGAATTCGACAATGATCGAGATATAAGTTGATGATGGAGAAGTCCTTATTTCACCAACGTCATTTTTCGTTCCCCCGTGAATGCCCCGGCTTGCAATCGATACAGGTAGATGCCGCTGGAAAGATCGCGGGCGCGGAATGAGATGGTATATCGACCGGCTTTCTGCCGTTGGTTAACCAACACGCGGATTTGCTTGCCGAGCATGTTGTAAACCGCCAATTTCACGTGGGCCGCTTCGGGCAAGGCGTAGCGAATCTTCGTGCGCGGATTGAAGGGGTTGGGATAGGCCGGTTCGAGATTGAAGTTTTCCGGCAGATTGCTTGAAGGGGGATCGGTCTTTTCGATATCGGTGTTGACTTCCCCGGAATAGAGGGCCGACCAAATGCCGCTGAACGACTGCATAACGGAAGACTCACTGCCGGATGTTGCTATCTGCCCGATACTGCCTTGAAGTGTCACGGCCGATCCGGACGCCGAGACAGTCGCCCCTGATGTAATGGCGTCTACTTGCAGTTGTACCTGCGCCCGGGCGGACCGTGGCAGGAAAAGGGTTGTTAACATCAAGATCCCGACAAGTGCCGTAATTAATCGCTGGCTCATGGTGGTAAGTTTCATGGCGGACTTTATTATTTGGAGAATGAGGTAAACTCTTCCGATTCGTCAAGGGTTCCCCGGACCTTCTCGGCCAGCCGGTTTACCTGTTTTTTGAGGGACTTCAGTTCAGCTTTTTGAGCGGTTTGAGTTTGGTTGAGCTTCTGCTGCAGGGCCTGGATCTGCTTTTGCTGCTGCTGAACGGCCTTGATGAGTACCGGGACCAACTCGGAGTAGTTCATTCCCAGGTAGCCTTCTTCCTTGTCGGGTTGGTCGACCACTTCGGATAATACGGGCTCAACCTGTTGAGCAATGAGTCCCAGGTGAGTATCCGTGTTTTTATTGCCTGCATCGACCTCTTTTTTCCACCGGTAACTAACAGGGGTGAGCTGTAATACTTCCTGAAGTCCATAACCGAGCGATTCAATGTCGGTTTTCAACCGCCGGTCGGACGTCTGAATGGTTCCGTTGGCGGCGTAGACCTCGGACCAACGATGATTGGAGGTCCCCAGCTGCACTTCATTATCTCCGCCGGGTCTGACGCTGTTTGCATCGACCACCAACCGGTGGCGAGGGCTGACGAAATCAAACTCAAGGACCCATTCTTCCGCTTGAAAATCAAAATAATGCCATGCAGACTTATCGCTGCCGGTAGTGTATCCGTAAAAGGGCCAACTTTCGACGCCTTCGGTGCTTATATACATCCCGCCGAAGGTATCATCAAATTCGACCGGGGCATGCACGGCGAAGTAGTCACTTCCGGTGACGGGTTCACTGCGGTTGACGCCGACAAATTCCTCAAACGGATGGACTTCCAGGGTGGGATCCAGCGTTTTGAAAACCGCATCAGGATCGATCGCGGCACTGTCGACGGCTCCATAGTCGAATTTTTCGGTGGTAATAGCGCGCCGTGATATTTTGGGGGCTGTTACCGCATCTTCGGTAAGTTTCTCCGTCGTTATCGTACTGTCATTGATCGAATGGGCCCGCTGTGCGTAGGGGACGGTCGTCAGTCGTGTCCGCGGCGAAAGTTCATCTCCGCCGTCGACTTGTATTCCCAGGTAAAAGGGACGATTGAACGTCAGCGTATCGATCGAATTGACGGCTCCCAGCTGCGCCGAAAAAACGCCGTTGCTGGTTTCCAGGTTCTGCGTCTCCTTCCAGAGCGCCGTTCCGCCGGACTCCTGGTCATACAAACTGAATACAATCGTGTGATTGCCATCGGCGACCGGGTTGCCGCTTTGGTCGGTCAACCTGCCCTGGTAACTGATCAACAATTGATGGTCTGACTGGATTTTCAGCTGATCACTCTCCTGCCCGTATGCATTCAGGCTGAACAATTGCATCGTACACAGCAATCCCGTTATAATCGAAACCCATGCATTAAATCTGAACGTAAAAAACATTTTCATCCCCGGTTAATTGGTGAAAGGAAGTTAAAGTCGTGAATCAGTATACCGATTGGCAGTAAACAGGTCAATATATTGGACGGATTTTATTAAATCTTTGAAAGGTTTCGAACTAACAGCCCAGTCATAAATGCATTTTTCGAGGATTGCTGTTATTAAAATCGGAAAAGAAGTTATATGATTATTTCATCGATAAACTTTTGTCTTGTGGGTTAGCGTGAAAAATGGTATGTTGATATAACAATTGATATCCTGGATTTTTTACGGCGTTCTGAGAGAGCGATTATAAATTATGAGAGCATCAGATCTTTTAAGCGGGAGAGGATTATTTGTCGGCTGACCCCATGTGAGGTGGCGCATTAATGCCTTACCCTATCATAGCGTGAATATAACCGAAGGTCCGGAGAAAGCTGCAACACATTGCAGCCGCGTTCAGGATGTGACGGGATACTGTTTTTGAGGCTGATTAGATTAACCTGGCAGGGGACACCAATTATTACCGTCATGGACGGGCTATGTCATCCGTCATAAATTTAAAAACAACGACCAGCAACATTTTAGTCAAGAAGGAGATTCTTATGTTGAAACATCGGTATGTAATAGTATTGGTAACTTTTTTATTTATGGGGGGTTGTGCATCCATTCCGGAGGAATCTCCGGAATTATCCCATGAAATTGGTCAGCGTGTATCGTCCATGCGAGCTGCTCATCTGACCCTGGTGCATAAATATTTCGACCTCAAGAGGGAACAAGTAAATCGAATTTTCGAGGAGGAATGGATTCCGTCGTATGCCGAAAGCTTCTTTGCACAGGACCAGGTGGCCGAGTATTGGGATCGGCTGGTGTCGGAGGCCGATGCCGAGGAGCGACTGCAGTTTTTAACACGGCTCGGACCTAAAATGCTGGATGAGATTCGCAGCCGGCGGGCGAAATATCTGGAGCCTTTAAATAGATTGGAGACAGCTATAGTCGACAGCCTGGAGCATGACTATCGACAGATCCTGTCGGCGAACAACACGCTGACCAGTTTCTTGGTGAGTTCATCCAAAGTCGCCCAAAACCGCGAACGTTATCTCGAGTTGTTTGGAGTGGAACAACGCGAGATCGAATCGACGATTGGTCGGATCGATCGCCGGTCGGAAGAGGTTATGGAAAAGATCAGAAAAGCCAACATAAACAGTTAAGTAAATCGATTATGTCCGAAGAATTGAACGAACTGCTGCAGAATTTTGACGACCTTTCGAATAAGGCCAGAAAAGAGGCGGATAAAGAAGTGGGAAGCAGGATTTCAGCTGTGACAAGAATGAACAGGACGGAGGTCACCGAGCTTTTTCCGTCGAGAGAAGATCAGAAGAAATTGGCGGAACTGATGCAGATTGTAAAATCATCTGATGAACATAACAAGAAAGTCAATGCGATTACCGATCGCGTGGAGGAGTTTGGGGGCATCGTGGTCACCCTGCTGAATAAATTCGTCTGAAAATTGGAGCAATCCCAATCCGGCTTGCCGCCCGGTTTTTCAATGGTCTTTATTGTTAGAGCAAATAACTTTGCAAGATTTAAATTTAAGTGGTATCCTTGAAGCACTCTCTTGATGAATAAGTATGCCCCCGTCGTTGATAGCGCCGGGGGTTTTATATATGTGCCAAGAAATATGCGACTGTCCAGCCGGTTGCATCTATCACCACACCTGGAAGTTCCACGTGTACGGAAGTGGAGAGGTATCGTTTGAGGGAAGTCATGGCGATCCACTGGAATAGTTGTGAGTAGATTGATGTTGGCTATTGTAATGTTGTGAGGAAATAAATCGACTCGGTGAATTCCCGTATTTAAAATGATATTCCGAATACCAGGTACGAAACCTCCTGGTGGGGATTGAGGATATATTGGATACTCAGGGGGATAGAGAACGAATCGGTAATAGAAGCTGATTTGCTGGCCGAAAGACTCAGTTTGGTGATAGCGGGGCCTCCCGGATTAAGGTAGAAGTCACTCGAAGCAGGCGAACCGCCGAGGGCAATGTTCAGATCCACGGGTTCCACTGTGAAGGGGTAGGACATCTCAAGATAACTGGCATGATCGGGCTCATTGTGTATAAAGACACTGGCCCATATGTTAAGGGGGAATGAGGAGGGACCCGAGAACGACAGGTAGGGTTCGATCTGGTGAGCACCGCCGTCGTGCGAGAGGTTAAAAAATTTCACTCCACTGTTGGGAAAGTAATAGTCGGTCACTCCGACCCCCAGCCGAGACCCATTTGAAAAATCGAATGCATACGCTGCCCAGAGATCGTGTTCTGTTGCAGCAGAAGATTGCGCACCGAATGCGTAGGAAGCCCAGGTGCCGATTTGAAAACCCCCGCGACTGTAACTTACGGTCGGTTGAATGCTGACAGCATCCCCGAAATCAAATCCCCGCCAGACATAACGACTTACCAGGTCGGCCCCGAGGTCGACTTGGGCATGGGCAGGGGAGTTATTTCCATAGAACGTTAAAAAAGAGAACGTGATGACAGCAGCGGTGAGAACAATTTTTCTATAGCTGGTAGGAGGCATGATTTAATATATTTTTTTGGTCTGTGATATGGACCGGGTTTGGGGAATAGGCGAATAATGTAGCCGGAGAGACAAAGCACCTATCCCGATTACTTTGAGATTGTTTGTTGTATGATTGAGGTACATGGATCATTCGGGACTATGCATGAATTGGTAAACGCGATTAAACTTCAC
Organism: uncultured Balneolaceae bacterium; assembly: GCA_913057825.1. GTDB lineage: Bacteria > Bacteroidota > Rhodothermia > Balneolales > Balneolaceae > CAJXOW01. Next base: position 21,974 of record CAJXOW010000029.1, on the reverse strand, counting down.
CGGGAACAAATTGGTCGTCCGATACAAATTCCGGATAGGTTCCATTACCGCACCCATTCTAATTATGTTTAATTATTTAGTCTGAATTAAAACAAAAAGAAATAAAGTTAATTATAAACAAACATTCAACTTATTATTTAAATTAAAATGTTTTTATTATTAAAATATTAATACTTAATTAGGCGATCCGTTTATAGATGAAGGTGGAAGGGGGGGTATTCTTAATGAATTAAATTGGAGAGGGAAGGATTTTGGAGATTGCATTTTCGAGGGCACGGTTGTTTCAATCTCGTAGTTGAATGAAGTTGTAATCCTGACTAAATTGTCTTAAAAGAGAACGCTAAAGATAAGTTACAATAGGTGTGAAACTATTTATTGGTATATACCCGGCCTCTCTTTATTCTGTGGCAGCTTATTACATTAGTAGGGGCCGTAAAAAAACTCGACAGCCATCTAGTGGCAGCATTAAAATTTAATATCTATATCAAGCTTTCATGCGATATTTTTTAGCAGCGATCTGTTTATGCCTGCTGCCTTCCGTTTTACCTGGTCAGCAGCTTGTAATTAATGAAATCCTTCCTTCCAATCATGAGGGAATTAAAGATTTTGACGGCGATCGCCCGGATTGGATCGAGCTGTATAACACGGGAGATTCGCCGATTAGCCTGGAGGGTTTTGCGCTGACGGATGATCCCGATGAGCCGGCGCAGTGGTCGTTTCCGGCGATTTCGGTTCCGGGCGGGGGACGGGTGCTGGTGTTTGCCTCGGGTAAAAATCGCTCCCAAAAGACCCAACACCTTGAAACTATTATCCGCCAAGGGGATCAGTGGCATTATTTTATCGGGGATGCAACTGCACCGCCCGATTGGCAGCAACCGGATTTTGACGCGTCGGATTGGCCGGTGGGTCCCAGCGGATTTGGATATGGGGATGGCGACGACTCGACCGATGTCGATTCCACGGCCCCGTTTGAACCGTTTCCCCCGTCGGTTTACATTCGCAAAGCATTTACGGTCGATTCGCTCGAAAACATCACCCAGCTCATGCTGCATGTTGACTACGATGATGCGTTTGTCGCCTATCTGAACGGGGTGGAGGTGACTCGCGAAAATATCGGTACGCCGGGCGTGGAACCGCCTTATGACGAGCTGGCGCTGGACGAGCGGGAGGCCCGGATGTACCGCGGACTCGATCCCGTACTTTTTGACCTTTCGGGAGCCCGTCAGCTGTTGCGGCAGGGAGAGAACGTGTTTGCTATTCAGACTCACAACGTGGATCGCTATTCATCGGATATCACTATGATCCCGTATCTGACCCTGGTTATGGGCGATCCGCCGCCGAATGCCCGGGGAGTGGCAAAAGACCTGGATATTCAGCCCCCGCGCCTGCATACGAATTTCAGTCTGGATGCTGACGGGGAGCAGCTTTTATTGTTCAATGCCAACGGCGATACGGTCGACCAGGTCAGCTTCGCATCGGTCCCGGCCGACTACTCCTACGGGCGGCGAAGCGACGGCGGTCCCGATTGGGGATATTTTCCGCAGCCGACTCCCGATTCTTCCAATACCACCACCAGCTTCCCGGCCTTTAACCAAACCCCGGAACTTTCGACCAGCGGCGGATTTTATGATACGCCGGTGCAGGTCGACCTGGTGCAAGTACCCTCGGTCGGTACCGTACGATATACCCTGGACGGATCCCTGCCCGATACCGCCTCTCCCCAATGGGAGGGCTCGCTGTCGTTCGACACCACCGGTGTCCTGCGCGTGCGTACCTTTGGAGGCGGCAATCTCCCGAGTCGTGCTCGTACGCAAACCTATTTTATCGGGGAAAATATTGAACTGCCGGTAGTCTCGCTGGTATCGGATCCCGACAACCTTTTCAGCAGCGACCGCGGTATTTACGCACGAGGCGATGAGGCCTCGTCCAGTTTCCCCTATCACGGGGCGAATTTTCATAAAGACTGGGAGCGGCCGGTGCACCTGGAACTGTTCGAAAAAGATCGTCAGCAGGGATTTGAACTTTCGGGCGGCATCAAAATGCACGGTTCGTGGACCCTCGGGTTTCCCCAGAAATCGTTGGCTATTTATGCACGCGGCGAATATGGAGCTCCCGAAATCCGGTACCCGCTCTTTCCGTCGAAAGATCTCCCAAAATATGAAGCTTTTATCCTGCGTAACGGCGGAAATGACTGGGGGTGGACCATGTTCCGGGATCCGTTGACGCATCGTATAGCAGACAATCAACGCTCCGATGCCATGGCGTATCGGCCGGTGGTGGTCTATATCAACGGACAGTATTGGGGGATACACAACATGCGCGAAAAACAGAACGAACATTATTTGGCCACGCACCATCCCGTATCTCCCGAAAACCTGGATTTAATTGAAAATCACTCGGTGGTGAGTCACGGGGATATCGGGGCTTTTCAAACCCTGCGGGAGTATGTATCGCAGCATTCATTACGGGATATAGAGCATTTTCAGTATATCCGCGAGCAGATCGACGTCGAGAATTTTGTCGATTATATGATTACCCGCATGTTTGCAGCGACGACCGACTGGCCCTGGAACAACGTGAAGATGTGGCGGCCGCGGACGTCCGACGGCGAGTGGCGGTGGATCATGTATGATGCTGATTTTGCGTTTCATGGCGGACATTACACGGCCGAGACGAATATGTTTAATGAATTGCAGAATACCCCGAACTTTACCGGTAATTTTTTCATGAAGTTGATTTACAATGAAGAATTTAAACGATTGTATTTAAACCGGTATCTTGATCGGCTGAATACCAATTATAAAACCGATTCGCTGCTCAAACTTGTGGATCAACATCAAAGCGGCATCGAGGCGGACATGCCGCGCCATATTGAACGGTGGAAAGGCACCTTTCAGGACGATCGTTACTGGCTCAGCAGTGCCCTGGTTGACATGAACGACTGGAAGCAAAATATCGGGATCGTTCGCGACTTTATGCATGAGCGACCCGGCCAGGTGATGGAGCATCTGATGGGCAAGTTCAGCTTGTCGTCAAGCGATCGTCGGACAGTAACGATTGAGGTTCCCTCCGGAAAAGGGCGTGTACAACTGAATTCACTGGAGATAGCAAATTATCCGTGGCAGGGAGATTATTTTGCCGGCATCCCCATAACGCTGGTGGCGCTTCCTGCTCCGGGGTATCGACTGGATCGATGGGAGGGAACCACGCAGACCGCCGATTCCATCGAGGTGAACCCGGGCCAGGTGCAGACGATCAAGGCACACTTTGTCCGGGATACGATTCAGCCGCCACCGGTGGTTATCAATGAAATCAATTACCACTCGTCCGACAGCTTCAACCCGGAGGATTGGGTCGAGTTTTATAACAGTACTGACTCGACGATTGCGCTGGAAGGATGGCAGTTGAAAGATGAACAGGAGGAACAGGCCTATGTGTTTAGTACGGGGGATACGATTGGCGCCGGACAGTATCGGGTGGTCAGCCAGGATACTACAGCGTTTAAAAACTTTTTTACTGATGTGCCGTTGCTGGGCGGACCGCTTGATTTTGGATTTGGAGCCGACGGGGAGGTGGTACGATTATATGATGGCGGCGGACAGCTAATCGATTCGGTTCGCTACGACGATTCGACCCCCTGGCCCGAGCAGCCCGACGGGAACGGTCCCGCGCTCGCGCTGCGTCAGACCAATCTGGATAACGATATAGCCGAAAACTGGGGCGCTTCCGAGGGACATGGTTCGCCCGGGGCCGAAAACAGGGTAGTGACGGATATAGAAGATAAGGCGGAGTCGGGCGATATTCCCGGGGAAGTCCGGCTGAAGCAAAACTATCCCAACCCATTCAATCCAACGACCACCATCGCCTTCAGCCTACCTGAAGCCCGGCAAGTATCACTCAGGGTCTATGATGTATTGGGTCGGCAGGTAGCCACTCTCGCGGACCAAAAACTCAGCGCCGGCCAGCACACCTTCACTCTGGATGCCTCCGGTTGGTCCAGCGGCCTCTACATATACCGGTTGAAAGCGGGCACCAAGATTTACACTCGTAAGATGATGTTAATGAAATAATCCCGAATATCGGGATTATTTCAGCTCCATGCACCAAGCTCCAGGCTCCACGGGAATACGAGCTGGTGATAGTTATTAAGCTGCAGGGTAAAGATTATATTCCTTCAGAATACGTACCGGCAAACGCACCATTAACCAGCTCGTATTCCCGCGGAGCCCGGAGCTTGGAGCTAGAAATACATAAAGGTCCCTAATCTAGTTACAGGCAACCAACAAACCTCGAGCCTCGAGCTTCGAGCCTCCGGCACCGCTATTAATGCGTAAATAAAAAAGCCCGGCAGGAAATAAATCCTGACGGGCTCAAAAGCTTAAACGGCTTTTTATTATTTACGCATTAATAGCGGTAATGCTCCGGCTTGTAGGGTCCTTCTTGCGGAACGCCGAGATATTCAGCTTGCTCCTCGGTCAGCTCGTCGAGTTCGACGCCGATCTTCTTCAGGTGAAGCTTGGCGACTTTCTCGTCCAGTTTCTTCGGAAGGACGTACACGTCGTCTTCGTAGTCCTCATGATTGTTGTACAGCGCTATCTGAGCCAACGTCTGGTTGGTAAAGCTGTTGGACATTACGAACGACGGGTGACCGGTGGCGTTTCCGAGGTTGACGAGTCGGCCTTCGGAAAGCAGAATAACTTCCGTGCCGCTGTCGAGCGTAAACTTGTCGACCTGCGGCTTGATGTTCTGCTTCTCGGCGTTGTCGTACAACCACTGCACATCGATCTCGTTGTCGAAGTGACCGATGTTGGCAAGGATCACGTGATCCTTCATCGACTTGTAATGTTTTTCGGTCACGACATCCTTACAGCCGGTGGCCGTAATTACGATGTCGGCTTCCGGTACGGCGTCTTCCATTTTCTTCACTTCATAACCTTCCATCGCCGCCTGCATAGCGCAGATCGGATCAATTTCGGCAATGATGACGCGGCAGCCGAAGTTGCGGAGGCTTTGAGCACTTCCTTTACCGACATCGCCGTATCCTGCTACTACAGCAGTTTTTCCGGCGAGCATAACATCGGTACCTCGCTTAAGTCCGTCGGCCAGCGATTCACGGCAGCCGTACAGGTTATCAAACTTGGACTTGGTTACCGAGTCGTTCACGTTCATGGCCGGAGCACCGAGAGTGCCGTTCTTGGCCATGTGATACAAGCGGTGAACGCCGGTTGTGGTTTCTTCAGAAATTCCATAAATGCCGTCGAGCAGTTCCGGATGATTTTCGTGGACAACCTTCGTCAGGTCTCCGCCGTCATCCAGAATCATATTCAACGGTTTGCCGTCTTCAAAGAAGAGGGTCTGCTCGATGCACCACCAGTATTCCTCTTCAGTTTCGCCTTCCCAGGCATAAACCGGGAAGCCGGCATCCGCGATGGCGGCCGCCGCATGATCCTGGGTGGAAAAGATATTGCAGGAGCTCCATTGTACTTCAGCTCCGAGTGCTTCCAGGGTCTCAATGAGAACGGCGGTCTGCACGGTCATGTGCAGGCATCCGGCAATGCGAGCACCTTCCAGCGGCTGCTCGTCCTTGTACTCTTCTCGCGTAGCCATCAGGCCCGGCATCTCGGCTTCCGCAATTTCGATCTCCTTGCGGCCCCAGTCTGCCAGGTCAATGTCTTTTACTTTATAAGGTAGTTTTTCCTCTGTGTCTTGTGCCATGAATTTCGTTGACTTCTTGTTTTTATTGAAATTTGCGTTTAATTGTAATAAAAATAGGTACTTATAGGAATTACATCAATATTTTAGGCTCCAAGCTCCAGGCTCCACGCTCCCTGTTTTTCAGTTCAAAGCTGAAAGCTCGAAGAAATAATGAGCCGGTGATCCATTCACTCACCCGAAAATACTCTCAAGATCGTTCCTGATAATACAGTCATCCTTGCTTTTAAACAGGCTTCAAAACAACAAACCCGCTGCGGAGCGTATCCAATTCAAAATTCAAAATTTCACAAAGCAGCCCGCTGTTATAAAACAACCAAGTATACAAAACACAATGGTTAATATCAGGTTTTATTGTGTTTCGATCTCAGCATCGGTGTGTTTCTCCAGTAAATCCTCAATGTGTTGGTAATCATCGGGTAAGCTTCCGATGCTGGTTTCGATGTAATTTCCTTCGGGATCCAGGAAGATTTTATAGGGTAAGGACCGAACGCCGAGTGTTTTGTAAAGCTTTTCGGGATCACGTACAAACGTGAAATCGTAGTCGTTTTTGTTTAGAAATTTTTGGATATCTTTCGGCTCGTCGGCCAGCCCGGGATTAATCGCCAGCACGGCAAAATGATCGGGATAGTTGCTGCGGGCTTTCTGCATATACTTGAAACTCTTCAGACAGGGTGAACACCAGGTTTCCCAGAAGTCCAGCAAGAGAAGCTTTCCCTCATAATCATCGATCGAAACCTTCTCTCCATCCATGGTGGTAAATTCGGTATTTTGGATCGCCTTGATATCGTCCTCGTCAGCCGACTGTCCCCAGGCAAATTGAGCCGAAACCAAAAGCAGCAAAACCAAAACCCAGCTTTTTCGAAGTATCACCCGCATATCACCCTGTTTTGATTGAAGTTAAATAGTCATTTTCTAACTGAAATCCCGCATTTTTATTGCACGGCCCTCGCTGACGCTCGGGAATTTATGATTTCTAATTAATGATTAATGATTGATGGTACCTCTCTGAGGTTTATCAGATATTCTAAGCGATTAGATTTTCCTAAACTTTTATTAAATTTGGCGTTGATTGAGACAGTTGAACTTCTCCTGACTATTAAATTTAAAGAAGCACTTGGTAAAAAATCATAAATCATAAATCATAAATTATTAATCACAAAGTGCAAGATTTCATCATCGTCGGTGCCGGTATTGTCGGTCTTTCAACGGCTTACAAGCTGCATAAAGCCTACCCCGAACTGGATATCCTGGTGTTGGATAAAGAGTCGCATGTAGCGGCGCATCAGACGGGGAACAATTCGGGAGTGGTGCATTCGGGAATCTATTACGAGCCTGACAGCTACAAGGCGCGGAATTGTGTGGACGGCCGACATCAACTGGAGGGGTTTTGCAAGCAGTATGATGTGGCTTATGAACAATGCGGCAAGGTGATTGTGGCGACAGAGGAGGAAGAGATCCCGCGGCTGAAAAAGATTTATGAGCGCGGATTGGTCAACTTGCCGGAGGAGATTCGAATGATCGACCGACAGGAACTGCGGAAGATTGAGCCTTTTTGCGAGGGGGTTCAAGCGATTCATGTGCCTTGTTCAGGGATTGTCGATTTTGCGGGAATGTGCCGGAAACTGGAGGAGCTGCTCCGTGAAGGAGGGGTCGAATTCGGTTTTGACCAACCGGTCCGGGACATCGAGCACGACGGAAACGATTTAGTGGTGTCGACCGATACCGATCAGTTTGTCACACGTTACCTGGTTAACTGCGCCGGCTTGTATTGTGATCATATAGCTCAAATGGCGGGATATCACCCGGAGATTCAGATTGTGCCGTTTCGAGGGGAATACTATCAGTTGACGCCGGAAGCCGAACACCGGGTTCGCGGACTTATTTATCCGCTGCCCAATCCGGCCTTTCCCTTTCTGGGTGTCCACTTTACCAAGATGGCGGTCGGCGGAGTCGAATGCGGTCCGAATGCTGTCTTTGCTTTCAAGCGAGAAGGCTACGACCGGTTGTCGTTCGACCTTGAGGAGACGATCGAAACCGTCAATTTCCCCGGTTTTTGGCGATTGGCCGGCGAGCACTGGCGCATGGGATTGGACGAATACTATCGTTCGTTCTCCAAAAAGGCGTTTGTCCGCAACCTGCAGCAACTCATCCCTTCCATTGATGCCAGCGATCTCGAGGAAGCCCCCTCCGGCGTGCGAGCCATGGCATTGACACCCGACGGAGAAATAGTCGACGACTTCAACTTTGTCACTTCCCGCAATGAAATCCATATCCTCAACGCTCCCAGCCCCGCCGCCACCGCGGGACTCGCCATCGGCGACGAAATCGTCAAGAAAGCCAAACAAGAATTCAACCTCTAAACCTTCCCCCTTCGGAGGGGGAAGGTCCATCCCAAAAAATTTGGGATGGACAAGGGGGAGGACCAATCACTCGCTGCGCTCGTGAAGGTGAAAGGCAAAAGGTGAAAGCAATTCTCAATTATTATTGAAGCGAAAGGCAGGAATAACAGCCATATAAAGGGAGGCAAATTATTGGAAGACCTTTCCTGCAACAAGTAGCCGGTATATTAGCAAATATGTATAAGCTTAAAGGCTTAATATGAAGATAATAAGGTGCAAACATGGATTGGCTACACAGCTTTTATGTAATATAAAATAAATTAATAATGTTACATAATTAAGTCCAATGTTGCTCGCCTAGCAAGTTGGACAGTAAGCAATTACAGTCTCGACAACCCCATAAAAACTGAGACTGATAATGGCTGTAAGCTAAAATATTTAAAAATATTATTGTAATACATATTGACTTTTGTGTGTTACATGTGGTATATTGTAATGTGAAATAAGTTATATACGTTACAAAATGAATGCAGGTCGGTTCGGTGAATGTGGATCCAGCCTGTTTCTCATGCCACTTAAAACAAAGGTTACAATGAATACACACAAAAGTAATATCATCAAAAAGATACGAGACACGCTCACCTATGGAGTGGTGGTCGTTGCACTGTCGATGTTCGGTTGGACCGGCACATTGCAGGCACAGACAGCGAATGTGCAGATTATTCACAATGCAGCAGATCCGGCAGCGGATACGGTTGATATTTACGTGAATGGCGATCTGACACTCGACAATTTCGGATTTCGATCGGCTACGGGATTCCTCGAACTACCCGCCGGTGATCATACGGTTTCGGTCGCCGGACAAAACAGCAGCTCGGTGGACGACGCGATAGCGGATTTTGATATCACGCTGGAAGCGGACGAGAATTATACGGTTATCGCCAATGGCGTCCTGGATCCGGAGCAGTTCAGTGATAATCCGGATGACAAGAGTACAGGCTTCAACCTGTGGATTAATACCGGCGCCCGCATGTCATCGACCGATTCCGAGCAGGTTCAGTTTAATGTCGTTCATGGTGCCAGCGATGCCCCGTCCGTAGATGTAGGCGCCCGCGGAGTGGCTACATTGGTTGAAGACGCGGCTTATGGAGACATTACCGACTACCTGGGTGTTCCGGCGGCTTCTTATATGCTGGACATCCGGTTGGCCAGCCTGTTTTCGGTCGTCGCCTCTTTCCAGGCTGATCTGGGTGGATTGGCCGGTGGTACGGCGACGGTATTGGCCTCGGGCTTCCTGAATCCATCGAATAATCAGGACGGAGAAGGGTTTGCCCTGATTGCCGTATTGGCTGATGGGACCGTGATCACCCTGCCGAATGAAACAAGCAATGCAAGCGTACAGGTGATTCACAATGCGGCCGATCCGAATGCCGACACGGTCGATGTCTATATTAATAATGAACTGGCAATCGATGACTTCGGATTCCGTTCGGCGACCTCGTATCTTTCGTTGCCGGCTGGCGTGAAACTTGCTATTGGCATTGCCCCGGGGAATAGCAGTAGTGTGGATGACACCCTGACTACGTTCCGACCGACTCTGGCCGAAGGGGAGACCTATGGATATATCGCCAGCGGAGTATTGAGTCCCGGTAACTTTGCGAATAACCCGGATGGCATTTCGACCGCCTTCAATTTTCTACTGAAAACCGAAGCTCGTAAGCAATCGATGACCAGTGGCGATTTCCAGTTTTATATCGTCCATGGATCGACCGACGCCCCGGCTGTCGATATTGTAGTGCGTGACGTTGCAACGTTGGTCGAAGGAGCCACCTACACGGCCATTACCGATTATTTCTCGGTCGCTCCCAATAACTACACTATCGATATCTATCCGGCCGGATCAGAAGATGTGTTGGTCTCTTTCGGGGCGGACGTCTCTTCACTTGGAGATCAATCGGCAGCGGTGTTAGCATCCGGATTCCTGGATCCTTCTCAGAACAACGATGGAGAGGCGTTCGGACTGCTGTTGGTCCTTGCGGATGGCACTACGGTGATGCTGCCCGAAACTCAAGTTACCTCGATTGACGGTGAACGAGCGGGGCTGCCGAGTGAATTCAGACTCCTCGGCAACTATCCCAACCCGTTTAATCCCTCAACCCAGGTGGTGTTTGACCTGGCGTCGTCCGCCGATGTTACTATGACCGTCTATAACCTGCTTGGGCAGCGTGTACAAACGATCGAGGCCGGGCGAATGTCGGCCGGGTCCGCCAAAAGCATCAGCTTTGACGCCAGTGGATTGAACTCCGGAAATTATCTCTATCGATTGCAGATAGCCAACGGCAACCAGTCCATCAGCAAAACAGGCAAGATGGTGCTCCTGAAATAAACATCCCCCTTCGGAGGGGGACGGCCCGACACAGTCGGGCCAAGGGGGAGGACCGATCACTCGCTACGCTCGTGAAGGTGAAGGGTGAAAGCCGAAAGAGTTCAATGTTTTCCTTCGGTATGCCTGTTCCTCGACAGTAGTCAAGGCAGGCTCCGACCCTTGTTGGAAGGTGGAATAAGAGGACAAAAGAAAGCAACGAAAACAACAATAATAGCTTTACCAGCATGCAAACCGCGATGGGTAAAGCACTAAGTGAAACTCGATGTAGTTGTGGCTAATCCCTTATCATAGCTCCCTCCTACCCCCTGCCCGACCGGTTACCCCTTTGCCGGTCGGGTTTTTTATTGAAAATTGATAAGATAATCTACAATTTACCTGTTCATCGCCTTCTCACCACCAAGATCCATGAGAGGTTATACCCGATGAAGTTAAGAGAGCCACTGAAGTTGATAACAGGTTTCATATTCTGGGGAGTATTTCTGTGTGCGTTCAGCATCGAACCGCTCCAGGCACAGCAACCTATCGGCGGACCCTATCAAGCCGATTCCTCGACCGTCCTTTTACTGCATTTCAACGGGGATTATGAAAACGAAGTCGACGCCACCGCCGATGCCCAACCCTATGGAAATACCTCGTTTGATACGTTGGACAGCGCCGGGGTGTTCGGTCAGCAACTCTGGTTTGATAATGATTCTCCTGAGGATAAGAGTCACCTCCAAGTTCCGGATACGGCTTCATTGGATCTGACCGGTAGTTGGACGATGCAGGCCTGGGTGAATGTTTTTACTTTCGGCACCGGTCAAACCGGATGGCCGCCCGATCGAGCCAGAATTCTGCTGAAACCGGGTGATCCTCACGAAGCGGCCTATTATCAGATGAACTATTCTATTTATATTTATGGTGTCAATCGTGATTTTATGACCGGTTATTACAGCGTAAAAGACAGCACCTGGATCGATATTCGCTCGCCCAATAATCTTTTTAACATCGGTGAGTGGTATCATGTCACGTTTTTACGTGATACATCCAAAAAGCTGATCGTACAAATGATTCACCAGAATGCCTCCGATGCCGGTCGCCTGCCCGGTTATGCATCGGATTCGCTTGAAAGGGTTTATCTGGAAGCATTTAACTTTGAGAAAGCAGGTCAAACCGGTCAGCCTCGAACGAGTGATCAGCCGTTATTTATTGGTGCCACTCCACAGAATGATACGCTTTTCAATAACCTGAGAGGTTGGTTGGACGAAATCCACATCAGCAATACGGTCCGTTCTTACAATGTGCCACCCATTATCTCCGGAGTCACCCAACTGGAGCACCAGCCAACGAACCAAGACTACGAAGTCAAGGCGAAGATCCAGACTATAGGGGATAACAAGGTGACTTCGGCGACTCTGCATTATCGCGTTGACAGCGAAACATGGATGACTCTTTCCATGGTAGAAGGGGCGGATAATCGATATACGGCCCGGATCCCCTCTCAATCCGTCGGTTCCGAGATCGATTACTGGATTGAAGCCACTGCCAGTGACGGACAACGAGCGACCCATCCGCGTTCCAATCCTGCTCAAAACGCCTATAATTTCGGCGTATGGCGCGACAGCTCCCGGGTCTTGCATCTGCCGTTTAATGAGGGCAGTGGAATTCCCACGGATCAGTCGAGTTATGAATCCGCCGTCACTTTTCATAGCGCTGCCGCAAATCCCGCCTATGTACAGGGCGACGGGGGCGACGATGATTATGCAATAGAATTCAACGCAGCCGACTCCACCTGGCTGGAGGTCTCCTCACCCTTTCACGAACTGACCCATTTTACACTGGATTTCAAGTTTTACGCCCAAGATTCGATACCGCCGGAGGACACCCGGCTTATAGCCAAAGGGGATCCGTCAGCCCTCTATTACAGCAACTACCAGGTCAATTTCGACCCCAACGGGGCGGTGCGTCCGGCTATTTATGCCGCCAATAACAGGCTTGATCCCTGCGGAGAATTTACCGGGGGATGTCTGCTGATGGATGGTACGAATGAACGCATCGAAGCGGATACCTGGTATCGCGTTCAGCTAGGTATTCGCGGTCCCGGGGGACTTACGGCCGACACCGGTCGCATTTTTGCGCATTTACTTGAAGTTGCTACGGGAGATACCGTCGCCAAACGCGTCCACCCGGTAGATGCCGGCGCCACCCCAAATCAACACTCCCTCAAGATCGGGGGAACAGGGGATTACACGCCCTATTTTAACGGCTTGATTGACGATCTATCCTTGTATAACTACGTCCCCTCGAAAATCTTTACGAGTACCCCGGAACGTTCCAGTCCACTGCCGCAGAATATCACCTTGGAACAGAACTATCCTAATCCCTTTAACCCGGCGACTACTATTGAATATAGCGTCATTCAGCCAACCCGCGTGCAGCTAACGGTTTTTGATGTACTGGGACGAAAAGTGGTTGAACTCGTCAATAGTAAAAAATCCGCCGGAACCTACCAGGTCACCTTCGATGCCGAACATCTTTCGAGCGGGGTATACCTCTATAAATTGGAGGCTGGGGATGTTACCAAAACACGTAAAATGCTGTTGATTAAATAGGGCTTATTATAAGAGATATAAAAGGAGAAAGGTATAAAAACGCCAACTAGTTTAAATTCTGACAAACCAGCCGTCTGAATATTTATGATAGTGTAATAACCCTTCGTAAATTGTTTGGAATTTAGAGTCGATTAATATCCCAAGTGTTTTGAGCATACAGTGAAGATAATCAGAAGGGTTGTAAAGCTGTTAAGCGTTGTAAAAATCTGCAAATAGATTGAAAATCCACCGGGGATTCCCAATTTAATAAGCGGGTCGGATCATTAAATTCGAACAAAAAGGAGGGGGGGGATATATGTATTTATCACGAGAGACCAAGATTGTCTCAGGCATCCTGTTGCTGGTAGTTCCGACGATTATGTATGGTGGAGTTACGCTCTTGGGCATTCTTACAAACGGAGGTGCAGGAATGGCGCCGGGCGAATTGTCGCTTACCGACAAGCAGTGGTCGCTCTGGCGCGCCGGACATGCCCACGCCGGCGTCTGGGTGATTTTGTCGCTGGTGTTGCAGATCCTGGTCGACAGCACCAACTTATCCAAAACGATGGAGTGGATCGCCCGACTGGGAGCGCCCATTGCAGCGGTTCTGGTTTCCGGGGGATTTTTTGGCCTGACTTTCATGCCCGGTTTTCGCTGGATGATTTATATCGGCTCCGCGGCATTGATTCTGTCGCTCATCATTACCGGGATCGGCTTGCTCAAAAATCGATAAATTCGAAACAATATATAGTAAAATCACACAAAGAGTTTAATTCCTTACGCTACAAAGCTATATTGGGCTAATGAGTGTAAACGGCTGCTTTATTTAAAGTGACAGACTTTGAAACATCATATACATCCCAGGAAAACAGTCCCGAATAAGCTTCGAGCCTCAAGCTTCCAGCCTCCAGCTCGCTGCAAAACGAAATACAGGCTTGATCACAAATGCCATCACTTGCCATCAATAACATCACCAAGTCACTAAAACGCTCGTGATTCACACCGATAAACAAACACGCCTGCTCTATTCGTCCGATGCCTCGATGTATGAAGAGGTGCCGCAGGGCGTGAGTTTTCCGTCGTCGACCGACGATATTCAGTCGCTCGTGCGTCGGGCACGCGAGGAGGGATTCTCCATTACGGCGCGAAGTGCGGGCACGTCGCTTGCCGGACAGGCCACGGGCGACGGGGTTATTATGGATGTCTCCCGTCACATGACCGAGCTCATGGAGCTGAACGCCGAGCAGCGATTCGCGCAGGTCCAGCCGGGAGTAATCCGCGATACGCTGAACCGGCAGGCGGCCGAGCATGGCTTGCTCTTCGGGCCGGATACGTCGACGACGAATCGCTGCATGATCGGCGGGATGATCGGCAATAACTCGACGGGATCATTTTCGATCAAGCACGGGTCGACCCGCGAGCATGTGTTGGAGGTGGAAGCCGTGCTGAGTGACGGTTCCACGGCGGTGTTCGGACCGCTAACATCGGATGAACTTGAAGCCAAGAAGCAGTTGGATTCGCTCGAGGGACGGATTTACCGGGGGATGCTGGAACTCATTGAAGAGCACAGCGACACCATTCTCGAAGCCTATCCCCATCCGGAAATAATTCGCCGAAATACGGGATATGCCCTCGATAAACTTTGTACGATGCAGCCGTTTGACCCGGACGGACGACCGTTTAACCTGGCGGAACTGCTTTGCGGCAGTGAGGGTACGTTGGCCATGACGGCGTCGGCAAAGATCCGGCTGGTGCCGCGAGACTCCGAGCGGGTGCTGTTGATTCCGCAGTTTGACTCGCTCCGCGAAGCGCTGGAGGCGACGGTCGATGTGGTGCAGTATGATCCGGCGGCGGCCGAGTTGATCGATGATATCGTGCTGGGAGCGACCAAGGATAATATCGAGCAGCGGAAGAACCGCTTTTTTCTTGAAGGCGAACCCCGAAGTGTGTTGATCATCCAGTTTGAAGGGAATGATAAAGAAGCTTTGATCGAGCGGGCAGAGAAACTGCGTGATCGACTGCAGCAAAACAAAAAGGGATACGTCCACCCGATAATTGAAGATGATGATAAAATCGAGCGGGTGTGGGACCTGCGGAAAGCGGGACTGGGTTTGCTCATGGGACTGGATTCGGACAGCCGGACGCCGTCGTTTGTGGAGGATACGGCCGTGCGGGTACAGGATTTGCCCGATTACATTGACGAGTTTCAGGCCTTGTTGAATAAGTATAACACCCGCTGTGTATTCTATGCCCATGCCTCGGTTGGTGAGCTGCATATCCGTCCGGTGGTTGATACGCTGACCGACGAGGGGGTTGATAAAATGAAACAGATGGCGAACGAAGTGGCCGACCTGGTGGCTTCGTATAACGGGTCGCTTTCGGGCGAGCACGGCGACGGTCGGGCGCGATCTCCTTATATTGAAAAGGTCCTGGGGGCCGATATGATGCCGCTGCTTCGGCGGACCAAGGAACTGTGGGATCCGGACTATCTCTTCAATCCGGGTAAAATCGTTGAGCCACGTCCCATTAATGACCATTTACGGTTTTCACCGGAATATCGTCGTCCGCAGGTTGATACCGTTTTTGAATGGCGCAAGGAGGGAAGCTTCGCGGATGCGCTGGAATTGTGCAACGGGGCCGGGGTGTGCCGGAAGTTGGCCGAAAGCGGGGGTACCATGTGTCCCTCGTACATGGCTACGAAAGAGGAAAAAGACAGTACCCGCGGACGGGCTAACCTGTTTCGTCAGCTTTTCGAAGGCAAACAGGCTGAGGCTTTTTCGTCGGAGGAGCTCAATGACGCCCTCGATTTGTGCCTGAGTTGTAAAGCCTGCAAAAGCGAATGTCCGGCGAATGTCGATATGGCCCGGATGAAAGCTGAGTTTATGAATGGGTGGCATCGGCGCAACGGCATTTCGTGGTCCGAACGATTTTTCGGTCAGGCGGCGAAATTCTATCCCCTGGCTCAGAAGTTGGCGCCCTTAGTTAATCAGGCGGCTGACTGGGGCATCACGAAGCAAATCATGTATCGACTGTTCAATATCGCGCCGGAGCGATCCCTGCCCATCTTTGCCCGGGAGACCTTTTTCCAACGTTGGGAAGAGGAGTTGAAACCCGATGAAGCCCAATTGGATGAAGCGGGACAAGTATTGCTGGAAGGCAGTGGGATTCCGGACCGTAAAAAAGTGGAAGATAAAGATGGGGGTGATAACGATCGAGGGAAGAAACAATCGGAAGATAATGATTCCCGAAAACAAAATGGAGATGAGGGACAAGAGAATATATCTGGCGGGAAAGTCGAAAAAAATCAAGAAGTCGATTCAAAAGGGAATGATGAAAACGTGGATAATGGGCGTGACTCCGAAGAGCAAGATTATGGAGTAGATTTGAATCGTAGTGGTACAGTAGAAAAAGGTTCGAACCCAAGGGAAGCACAATACCGAATAAAACAGGAAAAAATCACAAAAGTTGCCCTGTTTGTCGATCTTTTCACCAACTACCACGATCCCGATATCGCCGAAGCGGCGGTTAGGGTGTTGCGTCGACTCGGATATGACATTAAATTGATCGACCAGGTCGAAAGCGGTCGACCTCAGCTCTCGAAAGGGTTGGTTGACCAGGTAAAACCACTGGTGAATGAAACGATTCCACGCTTGCATGAATATGTGCGCCGCCATGTGCCGATCGTCGGAATCGAACCCTCAGAGGTCCTGACATTTCGGGATGATTATCCGGATTTATGCGGAGAAGAGCAGATAACTATGGCCCAAAAAGTTGCCGCGAATACGTATCAATTCGAGGAATTTTTATTGCGCCATGAAAATGTAACAGATTATTTTCAAAAGACAGACCAAACCGTCTACGTCCACGGTCACTGCCACGCCAAAGCACTCGTCGGCATGGAACCGACCTTGCAACTATTATCTGAAGGAGGATACCTTCCGGTGGATTTGCAAACCGGCTGCTGCGGCATGGCGGGCAGTTTCGGGTATGAGGCTGATCACTACAATGTATCGATGGATATCGGTGAATTAAGACTCTTTCCACAACTAAGAGAAACGGAACAAGAGACCTTGATATGCGCCCCCGGATTTTCTTGCCGTCACCAAATCAAAGACGGCGTCGGTCGCACCGCCTATCACCCCGCCCAATTGATGGCAAGTCATTTAGGATGATTTTCACCTTCTTTGCTATTGCAATCAACCACGCGTGTGGTTGGGGGTGCTCAGAGTTAAACAAACAATACCTGAACCTCTTCAAGCTCTCAGCGGTCGGCTGCTTTATTTTCTTTTAACAGCTCCTGGATTTGTTCTTCGTCAGGATAAGTAATATCGCCATTTTGTTTGATCGGATATCCCCCGATCGTCCAGGCGTGGTACCCGCCTTTAAGGGTGTACACATGCTCATATCCCATTTTTTGAAGGCTATCGGCCGCAATCATGCACAGGAATCCCCCGCGACTGTATAGTGCTACTTTCCTGCTGGGATTCGGGACATGAAATTCAATATCGCGCTCGATAATCGATTTGGGTACGCACAAGGCCCCGGGAATATGACTCATTTGCCATTCGTCGCGTTCACGAACGTCTACTACGACCGTGTTTTCGTCTCCCTCCAGGTCATTGAAAAGTTGTTTGGAAGAAATCGTATTTATATTGGGACGAATTTCCTCAATCAGCTGTTTGAATCGCTCGTGATAACCCGAAGCCATTTGTTTATAGATATCTTATTGATCGTTATATCTAATAAAGGTACGCAATTTTGGCCATTAAATAAGGGTTTAGTATTAAGCATCTCTCAATGTTTCTAAACTAACAGCAGGATCGTTTAAAAACAATTTAACCTTGTCAGAGCTAAGAGTAAATTATAAACAAAGTATGCATATAGGTTATTACCCATTGATTGTTTATGCTTGAAAGGTCTAATCCATGACAGGGAGGTCTTGCTTTTTCCAGGCACTGAAACATGTGTAGGCGGAGATGCTAGTGCTGTTTGTGTAAAATTCTATCGCTCCTCCTCGTACTTTTCAACTATTAAGAGTCTTATACAGCGACTTTCAATTCTCTACGGCATTATGAATGAGTTCGCGGGCGCTTTTGAGGGTGGCCTGTGTGATCTGTTCGCCGCTCATGAGACTGGCGACCTCCTTGACATGTTCTTCGTCGCTCAAAGGAGTGATACGGGTGATCATGCGTCCGTCGTCTTCCACCTTTTCGACCTGGTAATGAGCATGAGCTTGACTGGCGATCTGGGGCTGGTGGGTGATGGCGATAATTTGGCAATTATCGGATAACATCCGCATCGTTTTGCCCACCTTTTCGGAAATTTTTCCACTGATGCCGGCATCAATTTCATCGAAAATCATCACGGGCAGGCTCTGCTCTTTGGCGATGATCGATTTCAGGGCCAGCATCACGCGGCTGATTTCTCCGCCGGAGGCAATTTTGTAGAGCGGCAATGGATCTTCTCCCTTGTTGGTGGAAATATAAAATTCCACAAAGTCGGCCCCGTGCTCGGTGCATTCAACCGGCTGGCCGTCAATCTCAATCCAGCCATTCTCTTCTTGCCGCCACTCGACCCGAATTTCGAATCGGGCGTTCGGCATGCCGAGCTGCTGCAGTTCCCGAACTATATCGTCTGATAAATCATCTCCCAGAGCTGTGCGTTTCTCATGTAATTCACGGGCTCTTTCTGCCAGGATATCAGCCTGTTCATCTATTGCTTCATCCATTTGTTCCAGCTCCGCCTCAAAATTCTCGGCCAGGTCTAATTCCTGTCGCGTTTCTTCCAGGTATTCGAGCAGTCCATCAATATCCCGCTGATATTTCTTCTTCAAACGATTAATTTCGTTCAGTCGGCCGCGTACGTAATCGAGTCGCTGGGGATTGAATTCGATATCTTCCCGGTATTCTTCTGTAAACCGTATCATTTCTTGCAGGCTGATCCGGGCCGACGAGAGCTCTTCAAGATATCCTTCAAATTCGGGTTCGATGCGGGCAATATCCTCCAATTGAATTTTGATCTGGTTCAGCAGATCCATCAGGTTGATTTCAGCTTCACTGCCGAGGTCGACGATGCTGTTGACTTTTTCCTGCAGCTCTTCGGCGTTATCCAGCAGGTTCAGTTCCGTTTCAAGTTCTTCATCCTCGCCCTTGGTAAGCTTCGCTTCTTCCAGCTCCTGGACCTGGAATTCATACAGTTCCCGTTTTTCACGCAATTCGGATTCCCGCCGGCTCAATTTTTGTCGTTTCTCCCGCAACTCCTGCATCTCGCGATAGGATTCAAGGTAGGATTCCATCAACGGCTGAATTTCTTCAAAGGCGTCGACGACTTCCCGGTGATGCTCGGGCTGCAACAGCAACTGGTGTTCGTGCTGACCGTGCAGGTCGACCAGTTGATCTCCCACTTGTTTCAGAATTGAAATGGTCACCGGCGTGTCATTAATAAAAGCCCGGCTTCCCGAGGACCGGATCTCCCGCCGCAAAATAAGTTCTTCACTGTACTCCACGGCATTATCCTCCAAAAGTTCACGAATTGACGGCACTTCGCCCACAAAGATAGACGCCTCGGCAATCGCTTTGTTGGCTCCCTGACGAATCTGGTCGGTATCGGCCCGCTCGCCCAAAATCATATTCAACGCTCCCACGATAATCGACTTACCCGCACCGGTCTGACCGGTAAGGATATTCAAACCCTCATCAAACTCGACTTCGAGCTCGTCGATCAGGGCAAAATTTTTGATGTATAAATTGCGGATCACAGTTGTGAAATTTGATGATGAATTGGCTCCAGGCTCCACGCTCCAAGCTCCATTCCATCCGTTTATTAGGCCTTAGACAAATAGACTGAATTAATAATAATGTATACTATGTAGGAGACCGTTGAAAAAACGGGCGGCAGTTCCTCGTTCGAAAGTTTTTCTCTTTTGCGTTCGTTTAGCTATCTGCCGGCCATAATAAATGTCTGTCAACGTTAATACATTTTTCATCTATTGACCGAAAAACTTAATACTTCGGAACCGTCGCCCGTTTTTTCAACGGTCTCTATTAATATGATTCTGATCTAAAGTACAAGACCATTGGTAATAGGTATAAAACAAATACATAGCTCGAATACCAAAAAAGTGGAGCATGGAGCGTGGAGCCTGGAGCCCTATTCATATTATATCGCTTTGGAAATCTAAAAACAATTGAGGGGATCGTGTACGGCCGAATCGTATCCCCCTTCCGGTATAATGAGAGCCGGAAACTTCATGATCCTTACAAAAAATCTGAGGAAACCGGAACTCCTCGAGCTTTGAGTGAGTACATGCGAGTTTAATTTTATTGGTGACAATCAGGAAGAAGATGATATTATCACATTCGAAGATCCCTCTGACGCTAATTATTTAATATGCATTTGGGAGGAGTGCCCGGGATGCTAATGGGCGCAATAGGTTGACTGTTATTTATTATATTTTAGAATTGTTGCGGCAAATCAGGATTTACATGGATATTAAAAGAAGTTGGCGTCTCTGACGTTAATAAGGCTGATTTGTCGCCGTAGGATTTTGACGGGTAAAGCGATACTACCACAGCATTGGAATTTGAATTTCAGTATTGGTTTTAAAGGATGAGTGACACCGAGGCAAAAGAACAGGCAGGCCGGTCGCAGGACAAGGATGATATCGAGGCTGCGCAGTCCGGCGAAAAGCATACCCATCATCGGTTTGAGGTTCCGTCGGGACAGGAAGTGGAAATTCGTCTCGACAAGTACCTGTCGCGCAAGATGCGAAATACTTCTCGAACGCGTATCAAGGACGCTATTGAAGAGGGGTTGATTACGGTTAACGGTGAGCAGGAAAAACCGTCTTATACGATTGAAGCGGATGATGTGATCGACGTGACGATCCCCAAACCGCCACCGCCGAAGGCCAAACCGGAAAAGCTGCCCATTAATGTCGTATATGAAGATGATGATCTGATGGTGGTCCACAAAGAGGCCGGGATGGTCGTGCACCCGGGGGTCGGCAATTGGACCGGGACGCTGGTGAACGGTTTGATGCATTACTGCGATTCGCTGGCCGAGACCGACGATTCCAACATCCGTCCGGGACTGGTCCACCGACTCGATAAGGATACCAGCGGCCTGTTGGTGGTGGCCAAGACCGACCATGCGCTGTCGAAGCTGGGCAACTATTTTAAATACAAGAAAGCCGAGCGCCGATACTGGGCATTGATCTGGGGACATCCATCCTATAAGCGCGGCAAGATATTCGGTCCGATAGGCCGTTCTCCCCGTGACCGCAAAAAGTTCGCCGTCGTTAAACCCGAAAACGGCAAAGAGGCGGTCACCCACTATAAAGTGCTCGAATATTTTGATCATCTGACGCTGGTGGAGCTCAGGCTGGAAACCGGTCGCACCCACCAGATCCGCGTGCACTTTTCGCACAACGAGATGCCGGTATTCGGCGATCCGGTCTATGGCGGTGATTCCGTACGCTACGGACCCAACACCGGTCCGCGCAAACAGATGTTCGACCGGCTCTTTAAGCAGCTTGGCGGACAATGTCTACACGCCAGAACCCTTGGCTTCGAACACCCCCGCACCGGGGAAATGATGCGCTTCGAATCGGAACTACCGAAAAAATTTCAAATAACCCTGGATGAGGTTCGTAAAAATTGCAAATGACCAAATGGAGCTCATCCAGCTCCATTTGGGCTCCAGGCTCCACGCAACCCCTTTTGGGACTTCGGATTGGCAGACCAAATTTATTAATGGTTAGCACCTTGTAATAGTGATTCTGATCCAATTCATAAAACTATTTATAAAAGCTTAAGCATATACAAAACGCGTGGAGCATGGAGCTTGGAGCCTGGAGCATCGTGTAACCAGTCTTTAAAACATCAATGAATCTAAAAACCATTTAAAAGCAACCGCCTTTATGTCAAGCAATACAAAAAAAGTCAACATTACCGTAGACCTGGA